>CAZXRL010000023.1:0-22519 GCA_964643275.1 uncultured Candidatus Brevefilum sp.
AATACGTTCCCTACACGAAGCACTTGCGATCTACAGCGGTTGGCTGGATGGGAGCCTGTGAATTGGAACAGGATTGTTTATTATCGGTCGGGTTGAAGGATCATTTTGGCAATGAGATGAGCGGGGATGAAGGCGCGCTGGCGGCAAAATGGCTGGGCGTCCGGCATGCGATTTTGTGTCACTATCTCAGCCGGGAAAACCATCCGGATATTGATCTCTTCATCGAAGGGATCGAGAAAGCCAACCAGGAGGATCCTGAAAAGGAAATCCGCGCTTATGTCCCCGACCCCGGCGAGGTTATCGAAATTGAACCAGAGGTGAACTAAATGCGTTTAAAATCCAAGACAGCGATTGTTGCAGGCGGTGCCATGGGGATAGGTGCACAGGTCGCCATCTCCATGGCGCGTGAAGGTGCGAAGGTTGTCGTTGCTGATCTGAATTTGGAATTAGCCAAAGAGACCTGCGCCGAGATTGAGAAAATGGGCGGCAAAGCTCTTGCTGTTCAGATGGATGTGAGCAGTTGGCAGGATGTCGAGAACATGGTGGCTATTACCTGCAAGGAATTTGGTGCACCCGATATCCTGTATAACAGCATTGCGATCTATAACCGCTCGAAACTGGCGGAAACGGATCTCCAGGTGTGGCAGAACGTCATGGATGTCAATGTCACGGGGTCGTTTTACCTGTGCAAAGCTGTTATTCCCCTCATGCAAAGCAAAGGCGGCGGTTCAATCATTCTGACCTCCTCCTCGGTCGGCGTCCAGGGGACCAAGGCGAATATTTTCCCGTATGCAACGAGTAAATTTGCAGTCACCGGGATGACCAAAGCCGCTGCCTGTGATTATCTCCGGGACGGCATCCGGGTGAACTGCATCTGTCCCGGGCCGACGGATACCCCAATGATTCGAGGGGGAAGAACCCCGGAAGCGTTGAGTGAGTTTGTAGAATCACTCCCCATCGGGAGATTGGGAACGACGGAAGAAATTGCGCAATCGGTCCTCTTTCTGGCTTCGGATGAGAGCAGGTTCATTACAGGGGTGGCCTTGTTTGTTGACGGCGGCCAGAACGCACATGTGTCATAAGGAAAATAGACGAAAGGAGTATTAGCATGACATACTTTAAAAGAGTTCAATCCCTGACCCCGACGAAGTTCTGGATCAATAACCCATCCAGAGAGGAAGCGGATTGGGCGATTGAGGCGGGTGCCATGGGATGTACGTGCAACCCCGCTTATGTTGGAAAGATGCTTTTTGACTATCCAGGCGAGCAGGAATATGTCAAAAGTGTACTGAAGGAAGTCGTAAAGACCGCTGCATCAGCAACGGAGGCACAGGAAGAGCTTCAGCGCCGGCTGGTTGGGAGAATTGCAGAGAAGTTTATGCCTCTCTACGAGCAGTATCCTGGCGAAAATGGGTATGTGAGCATTCAGGGTGATCCCGTCAATGAAGATGATCCCAAGGTGGTGTTGCGCGAAGCACGGAAGAACTGGGCTGTCAGTGAGAACATCTGCTGTAAAATCCCGACGATCGAATCCGGCCTGGAGGCTATGGAAATGCTTGTTGCGGAAGATGTCCCTATTAATGCAACCGAAGTCTTTGCCATCCAGCAAGCCCTGGATCTTTGCGAAATATATGAGCGTGTGACGAAAGAATCGGGGAAGTCTCCCAAATTTTATATCTCGCATATCACCGGGATCTATGATGACTATTTCAGAGAGGTTGTCCAACGAGATCAGATCGAGATTTCGGATGATATTCTCTACCAGGCAGGGCTTTCCATTGCCCGGAAGTTGTATCAGATCTATGTCGACAGGGGCTTCAATGTAACTTTTGTTGGCGGCGGTGCGCGGGGCACCCAGCATTTCACCGAGATGGTAGGCAGCGACGCATGCGTAACCATCAACTGGAAGGGTACCGCTGACCTATTGCTGGAATCTGATCCACCCGTTGTTGAACGGATTTTCAACCCCGTACCTCAATATGTCATTGATGAACTGTTGGAAAAGATCCCCGACTACCGCAGAGGTTATGAAGAAGGCGGTATCAGCAAAGAAGAGTATGAGGAATTCGGTCCGGTTGTCAAGTTCCGCAATAGTTTCCTTAAGCACTGGAACAAAGTGCTCGCAGAAATTGATCCCATGCTCTGATTATTCTGCCAGTCTGGAATGCTATAAGATTGGATAACACAAGCGGTATCCAGAAAAACTGAAAACCACCCGAATGGCCGATAACTTACAAAGCCATGCAGTAATTAGCTGAACACCGTTCCCACAACCTGCGGGAACGGTGTTTTGTGTTGTATGTTGACCTGGTAACTTGATGTCTGGCAGGTTAAATTGGAAGCGGTGCAATCACGGACGAGGAGGTGAACATCCAGGTCACGATGAGGGCGTTCAGGATTGCCCCGGTATAGACCTCGCCGGTGGCTTCATAGAGCAGACTGGAGATTGGGACCATCAATGCCAGCAGGACGATCATATGCTCGATGTTGATCACAAAACCGACCAGCGCGCCGCCAGGGCCCACAAAGGGGAGGAATCCCGTTAAATAGAGTGGGATATATTGGAGTGCCATGTAAAATGCCAGGGGGATCACCATAAAAAGGATCCCGACAATGGATTTGCGCACGACAGTATGCAGCCAGCTTTTTCCCGGCTTTGGGCGGAGCTGCCCCTGCAGCAGGATATTGACCTGGAGGAATCCGATCAGGAACAGGGGGAAATACAGCGCCATCATCAATAAGCGATACCCCGTCAGGTCGCTGGCATAGGGGAATATGTAACGGAAGTCGATCAACATCAGGGCTTCGGGAATCGCTTCCAGGGCATAGACAAAGCCAAACAGGACAATCGCCAGCAGGAAGGCGCGCCAGACCTTTGACCAGCTCAGCCTGATCCGGTCTTCTGTTTCGGATAGGCCCAGTTCCCTATAATTCACCTCGGGATCTATCGCCCGGCGCTTATTAACCCATGACCGGAAGATGAAGAAACCAATGATATTGATCACCAGGAACCAGAAGATTACACCATTGACCATCATCATCGGAAACACTTTGTCAATCGGGACCACATAAACATGCAGCCCAAAGATCACCATCACCAGCGGCAGGAAGAGCAGGGTCAAAACTGAATTAATTAGGAAGGCCTTCCAGAAGGTTTTTTTATCACAGGCATAGGTTGAAGAAGGGGTCCCAACGAGAACCGAAAAAGGTTTGATGCCAAGGAGCAGGATAGCAGCAGGCAGAAGGCTGAAGATGCCGGCGATCATGGCGACCAGCGACCCGATTTCCTTGATCCGCCAGATCTGCTGATCTGCTGGAATTGAGAGGGGGACATCGGGGTTGAGTGCCTGACTGTACCATGTCACAGCTTCCGCAAGCGCGCCTCTGTCGAAACTTTCTCCAACATGGGTGGTATGGGTCATGTGAACCCTGCGGGCGGTACCATCTTCAAACGACCCGTAAGTCGTATCAAACTGAAGACCGGTTGCGCCCATGGCTGCCAGTGTTTGAGGGCTGTCCATCCACTCCGCCTCGAAATCTTGTGTGCCGGTCATCCGCTCCCGGTATTCGTCATATTTTCCGAAGATCATGAGCATGTTTTTGGGATTGTCAGAGGTGGCGTCTTCTAGGTAAGCATACCCTGAAAAAACGATGGCTTTCACATCGGGGTTCTCCATCGCTGCCAGGTAACTCATTTCTCCGCCGAGACTGTGACCGCCGAGGCCGCAGCGTTCAGGATCCACAAAAGGCAGCTCCTGCAGGTATTCAAAGGCTGTTTCAGCGCCATAGGTGGGGTCGAAGCCAGGCTCGGATTCTGAGAACTGGTTATCGGAGTTGCCGCGCCCCAGCGTGTCCAGCGTTATGACGACAAACCCGCGGCGTGCGAGTTCGATGCCGTAGGGGTCTGAGGTCTCACGGTTGTTTTGATATCCGTGCAGGTAAACGACGCCGGGTGCGGGGTTCACGGGGCTGGTACCTCCCGGCTGAAAGAGCTTGCCTCGGACCATCAGGCCGTTTTTGTTCTCAAAGGTCACATTGCTCACCTGAACTTTGAATCCGTCCGTCATGGCCGCATAGGCGGTGACTTGAGCAGCAAGCATGACGAGAATGCTCAGTAGTAAAACCAGGGCTGTGGTTTTACGAACTTTTTTATCGAAGACAAAGGATGACTTCACGACCCCTCCATTCTGGGATGATTGAGATTGAATTTGAATATTATTATAAATCTAAAAATATTCCCTACCCATACCAAAAGTTCCGTCATTTGTCGTCTTTAGTTCAGAATCTCATGATTTTGATAGGATTGTGAGAGGCCCCTGGGGGAGCACGCACACCCGCCGCCCATATTTCTCCATGAGAGTTTGAATATCCCTATCCGGATTGGTACATGGATTCAATAAGGCGGTTTTTACTTGTGTGGTGTCGAGCCCTTCGCTGGAGAGGTAAACATCGGCTTCCATCTGTACCTGGGCCTGGATCTGAGCCTGCCAGGAATCCTGACAGACGGAATCGGCCTCTGCTATTCTGTCGAGAACCGCTGCGGCCCCCCCGGCCTGTTTGAGGATTTTTGCGTAAGCGCTGTTGTCCGGCAGGCCTTCTTCGCAGGCCGCAAGGAGCAGAATCGCGCCGCCTTTGCGGACTGCGCGCCTGGCGGCGGCCAATCCTTTGACGCACTGGTATAAATTCTGATCCAGCGGATAGCCGCTGTTGGTGGTGATGACAACGTCATATAGGTCAGGGATCTCGAACTCACTGGCGCTTTTGACAAAATTACAGCCCTGGGCATGGGCGGTGATCAGGTCGCCAGCGAATACATTTGTAATCCGGTTCTCACGGTCAAGCGTGACATTCACGAGGAAAGTGTTTTCGACCTTCAGAGCGACTTCTTTCATTTCTTCCCAGACGGGGTTCCCATGGGTGATATTAAAGGTTGCTTTTGGGTGAGCGATCATTGCCGGGCTGTGGTTGGCGAAGATGCTTTCCGCGCCTGCCAGCGCAGGCAGGATGGCTTTGGGTCCGCCGCTGAATCCTGCAAAGAAATGGGGTTCAATGAAACCGGTCAGGATTTTGACATCCGCTTCGATCAAGTTCCGATTGAGGCTGATGGGATGGCCTCGTTCGGTCTGGCCCAGAGATACCAGGCCGGCATCATCATATGCATCATGCTGGAGGCAGAGGTAATCCTTGACGAGATCAGCGCCCAGCATTTGCGTCATTTCATCCCGGGTCTGAGGGCGATGGGTGCCAAGGCCATTCAGCAGGACAATGTCCTTTCGGCTCACGCCGCTCTTTTCCAGCTCTTTCAGGATGACAGGGAGCAGCCGGTCATTGGGGGTAGCCCGCGTGATGTCCGTATGGGCGACGGCCACCTTCATACCAGCCCGAACGAGCGACCCTAATGGGGGAGACTGAATAGGATTTTGGATGGCAATTTGAACCTCTGCGACCTCGTCAGTTATCCCGGTGGTCTCTCTGACCAGAAACACATCAGCGTGATCGGGCACCTCCACCCAAAGCCCATTGCGTCCGTAATCCATTCTCACTCGCATGATTGTCGGTCCCTCCCGAAGTCTTTCCCTTTATCCATGTCGCCCTAAGTATAATTGTTTTGGTGCAGCTTAGAATGGTTTAATGGGGTTGACTTACAGTCTGTTCCAGGTGTTCACAACTATTTTCACCTGAGATTCGGGCTGGGAATGGGAAAAGAATTGAAGCCCACCAAAAGGTGGGCTCCAGTTTGCCGGCTGAGGGGGGCAGCCGGCATTTAAATTATACTCCAAAATCCTAATTATCAACCCAGCAAATTATAAAATCAACTTTGGACGAAGATATTATGTGAGTTATTTTCGTGCACGCTAAGGGCGCATGCCCGTTTTTCCTGGTGTGACTCCTGATCCGTACAAAGTGAATGGTTTTTTTATTAACCATGTCTTGACAAGCGGTTAAGCTAATGATATAACCTATTTATTATTACAAATATGTCATAACAAATAGGTTATATCATAATGACATATGAAGTACTAAAAATGATAAACGTCCGTTCGTTCCTATCCTGTTTGTTGGAGATTGTTCTCAGCAAGGAATTCAGCATCACCGTATAATTGGTTCTGAACAACTTGTTATAACAAACAGGAGAGACAAAATGGGTATATCGAAAATGAGTTCAACACCTCTGTATGTGCAGCTCAAAAATCAATTACAGGATAAAATCCTGCTGGGGGAATTAGGGCCAGGCGTCCTGTTGCCGACAGAACAGCAGCTTTGCGAGCAGCATGAATTAAGCCGCATTACAGTCCGGCGTGCACTGGATGAACTGGCCAAAATGGATTTGATCGAACGGGTGCAGGGTAAGGGGACCATCGTCAAAGAGAAAAAGGTTGGGCAGTCCCAAATCCAGATTCAGGGATTCACAAAATCCATCAAACAACAGGGATATCAACCAGGCGCGAAACTGCTTGAAAAAGAGCTGCTGACAGGCACCCAAAGCCTATTGGACCTTTTTGCCCTGCCGCTGGATATGGAAGAACACTTCTGGCGTTTTCGCCGCCTTCGCTTGCTGAACAATGAGCCAACTGTCATCATGAACACCTTTGTCCGTAAAGAGCTGGGCGACCGGATGCTGGAATATGATCTTTCAAATGAATCCTTCTATTCTCTGTATTACCGGATCACACAACGGGAATTAATCGACAGCAAAGCGTTGATCGCCGCAGTTCCTGCCAGTACGGAAGTGGCTGAGCTTTTGAACACAGCGCCTGGCGCGCCCTTGATCTGGTTTCGAGGTGTGACATACACAGAGGGTTGTGTGCCGATTGAGGTCAACTATTCTCTGTTCCTTGGTGACAAATATCAGTTTGAGACGACATTTTACCGACCCCTCAATCTGAATTTGAATGAACAACCTGTATAACATGCTTAGAAAGGAGGCCCGGCCATAAGAGAATGACCTTGATACCCTATTTGTCTTTAGTTGTTCAGAAATCCTAATTGGAGGAAGAGATGAAAAAATCAATTTTGTTGATTGTTGGGATTTTACTTGCCCTCAGCCTTGTTTTAGCTGCTTGTGGGCCCCAAGTAAATGAACCAGCACCAGGGGAAGAGAGCGCTGACACTGGCGACACTGGTGATGTTGAAGAACCTGCTGGCGATAAAGCACCGGTTGTCCTTCGTTTCTTAAAGATCAGTGATCCGCTGGAAGCTCAGGCTTTTGAAGAGATGGTCGCAGAGTTCCAAACCATCGAAGACGGCAAGTGGTCTCACGTGTCCGTTGAATATGACGCGAAACCCTTCGCCGAATTGTTCCCGGCCATTTCAAGGGCTGTGGCAACAGGTTCGTCGGTTGATATCGTTCAGGCTGATGGCCCGGATGTCAAGCACTTCGCTTATAACGGTGTGTTGATGGATCTAACCGATTACTTCACTGAAGAAGAGATGCAGCAGTGGGCGCCTCAGTCAATTGAAGAAGGCTCCATGAACGGTCGTTTCTATGGGCCACCTTTGGCGCAGTCATGCCAATTGATGTGGTTCAACGAGGACATGGTCGCTGCCGCTGGTATTGATGTATCCGATCCTTCCGGCTGGACCTATGGCGTTGATGGCACCGGTCTTCCCAACTGGCAGAAATTAACGGTAGATGAAGATGGCGATGGATCGCCTGAGGTGTTTGGCCTTGAAACATCCGGTCCCTGGGACTACTTCTGGCGCATTCCCGGCCGTTCTGCCGGCACACCCGGTTCACCCACCTACGAAGGTATTGGTGAGGACGGTATCTCGTTCGTTGGCTATTTCGACACCCCTGAAGCCATTGAGTCCTATGAATTCATTCAGGACATGGTCTATGAGTATAAGGTCATGTCCGCTGAACAGGTGACCAACCAGATGTTAACCGGTTTGGCTGCGACTTCAGTTTATCAGGACATGATCATGGGCACCCAGAAAGATTCCTTCCCGGAATTCAATATGGGCGCTATTGAGCCGCCATATTTTGTGACCCCGATCTGTCAGACAGGTTCCTGGCACTATGGCATCACCGCCACCACCGAGAACTTTGAAGAGGCCCTGGCCTTTGTCAAATTTGCTGCAAGCGATGCCGGCGCTGAATACATCTGGCAGTACAAGAACCAGTTACCTGCGAATGTGAATCTCTACAACAGCATTGATGAATTCACTGATCCAGAGAATCCGCGCAGTCTGATGGCTGAATTCTTCCTGGAATATGGTGCACCCCGTATCATGACCCCCGCCTACACCGAATACAACGCGCTGTTCACACAATTCTGGGTCAGCCTTATGGCTGGCGAGGAAGATGTGGCAGGGTTGGCAACGGAGTATGCTGAGTTGATGGAAGAAGCTGCTCAAAAGTATGAAGGTTGGAACGAGTAATCGCTCCACGATGATGTTCATCAGGGTCTCCAATCACTGGAGACCCTGATTAAAAAATGGAATCATAAAGGACTTATTTATGGCTGCGATATCTAAGCTTGAGATCTCCCGAGCGCCATGGTGGAAGCGCAAGAAGTTCAAGGACGCCTTCACTGCGATTTTGTTCGCGCTCCCCGCTTTGGTGAACTTTCTGGTGTTCAGGTATTTTCCAATTATTTGGTCAGCAAGGGCGAGTTTCTGGGAATACAGTCTTCTTGGGGGGTTCCGGAAGTACCTGGGTTTTGGAAATTATGTGCGGCTGTTCGGAGACAGGTTGTTTTGGCAGAGCATGGGTGTGACAGCCAAATTCTTTCTGATGTACGTGCCCATTGTCGTTGCCCTGGCCATGCTCCTGGCTTTATTTTCCAATCAGCGTAAACCGGGCATGGGTGTGATTCGAGCGATAATCTTTATCCCGGTTGTGACATCCTTCGTTGTTGTCTCAATTATCTGGGGCATGCTCTTGAATAAAGATGTTGGACTTGTGAACGGCATCATTCGCAGCTTTGGATTGCCGCGGATCTCCTTCTTGATGGATAAGAATAACGCGCTGCCAACTATTGCGATGATCTCCATCTGGAAGAATGTCGGTTACAGTGTAATTGTCCTTGCTGCAGGGCTTAAGAGCATCCCGGGTGAAATGTATGAAGCCGCGATTGTTGACGGCGCGAATAACTGGCAAAGGTTTTGGAAGATCACGATCCCTATGATCAGTCGTCAATTGATGTTTGTGACAGTCTGGGCGACACTGGGGGCGTTCCAGGTCTTTATACCAGTCTATTCGCTGACTCAGGGCGGGCCCAGCAGGGCAACGAATGTGATTGTGTACTATATCTATTCGAAGGCCTTCCAGTTTGGCGAGATGGGTTATGCCTCAGCGATGTCCATGGTCTTACTTTTCGTTTTATTAATCGTTAGCGTTTTGCAGATGCGATTATTCAAGCGGGATTACTAACCGGAGATCCCAATGATAATTAATAAGATTTCTAAAGAAGAACACGATCAGATTGCTAAAAAACTTCATCAGAAAGCGGTGATGCGGAAAACCCTCAATGCGATCTTTACCGTTGTTGTGTATATCCTGATTGCCATTGTCTTCATCATGCCGCTGTTTTATGTTATTGGCAACAGTGTGCGGGATTCGAGAGCGATCTGGCAAAACGCTTATCCGATCTCTTTGCGGACGTTTATTCCTTTTGAAGGATTAACGCTTCAAAATTACGCGAAAACATTAGGCCTTGACCCGTTAGGGACCAGTATGGGCTGGGACATCAGCCGGAACCTGCTCATTTCGCTGTTATCTGCAATCGTTGTTGTGTGTCTGTCCCTGATATTTAATACTTCAGCTGCCTATTTCTTTGGCCGCTTATGGTTTCCGGGCAAGAAATATCTGCTGGTCTTTGTGGTCGCGACGATGATGATCCCCAGCCAGGTGGTGATGGTTCCGCTTTATCTGGTGGTTGATTCTTTGGGAATTATCAATAGCTTTTGGGCTTTGGTGGTTCCCTGGTATGCCAGCCCGTTCATTGTTTTCCTGTTGACGCAATTTATGTCAGATTTACCCTACGAGTATGATGAGGCGGCGATCATTGATGGCGCAAATAAATGGCAGATCCTCTGGCGGATTGTGATCCCTAATACAATCCCGGGTCTGGTCACCGTCTCGCTCATGGAATTCCAGTTTATCTGGAACGAATTCTATTGGCCGTTGATCGCCATCAGCACCAAAAACCTGTATCCGGTCCAGGTGGCTGTCGCGTCGCAATTTACAGAATCGGAACCGAACTGGGGCGTTGTCTTTGCGGCCATGGCCCTGGCTTCAGGCCCAATCATTATCCTGTTCCTGTTCCTGCAGCGTTATTTCTATGAGAGTGTTGCAATGAGCGGGTTGAAAGGGTAGGAAGGGTCTGATGGACCGTTTTAAAGGTAGACATGCCCTGGTTACTGGGGGCGCAAGCGGGATCGGACGCGCAACTGGTATTCGATTCCTGCGGGAAGGTGCCCGTGTCAGTATCATTGACAAAGCACTCCCCGGTTCAAGATCAAGCCTGACCGATGAGGCTGAGGTTCCGGAGGATCGCTGCCACTTTTTTCAGGCGGACGTCACCGAACCGGAAGATCAGCAAGCTGCAATCGAAAATGCGATTGACATGTCCGGAGAATTGAATGTTGTGTTTGCCAACGCGGGCATTGGCGGGGGCGGTCAGGTCGCTGAATTACCGGTTGAGCAGTGGAATAAAGTGATTGCTACGAACCTGAACGGGTGTTTTTACACCTGCAAGTTTACGATACCTTCAGTGATTAAATCACCGGGCAACGCGATTGTCACCATGGCCTCTTCTATGGCGGGTTGGGATACCGGCCTTGAGGGGGCAGCCTATATGGCAAGCAAAGAGGGCGTTTCCGGGCTGACCAAAAGCCTGGCCCTGCAGTTAGGCCGTTATGGGGTGCGTGTGAATGCTATCTGCCCCGGGGTCATCAATACCCCGCTTTCTGGCGGGTCGCCCGAAGAACGGAAAGCGCGCTATGACAAATTTGCGTTGCGGATCCCGCTCAGGCGGGCGGGGCAGCCGGAAGACGTGGTCGCGGCGGTTGTTTTCCTGGCTTCGGATGATGCCAGGCATATCACAGGGTCTATGTTGTTAATTGACGGCGGGCAGACCTTACAAAGCTGGAGCAATGCACCAGACTCAGAGTCATTCCCCTTGGATTATGACCCTGGAGATCTGAAATTAAATTTCTAAGGAGAAATCATGACCATATTTGCCAATCTTGGTAAGAAAAAGTTAGTTTTTGGATTAATTCACTTAAAGCCTTTACCCGGCACGCCCTTATTTGAAGATGGGATGTTTGAGGAATCATACGAAAAGGCAGTCAAAGACGCTCAGGCCTTGTATAAAGGCGGGGCGGATGGCTGCCTGGTCCAGACAGTTGACAAGATCTATCCTTCAACGGATGATGCAGATTATGCCCGGGTTTCAGCGCTGGCAATCATCACCCATGCGGTGAAACAAGTGACAGGGCCGGAATTCCATGTAGGCGCCCAAATCATGTGGAACTGCATCACGCCCTCGCTCGGTGTGGCAAAGGCGGCAGGCGCCGTGTTCACAAGGGCAACCGCCTTGATTGGGACGACCACATCCGCTTTTGGTATCATAAACGCTGACCCCTTGAAGGTTGCTAATTACCGAAAACTGATTGGCGCTCAGGGTATCGGTATTATTTCTGAGATTCAGGGTTACCATTTTGACTGGGTGGGCGGAGACCTGCCCATCGAACAGCGTGCCCGAATGGCCATGATGGCTGGTGCGGACGCTGTTGAGGTCATGCATGGCGATGAAGATAAGAACAATGCCATGGTGACTCAGATCAAGAAGATGAACCCCGATACGCCCGTTATCCTGGGCGGCGCCACGAACCTTGAAAACGTCAAAAGCCGTCTCTCCCTGGCGGATGGCGCTCTGGTGGGCTCCTGCTTTGAGAACGGGAAATGGGGCAGTGCAATCGACGAAAATATTGTTAAAGAGTATGTCGGCATTGTCAGATCACTTGAAAAATAGCTAAAAGGATCACTATGAAAAATAATATGCAACCTGAACTGATCCTCGATCAAATGGCCACGCTTGGGGACATTCATCGAGACAATTTTAAGCAGATTGATTCCTCCGTGCGAAAAGCGTTCAGCGCACTTGAGCTTGAATCGCTTCACAGGGTATTTGCGCTTGGGGACGGCGACTCATATCATGCCGCCCTGGCGACGGAAATGGCCTTTGGTGAATTCGCAAAAACCGCTTATTATCCAACACCTGCGTTTCAATTCCTGGCTTACGATTCAGACTTTGTCCCCTACAACTTCCCCAGGGACACCCTGGTGGTTGGAATTTCCGCTTCCGGCGGGTCGTCAAAAGTTGTGGAATCTGTCAGGAAGGCACGTGAAATCAGTGAAAAGGTGCTGGTTGCGGGCCTGGTGGGCAATGAGGATTCCCGAGTTGCTGATGTGGCGGGCAGGATGATCTCGGCCCAGCTTCCCGAGTTGGGACGTTCGCCTGGGATCCGAACATATACAGCATCTGTCATGGGATTGCTCAGCCTTGCGATCAGAATCGGTGAAATCAAGCGGCATTACCACATGGAAGATGCCAATCAGCTCCGGAATGAAATCATTGATCTGGCTGATACGGTGGATCAGACCTATCAGGCAGCGATCAACCCCGCAATGGCTGCCGCTAAAGCCGTCAAAGGTGCCGATTTGATCTCGTTTGTCGGCAGCGGACCGTCTTTTGGGAGTGCTTATTTCTCTGGCGCTAAAGTTGTGGAATCAGCAGGGGTCTTCCCCGGCATTCAGGACCTTGAGGAATGGGCGCATGTCGAACGGTTTTCATATCCCCTTGACTTCCCGGTGTTCCTGGTCGCGCCTCCCGGCAGGAGCTATTGGCGGGCGTTGGAGCTGGCAAAGGGTGTGAAACTCATTGGGCATCCTTTGCTGGCAGTTGTTTCATCGCAGGATACCGAGATCGCCGAACTGGCGGATTTTGTCTTCCCGGTTCAGGGTGAGACCCGTGAAGCTTTTTCACCGCTTTTGTATTATATTGCCGGAACGACATTTGCTTATTATTTGACCAAAGAACTCGGACGCTGCATGTTCATGACTGATAATGAGGATGTTATGGCAGCACGTCAGGAAATGATGCGACAGATACAGGGAGCAAAACATGATTAAGGTTATTGAATTTGAAACACATGATCGCCATGACTGGGTTGATCTGACAGCGGAAGTGAAGGCTTTCGTAAAAGAATGCGGTGTTCAGGAAGGTTTATGTCTGGTATTTAATCCGCACTCAACTGGCGGCCTGTTTATTAATTCCTTCTGGGATCCTAACACGCCGAATGACATCATGAGTGAGATGGATCGCCTCATCCCGACCCGGTTTGATTTCCTGCATCAGAATGATACGCCTACGGACGCTGCCGGCCATGTCAAGTCAGCGATTATGGGTATTGAAGCCACCTTCATCCTGCATAAAGGTGAATTGATGGTTGGACATTCGCAAGGGATTGTCTTTGCTGAATTTGACGGCCCCCGCAAACGCAAATTGTTTGTCAAGGCCATCCCCGACCGGGCAGCATAAATAAGGGCAACGGCAGATTAATGACGGATTATGTAATTTACGGCAAAATCATTATCGATGATATCCGCCTCAAGACGGGCGAAATCGTTCATGAGCTGTTGGGCGGCGGCAGGCCTCAGGGCGCTTTTGGGGCGCGGTTATGGGATCCTTCGGTCGCTTTGCTGACCCGTTCCGGGTCGGATATCCCCAACGGCCCCAGGAAGAACCTGCTTGAGCTTGACCTTGACCTTTCGGGATGGATGCAGTACGACGACCTTCCCACAGCGCGCGGTCTGATGGCATATGATGAGAACGAGTATATGACCAATGAGATGGATTTTGAAAAGCGAAAAGAAGCTTTTATGAAGTTCATGGGAAAAATGCTTGCCAGGGAGATCCCCATCCCTGAAAGTTGTCAATCTCCCAAGGTTGTCCATCTCATCACCGAATTTGTTGACGAGCCCATGGCAAATGCTGCGTTGGATCTGAAGCGGAATGGGGCGATCTATTCCCTTGAACCGATCATCGATTACCATCACTGGACAAACCGGGAAGCGATGCTGGGATACTTCAAGCGTGTCGATATCGTCACCCCGGATTGGCCGTCAGCGTCCGGTATTGCAGATTCTGACGATCCCCTGACTGTCCTGAAGGTCTGGTCGAAATTTGGAACGGATCTTGTGGCGGTTCGCGATGGTGCGCGCGGGTCATATGTCTGGGATAGAGAGCATGATGAAATGCTCCACATTCCGGTTGTTGAGATTGACTTGGTAGATCCCACCGGCTGCGGCAACGCGTATGGCGGGGGGCTTTGCGTGGGATGGGAAAAGTTTCGGGATGCCCGTATTGCAGGTTGCTATGGAACGGTCTCTGCCTCCTTCCTTGCAGAAGGGGTGGGCGTTCCTATCCCGGATAAGGCCCTTCAAGCCAGGGCTGAATCGCGGGTCGGCGAATTGCTTGGCAAAATCAGGAAATTATAGATCACATTAGAGGAGATAAGAATGGATCCTTTTAAACCCGATGTAATGATCGGACAGGTAGAAGATGTGGGTCATTTGATCCGGACTGAGTTTGATGAAATTGACTGCAGGTTGCAGGATTCTCTTTCTGCGGAGACTTTAAAGCGCATCCATCAGGTTTATGTTGCGGGTGATGGCGATTCGTGGCACGCTGCCATGGCTGTCAAGCTGGCATTCCAAAAGTATGCCGGTGTGATTTATGAGCCGTTGAGCGCGATGCGGTTTCTGGCCTATGGTGCAGAAGCCATGCCGTTGAAGTTCCCTGAGGCAAACCTGGTGGTTGGCATATCGGCCTCGGGCGGCTCCACGAGAGTTGTCCAATCTCTTGAAAAAGCGAAAGCGGTCAATGAACAGGTTGTGACAATGGGCATGGTCGGGAATCCGGAGTCAAAAGTCGCTGATATGGCCGATGTGGTTTTCTCAGTTGAGGTGCCGGATTTCGGTCCGTCTCCGGGCATTCGGACCTATGTCGCTTCCCTTTTGGGTGGTTATAGCCTGGCCTTGCGATTGGGCGAAGCACACGGACGGCTGACGGCATCTGATGTCAGCGCTGAACGTGATAAGATAATGGCTGCTGCTGATGTTGTTGATGCCACCCTGGAAAAGTGCAAGGAGCCGGCGCGTGAGGCTGCTGAGGCGATGAAGGGAAGCCCATTTTTCTCCTTTGTGGGCAGCGGCCCCTCATTCGCGACAGCCTATTTCTCAAGTGCGAAGGTCGTTGAGGCGGCAGGTGTATTCTCAACAGCACAGGACCTTGAAGAATGGGTCCATATTGAGCACCATGCCTATCCGACGGATTATCCGATCTACATGGTTGCCCCCAGAGGCCCGTCATTTGATCGGGCAGAGAAACTCGCTTATCTGGTCACGTTGCTGGGGCATCCTTTGATCGCAGTTTCCGAAGATCTGGATTCAGGTGTGAAGAAACATGCCCGGTTTTTGCTTCCGGTGGCCGGACAGGTGCCGGATGAATATTCTCCTTTGGTGTATCATGTTCCTGCGAACTACTTTGCCTGCGAGCTCGCCCAAATTCTGGGCCGGATGCCTTTCATGCAGGACAACGATGACGTTCGCAAGCGGATTAATGTGGTAACCAGCCAGATCCGCGATACTGAAGAGACATGAATTTAATTAATACGAGGGTGTTCTGATGCGTCAGGGTTTTTCTCTGCAAACACATCATCTCACAAAAACGTTTGGCGACTTCCTGGCTGTGGATGAGATCAATCTCCATCTTGAACCTGGAGAGAGTTACGGTTTCCTCGGCCCCAATGGAGCGGGAAAAACGACCACGTTGATGATGATCCTTGGCGTATTGGAACCCACCCGGGGTGATGTTCTGATTGCAGGCCAGCCTGTTCGGCGGGACGCGTTTGACCTTAAGCGAAAAATTGGGGTGGTGGCTGAATATCAGACTTTCTACGAGGAAATGTCCGCCTGGGAATACTTGATGTTCTTCGGACAGCTTTATGAGGTGGAAAGCTCTGAGCCGAAAGCCATGAAATTACTTGAAAAGATTGGGCTGGAAAAATGGCGGGATGTGTTGATCGGCGGCTACTCGACAGGGATGAAGAAGAAGCTCGGGTTTGCACGTGCGCTTCTCCACTCACCCGAACTCCTGGTGCTGGATGAACCAGTTTCAGGGCTGGACCCTTATGGGATTGTACAGATCAGAGAACTCCTTTTGGATGAGCAGAAAGCCGGTTGCACCCTTTTGATTTCATCTCATATCCTCTCAGAAGTTGAACGTACAGTGGATCGCGTTGGGATACTGGCAAACGGGAAACTGCTGGTTGAGGATTCCATGGATAATCTGCGCGCTTCAGTGGGAAGCACGCACAAATTACGGCTGACGGTTGACCACCTGACCGAAGAAGACCTTGCTGTGTTTAAATCGAAAGCGTTTATTTCTAATTTGGAGCAGCACGGGAATCAAATCACGCTTTGGGTCGAAAACAACGCCGACCACCGGAAAGAAATCGGAGAGCTCGTTCTTGATCGAAGCTTGATCGTCCTGGAGATGAGACAGGAAGAAGTATCTTTGGAGGAAGCCTTCATCACCATTACTGAGAATAATTTGGCCAAATTCACCGACAATATTGCTGAGGTGGCGTCATGACAGGTAATATTTTCAGGAAATATTTGCAGCCAATCTCAGTACTTCATAAAAAGCTTCGGCAGAAGCAGCTGTGGTCCATTGGTTTTTTCGCTGCGGTAAGCATCTCGCTCATTTCAGCTTCTTTGATCCTGATCAATAATTTTCGTTATGTGGATGTGAACATCATCATGGTTGAGCGGCAGATTCTCTCAACGCCTGTATTGGTGATCGGCCTTTTGCTGTCTCTGTTCCTGGGGATAACGGCATCCGTCAACCTGTCCCGTGAATATGACAAGGGAACGCTGGAATTGCTTCTCTATGGCCCGGTGGATGAGGTCGCCTTCATCCTTGGAAATTTCTGGGCGCAAATCAGCTTGTTTGGGTGGACGATGGTCGGTGTTTTCATTTGGAGCAACATCATCATTTGGATGTTCAACCTGGCATTCGATCTCAGTTTGTTGCTGATCCTGCTGGGATGTGTGATCATGGCTGTTGAGATTGTCGCCTTCGGTTTGCTTACGGCAGTTCTGGGCGGAAAAACCAGGAACGCGCTGGTGGTCTATATCCTTGTATTGGCGATTTTTGGCGGTGTCCAGATCGGCGATACGCTGGTTGCCAATCTGGTTTTGATCAGCGGCTCAACGGTGACTGACCCGCTGCTGTTCTTGCGGAACGTTTTGGAGACAGCGAATAATGTCCTGCGCTGGGTTTCTCCCTATGCCCAGCTGCAAAGGAGTGTTAATGCCCTGCTTGTGGGAGCCTGGCCGGAGTATCTTTTATTGCTCGGTTTGATGCTGGCTGAAGGATCTGTCCTGTTGTTTTTCAGTATCCGTTCCCTGGCGGCGAAGGGGGTCCGGACAACCTCATGAAAAAGATAATTCAGAAATTCTTCCTGGTTTTGCTGATGGCTTGCAGCGTTTTCTGCCTTCCCCAGTCTGTCTATGCTCAAGAGTCGCAGGAGTTGTCGTTTGTTTATGGGACCAACCATTATGATGGCGCGGTTTATTCGAGTGCGTTCATTCCTCCTGTTGTTGATACGGTTTATCTGCTGGCTGATCACCTAAGTATCCTGGCATCACGCCTGACAGATGTTTATTACTGGCCGATTACAAATGAATACCGGGCGGATTGGGATACGGCTAATATTATCGTTGAGGGCCAACTGGAAATCCTGAGAGGAAATACCGTTATTGATACCGTTCAAATGACAGAATATGTCATCCAATATGATGGATTGAACCGGATGGATACCATCCAGCTCTACCTGGGGGAAGAAGCGGTCAGGGCCCGTGAGAATTTTGAGGGCTTGCAGGCCCAGTATCGTGAGGATCTGTATCTTTATTATCAGGATATGAACGAATATCGCCAGGAATTCCAGGCAGCATTGGCTGATCTTCAAGCCGGTCTCATTACCGAGGATGAACTTCCTGAGCCGCCCGAGCCTTTGCAGGACCTGACCTTGTTCTCAACGAATCTGCTTTGGGGCTTCCCGATCAACTTGTCCCCGGGGAATTACAGAATTCGCCTGCGGACGAATGATAATGAGGTCATCCCCGAAAGTGTCAAGGACCTTGTCATATTTGAACATCAGAATGAAGGAATTGGGTACGACGTTTTTTCTGAAGAGAGATGGTCTGTGCCGGAACCCGCGAAGAATGTGAACGATGTCATCTACACTTTACGGGATCAGATCTTT
Source organism: uncultured Candidatus Brevefilum sp. (assembly GCA_964643275.1). Taxonomy (GTDB): domain Bacteria; phylum Chloroflexota; class Anaerolineae; order Anaerolineales; family Anaerolineaceae; genus Brevifilum. The sequence continues at coordinate 18,343 of CAZXRL010000023.1, forward strand.
TTTATCGAACCCTATCATCAGAAACAATATGTTGAACGATATTATGTCCGGATGAATAATCCTCAGGATAGCGTCTCCCGCGTTGACCGGATGATTTGGGTTTCTCATCGGCCAGCCGAGAATGTAAGCCTTAGTATTGGCACAACCTCCGGTGGTTTTATTGAAACACTGGAAAATTATTTCGTTCAACAACTGGCAGGCTCAAGGCTGGGGTATGAGATCATCCCGTTTGACCCGGAGACTATGAACCAGCCCTCCTTTACCGCATTTAGGATTGACTTGCAGGCCTGGTCAAATTTAAAGGGAATTGCGTTATTGGATCAGGATGGGAAGATCATAGAAACCAGCCAGCGCGATATCCACATCCTGAACACCGATCTCAACTGGCTGGTATATCCGCTTGCCGGGGTGCCAATCTTACTGGGCTTGTTCATCCTCTCCAGAAGAAAGCGCAAAGTCCGGGATGTAAAAGTTGTTGGTGTCGGGTGACCAGATGTCGAAGCGTCTAATTGCGATCCTTCAGACTGTTGGGATTCTCTTCACCATGTCTTTGGGAACGGTACTTTCCAAGATTGTGCTTGCAGATATCTCACCTTTTACCTTCGCCTGGACGTCTATGGGGGTTGGAATGATTGTGATGAGTGTATACACTTTCGCGATCAAGAGGGAGCCCATCCCTAAAAAGCTGGGTAAGAATGTCTGGTTGATCATCATCGCGATTGGAATCTGTAATTTCACGATTTCACGCCTGACCAGACCGATTGCCATTGAACGCTTGCCGGTTACAACAACCGCGTACGTCGGGAATTTTATCGGTTTTCTGACGATGGCGATGAGCATTTTTATCCTGAAGGAATACCCTTCGATATTCCAGGTCATTGGGGCCGGGATCGCTGTCTGGGGACTCACCATCTATTTCAAGGACCCTTTGGCAACTACAGAACTGATCGGCATTCTTGTCATCCTGGTCGGGATAACAGCCGTGGCTTTCACAAATAATATCGCCAGAAAACTGGCGCTGCTGACCAGGAATGGGATCAGCAATACACTGGTGTCGACCCTGGCTTTGTTAATTGGCGGTTCATTGGCCATTGTCATTGGGCTGATTATGGACTTCCCGCCCAGAGTTCCGGATTGGCGAAGTTGGGCTGTGATCGTTTACACCGGGGTCATCAATATCGGCCTCGGGCTGACCGTTTGGAATTATATCCTGCGGACCTTGAAATCCTTTGAGGCCAGTATCCTTGGCGCTTCAACCATTATTTATTCCACGATCCTGGCTATGATCATCCTGAACGAACAATTGACCATCCATCAGGTGATAGGAATGTCCTTGATGATTGTTGGATTGGTTCTGGTACAGCTCAGGAAAGGAAAGCTTGACTCACTATTTCAAAAGAAATCTTCCCCTAAAACCCCTGCGTTAAACCAACCAACACAAGAGATTGATGAGATGAGATCATGATACAAAATCGCTATGTCGCAATTCTTATAACACTCGGAATATTAATCGCGATGTCCTTCGGGACGATCTTTACCAAACAGAGTTTTGAATACATTTCTCCTGGCATTTTCGTTTACCTCACGATCGGGATTGCCATGATTTCAATGATGGTCTATACCTTTCTGATCAAGAAAGAACGTATCCCGACAGAATTGATGAGCAAACGGGTTTGGATGTTTATCATCCAGATCGGTTTCTTTAATTTTGTCACCGGCACTTTGGGTGTGTATGCGTTGAACTTTATGCCCGCAACGACAAACACCTATCTGACGAACTTTATTGGTTTTATCACCATGGGGATGAGTATTCTGATTCTCAAGGAAGCCCCCAGCCTCTTTCAGGTCCTTGGAGCGGTGATCGCTTTTTCCGGTCTGCGGATATTTTTCCCGGACCCGCCCCAGGGAGGTGAATTGCTCGGGATTTTATTGATCCTGATTTCCATTTCCGGTATTGCCTACACCAATAATATCGCCCGAAAATTGGCTGTCGAGACGGAAAATAAGATCAGTAATAATATCATCTCGACTCTGGCGATCATGATCGGTGCCCCCATTTCAATCACGATCTATCTGATTATTGAAGGTTTGCCCTCCGCCATGCCGAGCCTTGGAACCTGGGGAGCGATTTTATTTGTCGGTCTATTCAACAGGGCTGTGGGGCTCACCGTCTGGAACCTGATCCTGCGGACATTACGTTCGTATGAAGCCAGTATCCTCGGCGCTTCAACCGTTATCTGGACGTCTATCCTTGCGGTTCTCATGCTTAACGAACAGCTCCAGGTCAATCAATTGATCGGTATTGGGATGATGCTTGTTGGGCTGGTCCTGGTTCAGGTTCGGACAGGCCCCATTAAAACAATGTTCAAGCGGAAGAAAAAGCTTGCCACACTTTCTTCGGAGGAAATCATTGAAGAATAGGCTTATTCCCCGGCAATTTCAGACCGATCAGGACGGTGAAAGTGATCCTCGAAACCGCCAGGATACCGCCAGCGCCTGGGATGTCGTGGTTTTGTCCTTCAAGCTATTGTTCCAGCGGATTCAGTTCTGGATCCGCCCGAACATCTTGTCAGTGATATTATCGCTGCCAGTCCTTACAGGGCCCGGAGCAAAAGCCGCGCTGTTCCACACCGTTGCCGCAGGTTTGAAAGACCCGGCGGGTTCTGAAGTCAAAGTCCGCCAGGAGATGAAACAGGGTTTTCATGCGTACTTTTGGAAAGCTTTACTGCTTTCCATTTTACGGCTTATGTCCTTTGCGATTATCCTGGCTTCTATCTATTTTTGGGTGACCCGCCCCGAAATTGGTTATCGCTTTGTTTCAGTTTTGGCTTTTTATGGCCTGGTAATGTGGTGGCTCGCCTCCCTGTACCTTTATCCCATTCTGATCTCTCAACCCGAGGCTGATGTGCTGGATGTCGTCAGGAAAGCGATTGCGCTTGCCTTTCGTAAACCCTTTGAATCTCTTCTGTTCGCCATTGTGGATTCGCTTTTAATGATCTTCGGTCTGGCCTTGTTGGGGCCGGTGATGTTAATTGTGCCCGCGCTTCGTTCAATCTTAACCCTGCAAGGGTACTGGTTCTTGATTGACGAAGAAATTCCCGGGTTTTTGTCCATTGAAGCTTATGCGAAAAGAAAATATCGAGAAAATGTTAGAGGTACTGAAAAATGAATTTTGACCCCAATATTCCTTCCATCATCGCTATCGGGATGGGCTTATTTGCCGCTGCCATGTGGGGATCCTGGTTTATCACCCTGAAATATCTGGGTGATTATCCACTTGAAGCTTTTTATTTGACGTTGTTTGCCACTTCGTTTGTTCTTGTTTGGGCCGTTGGCTTCATCTTTGAGGGGCCAGCCTTGATCCAGAATATTCGTTTTGTTTGGGGATCGGACCCCTCCCGGGTTTACGTTACTTTCATTTGCGGTTTTCTATATGTGGTAGGGATGCAATTTACCCTGCGGGTGTTGCAGATCCTGGGATTGGCGATTTCTCAACCCATTCAAGCCTCCATTAACGTGATCGGCGGCACAGCGATTTCGGCTTTGATTGGTGGCGTCCCGGAGAATTTGACCGTGGGCAGGATCATTACGTCTGTGGTTTTTTTGATTGCTGCGGTTTTCCTCTCAATGAATGCCGGGCGGATCAGGAACAAGGCTCAAAGGGATGGCAATATTGATACAGGACTCTCCAAAGACCCGAAAGTGATCACCCGGGCGATCATTATGCTGATTATCGCCTCAATGCTTGTCCCGGCCTATTCGACCGGCCTCTCGTATGGGCTGCGGTCCATCACACAGCCGGCAGGGCTTGCTGTCCTTCCCTTTATGGCCGTCCTGGTCTCAGGCGCGCTCTTCAGTGCGCTGGCTATTTGCGGGATGACTCTGACCATTAAGAAACAATGGGGCGTTTTTAAGAGCCATGGATTCAAAACCCATAGTCTGGGGATGATTGCCGGTCTTGCCCATTATGGCGGTAATATCATCCATACCTTTGCTACCCGCAACCTTAGCTCAGTCGTCTCGTGGCCTCTGGGCATCACCGGTGGGCTCTGGACGCAAATGTGGGGATTGATCTATGGTGAGTTCAAGGGGTCACCGCGCATTTCGTATATTCTCCTGGGGGGCGGTGTGGTCTGCTATATCATTGGAGCGTTCATCATCGCGAATATTATCTGAT
>CAZXRL010000024.1:0-22007 GCA_964643275.1 uncultured Candidatus Brevefilum sp.
CCCCAGAAGCATTTCCTGATTCTCCAGAAAAAATGTCTTGCCGGGATTTGGCCCTGACCGTATCGTTAATTTAAAAACCGGGGCTGCCATTGAACCTCCTTCAAAATATCTGATGATGTCACATTAAGTTCTATCCTTAGTTTAATGAGTTTTAGGGGGGATGTCAAACAATTCCCCCAATTCGAAATACGCAAGCTTTCAGGGTAATTTTCAAGCCTGGCAACCGAAGTCCCAATTTTCTGACAATTTATTTCCCACTGGATCAAACTTCGAATATTGCTGCTTAATGGCGTTATCCCACCTCATTGACGCGTTAATTTCTAAATCTGGTTTCTCCAAACAAATCCCGCCGAACCTTGTCATTCGGGGCCGGCTCAGGATAGGCCTGCATATAAATGTCGTTATAGCCCCCGAACAGCCGGGTGACCAGCCCCCTGAAGCCTTTGAACATCTGCGCACCCCCCTGGCTGGCATGGCACGCCGCAGCTCTTGCCTTAACCATCCTTACTTCGCGATAATTGACCTCTACATGGGTCGGAAAGTCAACATCAGTAATTGACACCAAATCAATATCCTTGTTCCGCCCAAATTGGCGGGGGTCCTGGCCGATCAGGCGCAGCACCGTCGCCGTGATCTTCAGGAAAGTCCGGTTCATAATGTGGAAATAGAGGTAATCCGGCTGGAAGGGGTTCAGGCCTTCATGGTCCTCAAATCTCTCATCCGCCGCCATCGCGAAACCCTGCACGGTTGCTTTCTGGATGGCAATATGATCCGGGTGGCGGTAGCCGCCAATCGGGTCGAAGGTCAGGACGACATCGGGACGGATTTCCCGGATCAGGTGGGCAACTTCCGCCGCCACCTTGTCCAACGGCTGGGCAGCCAGCGCCTGGGGATGAGAATTGGCCTCCGAGCCTGGCATCCCCGAATCCCGGTAGTTCAGGAAATGAAGCTGGCTGATCCCCAGCACGTCAGCCGCACACCGCAGTTCCTGGGTGCGCAGACAGGCTGCACTTTTGATCGTCTCCTTATATTCCGGGTCAACCTCCCCCAGTTCGCCGCGGGTGGCGCAGATCAGATGAACATCCACGCCCCGCCGGGCATACAGCGCAAGCGTACCGCCCATTCCAAAGGTCTCATCATCCGGATGAGCCAGGATGGATAAAAGTCTCTTATTTTGGTAATGAGGATTCTTTGCCATTATTGATCGCCTTTTTTTGCAAATTCATGCTCAACCCAAACCCTATTGTTTTCTGAAAAACATAGGTTCAATCAGCCCTGAGATTTCTGCTCTCGCCTAATAATCGACTTCAAAAAGCGATTGCCCGGCATGGGGGGGACATGCCAGGCAATCTTCAGGGAGGAAACCACCATTTCCGTCTCACAGAACGGTTTGCGTCCTGCAGATTTCCTGGTGGCAGACACACCAAATACCAATAAGAGTTTTGTGTCTGCCTTAATACTACCCATTACCCGGGCTATTGCATTAAAAAAAGATTAGAGTTTACTAATTCTATCCAATTAGTATGATTAGGCCAATTTCACACAGGAGGGTGTCCTTTCCGAAAAAGGTCCTCCCACTCGGCTAATTCCTCATTTGAAAGCAGCCGATTTCGGGGGTCCAGGGTCGGCTCATGCTGAGATAAATCTTTCAATTCGCCGGAAAAGTCAGGGGATGAGATCACCCCGGCATGCGCGGCTCGGGCCGCCGCCTGGACCTGCCGATCAGAGCTGACCACCAGGACATTCCTGGCGCGCTTGCCAAGCTGCCGCAGCCGCGCCATAATTGCCTCGTCTGCTGTTTTGTTGCGCTGCACAAATACCGCCCGCACCATGCCATGCCGCCTCTCGCCGGCCATGGCCACAGGCGCCTGATCGAAAAACACCTCAATCGTATGCCGCTTCAGACGGCCATATTCTCCCAACAAGCGGATCAATGCCTCTTCATCGTCCGGATCGGTTAGGCTGATCCCGGGAATCATCGGTATGAGGTTATGTCCATCAATAAGAATGACCATGTCCTAATTCTATCGCATCCGGCAAGTCTATCCTATCCGTAGAAAACATCCTGTCAGGGGGAGTTTTTTACTCTATAATGGAAACGGACTATTCCATCTGTCCGGGATGTTGACAATTGAACCACATCAAAGGATTGTTGAGCTGACAGGAGATGCCAGTGATGGTTGAAAAGCACACCAATAGTAACCCTGAAATCCCTCCGGATATCTACCGGCAGGTTGAATCTCAGGTCTCCGGCGTCGTGGTTTATGCACCAAAACCCATGGAGGCCGAAAAGGAGACAGCCAGAAGTTATGCCTGTCCGAACTGCGGCGCGAATACCGCCTATGATGTTACTGCCGGCGGGATAGCCTGTGAATATTGCGGGTATACCGCCCCGGTCAGGGCTGTTCAGGTGGGGCGGAATGCGGATGAATTTGAATTCACCCTCGAAACCATGTCACAATCAGAGCGCGGCTGGGGCGAAAAGCGCCAGATCCTGCATTGCGGCTCCTGCGGTGCGGACCTGTCTATCCCTCTGGGCGCGCTGACCACCACCTGCCCTTACTGCGCATCCAACAAGGTCAATGTGACTGTCTGCCTGGACGAGACCCTCCGGCCCCGGTTCCTGATCCCTTTTAAAATCACACCGGAACAGACCCGCTCGCTGGCAGCAGCGTGGCTGGGCAAAGGCTGGTCCCATCCTGACGAACTGAAAACAAATTCTGTTCTCCGCCGTTTCTCCGGCATCTATCTTCCTTTCTGGACCTTCGACACCCAGGTGGATGCCCGCTGGCGGGCACAGGTGGGTTATGAAAAAACCGTACGCCACTATAACGCCCGCGAGAAACGCTGGGAAACCCGTACGAGGATTGAATGGCGTTGGGAGGAGGGCACCGTCCATCTTGAGGTTGACGATTTCCTCGTCACGGGCGTTTTCCCCCACCATATCAGCCACCGTATCCTCCAAAGGCTTTATCCCTATCAAATGAGCGGTTTGGTGACCTACGAACCGGATTATCTCGCCGGCTGGCAGGCCCAGGCTTATGAGATTCCTCTGACCGATGCCTGGGAGACAGGGAAAACAGCCATCCGGGAACAGGCAAGACAGGCCTGCCAGCAGGCCATCCCAACGTCACATATCCGCAGCTTCAGCATGACGGCTAATTTCAAGGGCGAATCCTGGCGCTACATCCTCCTGCCGGTCTATCTGGCAGCTTATAAATATGAGAATGAGACCTATCAGGTCATGGTCAACGGGCAAACCGGGGCCGTGGCAGGACAAAAACCGGTTGCCTGGTGGAAAATCTGGCTGGCAATCGCCGCGCTGCTCCTCCCCGGAACGCTGCTGGGACTGATCGGCCTTCCACTTCTCCTGCTCGGGGGCGCGGGCGTGATCCCCATTGGGTTGGGGCTCCTGCTGTTCATCATTGGCCTTGTAATCAGCTTTATCCTCTTCAGCAAAGCCCGCGAATCGGAGGCGAAATAATGGCTGAACAACTCGTCCCTGCAGAAATCATTTCCGATCAAACATCACTCTGGGAAACTGGGCATCAGCCGGCCGGCTGCCCTCACTGCGGCCGGGTTTTCCTTATTAAAGATGACCGGATCGGGACCAACTGCTCTCTTTGCCGGAAGGCGGCCCTCGAACCCCAATCCGCCCGGGCCCGGCCGGGACAACCTGAATTAATTTTGCCCTTCAAAGTCGGTCAATCCGCCTTACTGCCGATCTATCAGAGCTTCGTCTCTGCCGTTTGGATCAGACCGGACGACTTCAACCCGCAGAGCCTGCTAAGGCGTTCTGTGCCTTTGTTCTGGCCCCTCTGGCTGGTGGACACGGATATCCGGGGGAAATGGCAGATGGAAGCCGGTTTCAACTATCAGGTGGAGAGCACCAAAGAAGTCTTCGCTGGCGGACAGTGGGATTCCCGAAAACAGATCGAGGACCGCATCCGCTGGGAGCCGCGGCTGGGTAAACTGGAAACCCGCGTGGATAACGTTGCCCTCCCGGCCCTGGAAGAACACGCCAACCGGCGGCAGTTGACCGGGCAGTACCCCCTGGATAAAGCCCAGCCCTTTGACTCAAAATACCTGGGGGATGCCTTGATCGAGATTCCCGATCTGCCCCCTGACGAGGCCTGGCCGCTTGCCAGACCCCAGGTCGACAGGACCGCCGCCATGGTCTGTGTAAAAGCGGCCGCGGCCGACCATTCCAGAAATTTCACGCTTACAGCCGAATATGATAACCAGCATTGGACCCAGTTCCTGTTGCCCCTTTATGCCACCTTCTACACTGATGACGACGGTCAACCGCAGATCGTGCTTGTGAATGGTTTCAATGGTGAGATCCATGGCCCGCAGATGGCATCCCGCAAGCGCGGCCTGCAAATTGCGGGAATCATTGCCGCGGTTGCAGGAGTGTTCCTGCTGCTGGCTTTGATCGCGCTGCTTCTGACCCCGATTTTAGCCTTCGCAGGCGTGATCGCTGCAATGTGCGCGCTGCTGGGGCTGGGTACGGGAATCGCCGCAATCATTACCGTCGTGCAGCCTGCCCAGTGGAACAACAGCCAGAGCCCACCGCGGATCGTGACGAGGAAGTGAGGTCGGATGAACCTGGTCAACCCTGAACGCTATCACCATCTGGTGGCAGAAGCCGAAGCAGCCGGGTTCTCCGGCTGGGATTTCAGCTGGCTGGATCACCGGATGATTCAGGAGGATCCACCCTGGGATTATCCCGGCCTGGTCAGAGAGCGGTTGTCTGAGGCCATAAGCCTGCTGGACCTGGGGACTGGCGGCGGCGAGCTGCTAGCTTCCTTAGCCCCCCTCCCAGCGGAAACCCACGCCACGGAGGCTTATCCGCCCAACCAGCCCCTTGCCCGGGAACGGCTGGAGCCTTTGGGAGTGACTGTGCATGATGGCATAGACGGGGCACCGCTCTCTTTTGATGAGGACACCTTCGATCTGGTCATCAGCCGGCATGAAAGTTATAACCCCCTCGAAGTTCACCGAATTCTGAAAAGAGGCGGGGGCTTCATCACGCAGCAGGTTGGCGGTCTGGATAATCTGGAGTTGAATCAGGTGCTGGAAGATACACTATCCTTCCCCTTCACGGATTGGGGCCTGGCGGCTGCATTGACGGGGCTTTACGATGCGGGTTTCGAGGTTGAAAGAGCAGAGAAGGCCGCACTCAAATCCACATTTCTTGACATTGGAGCTGTGGTCTATTACCTGAAAGCGATCCCCTGGCAGGTCGCAGGGTTTACCCCCGAAACCCATGCTGAGGGATTGGTGCGGATTCACAACATCATTGAACGCCAAGGTCAGTTCACCGCCACCGCTCACCGCTTCCTGATCATTGCCCGGAAAGCAGGTCCTCAATGAAAAAATTTAAAATCTCCTGGCCTGATTTATTCTATGCCCTGGCTTTCCTCCTCTACCTGGCTGGCAGCTCAATGGCACACATCTACAACGGCATTGAGCTGTCTCTATGGTTGATGGCCTTTGCCATGGGGATCAACGCCTCCGTAACCGTCCTCCCCTGGTTCGGCATCCACTGGCTGAGGCTGGCCAGGAAAGGCTCTCAAACCGGCCGCTGGCTGGCGCTGCTCATGCAGGTCTCTTCCTGGGGCACTTATGCCTTCGCCATGTTTCAGCGGCTGAACCGCAGCCTGCCCCGGTTTCAACTCTGGACTGCGGTAACCACGCTCCTCTGGGCTGTCTGGCTGTTGATCTTCGTCTACAGCCGGCATGCATGCGAATCCAATAAATCAGCTACACTTAATGTTGAACCAACCCAACCGCAACATCCATCCATTGAGGAGACACTCGAGGACTCATGAACAACATTTTCGAATCGAACCACCCCCTGGTCAAACACAAACTAACCCGCCTGCGTGATAAATCCACGGAACCAAAGAAATTCCGTGAGCTGGTCCGGGAGCTTGGCGCGCTCCTGACCTATGAAGCGACCGCCGATCTGAGCATTACCACCGTGACGGTTCAGACACCCCTGACGGAAACCCACGGCGAGGAACTGCAAGACAAAATTGGCCTCGTCCCCATCCTGCGGGCGGGCCTGGGGATGGTGGAAGGGGTATGGGAACTAATGCCCTCGGCGGAGGTCTGGCACATTGGCCTCTACCGGGATGAGCGCACACTCAAACCCGTGGCCTACTATAACCGGCTGCCGGTTGCGCCGACGGTGGCCGTCTGCCTGATCCTCGATCCAATGCTGGCCACGGGCGGCTCTGCTGTGGCAACCGTGGATATCCTCAAGGATTGGGGTGTCGCAAGGATCAAGTTTGTGGGGCTGATTGCCGCCCCGGAAGGGATCCAGTGTCTGCACGATGCCCATCCGGACGTCCCCATTCACCTGGCAGCTATTGACGATCACCTCAACGAGAATGGTTATATCATCCCCGGCCTGGGCGACGCGGGCGACCGCCAGTTTGGGACATGATCGACAATTTATTAGCATAGGAGCTGTCAAATAAATCCGTAATTTTCTGTTGGACAGCCCCATTTACTACAATTTATGGAACACTCACTTCTCTACCTCGGCCTTCTTAGGAAAGCAGGCTATTATTCCCAACGGAAAGTCAACGTGGAAACGACTGCACCCACAACCATAAAACCCAATAAAACAGCGACGTTAACCAGGTAGCCACCCCAAGCCTCTCCAATCCACAATCCCCGCAGCAGATTGACCACATAGGTGAGTGGCATAAAATTAGCGACCTTTTGCAAAGCCTCTGGCAAGAGCGCCAGGGGGAAGAAAGTGCCCGAAAGCAACATCATTGGATAAAGCAGGATCATCCCAACGATTTGTGCCGTCCGGGCCGATGGCGTAATCCCCGCCACCATGAATCCAATCCCAAATAAACTGAGGCTGCTTAGGAGAAACCCAAGGAAAACGCTGAAGGCATTCCCCGTAAAACGGACATCGAAGAAGATCCTGCCCGCCAGGATCAGGAGCAACATCCCGATCAGATTCATGACAAAGACTACCACGACCTGCGCCCCCATCACCATCAGCGGCCCGACCGGCGTGGTGCGCAAACGTTGCAGGACGCCACTTTCCCGGTAGATTGCCATCGTCATCGTAGTTGACATCAGCCCGGTGGTCCCTATGATCATTGCTGTCAGGCTGGGGATCGCTCCTTCAATGACATTTTGGCCATTATACAACGGCGACGGTTCATTGCCAGAGATCGCGCCAAACAAGAAAAGGTAGATCAATGGAAAGGCCAGAGTAAAGAAAACACCTACTGGTTCCCGCAAGAACAATTTGGCTTCCATCCAAGCCATCTTTAAAAAGGCTTTCATCACGCCCTCATTTCTTTTCCAGCCAACTTGAGAAAAACATCCTCAAGCGTTGCTTTTGTTGATTGCAGGTTGTTGAAGGGAATCTGCATTTCAGTCAGAAGGCGGACGACGTCGCTGACCAATCCCTCGCCCATCGCGCTGGCGCCATAGATGACGATCCTATTGCCCTGTTGTTCCAAGTGGGTGCCATCCGGAAGGCCGTTGATAAAAGCCTCCGGCAGTTCTCCAGTAACCTGGAACGCAACCCGCCCGCTCGCATCAAGGCTCTGAATCAGTGCATCCGGCGTATCCATTGCCACAATCTGCCCATGGTCGAGTATCGCCACCCGGTCGCAGAGGTTCTCGGCTTCTTCCATGAAGTGCGTGGTGAGGAAGACCGTCTTTCCTCGGTCCTGCACGTTGCGAATCATGTCCCAGGTCGCGTGCCTTGCCTGAGGATCCAATCCTGTGGTCAATTCATCCAGAAAGACAATATCCGGGTCAGGCAAAAGGGCTAAGGCAATAAAAAGCCGTTGTTTCTGGCCGCCAGACAATTTCGCAAAGGGAGCCTGACGCTTGGGCGCCAAGCCCAATTGGTCAACTAGTACCTGCCAATCAATACTGTTTTGATAAAAGGAAGCGTAAAGATCTAGCGCTTCCCAAACCTTCATTCGCGCTGGCAATACCGATTGCTGTAATTGGACACCTATTCGCTCCCGCAGAACCCGGTGGTCGGTTTGCGGGTCAAGACCCAAAATCCGAATACGGCCGCTGTCTGGTTTACGAAGGCCTTCAATACATTCCACGGTTGTAGTTTTACCCGCGCCATTCGGCCCGACCATACCAAAGATTTCCCCCGGCTTGACATCAAATGAGACATCATCTACAGCAACAGTGTCGCCATAGACTTTTCTCAGGTTTTTTACTTGTATTATTGGTTCCATTTATCCTCTTTATTTATTTCCAGAATGCTGCACAACACAGCCACATGGTCTTGGAACGCTTTTCTCCCTGTATTACTGATCCCGATGAACGTCTGTGGTTTTCGTCCGACGAACGTCTTCTCGATGTCGACATATCCGGCCTCTTCTAACTTCATCAGATGAGCTCCTAAATTCCCATCCGTCAGTCCCAGAAAATCTCGAAGATAGGTGAAGTTCACCTGGTTCTCTGGATCCAGGGCAGCTAAGGTCGCCATGATCTTGAGTCGTACCGATTGGTGGATTAATTTATTTAATTGGCTCATCATTCACCACTTCAGCCGAATGTAGGCACCCAAGCCGATTAGGCCCCCACCAACCAAAAGAGCCATCCATAAATAGAAATAGGCCGGCGTCACAAAATAGCCAAAAACAGCCGCCACACCAATCAACAAAGCCCACCATATCGCCGTGTAGGAAAATAACAGCCCCATTGCCGCCTCCCCCACCAGCATCAACATGATTACAATCAGAGTGACTTGTCTGTCATCGACGGGGTGGGTAATCATGACCAATCCAATCCCAACCAGGACCAATAACAGCCAGAACATCCCAATTCGCTTAGTATAAGTCTTGGTAAGTGGTGAACGTACCCGACTGCCAACTTGGGCACCCAAGAAAACCGCTACTGCACTACCCAAAAGACTGGCCCCAATCCAGATATACTTAACAGTCTCACCAGCCAAAAATTGTGTTGCTAAAAACCCAACCAACCAAATCGTCCCCGTGACGATCAGAGAAATATAAAACCCGCCTGTGGCAAGGGAGTGACGGGCTTTTTTCATTGTGCTTTGGACCACAGTCAATTCTTCTTCAGCCTCATTGGGCGAAATATCCACAATTAATCTCCTTACTCTGTATTATAGAGTACTTTGTATTATTTCAATTGTCGCGCACTTTCGCCTTGGTGTCAAGAAAATTACAGCATTTTCTTCATAAAATTATCCGCTTCGCATCAAGCAGGGCGTTCGGACATAATTATTTGATTCAAAAATCCCCGGTGAACACCCACCGGGGATCTGATTTCACAAGTTGATTTTCCTCATACGAGGCTAAATTTCCGCTGCCGCCTTGACTATCGCCCAGAACGACCCCGCCTTAAGGCTGGCGCCGCCCACCAGTCCGCCATCGATATCGGACATGGAAAATAATTCTTTGGCGTTATTTGGCTTGATGGAACCGCCGTACTGGATGCGCATGGCTTCCGCGCGGTCTTCCCCGAACAGCTTCTTCAACAGCGGCCGGACGACGTCTTTGTGGACGTTATTGGCGTCTTCCGGTGTGGCAGCTTTGCCCGTGCCGATCGCCCAGACCGGTTCATAGGCGATGGTAATCTCTGCCGCCTGTTTTTCTGTGATATCCGCCAGGCCCTTTTCAAGCTGGCGGGTGACCACCGCCTGGGTCTGCCCGGCTTCGTTTTCTTCCAGGGTCTCGCCCACACAGACAATCACCTGTAAACCGGCTTCCAATGCGGCTTTCAGCCGCTTGTTGACGGTCTCATCCGTTTCGCCAAATATCTGACGGCGTTCGGAGTGGCCCACGATCACGTAATCACACACTTCTGCAACCATCTTCGGAGACACTTCACCAGTGAATGCACCAGAATCTTCCCAATAGAGATTCTGCGCGCCAACCTTCAAATTTTTGCCTTTGCAAAGTTCCGCCACAGCCGGGACGGCCAGGTAAGGCGGACAGACCGCCTGATCAACGCCCTCAACCTCTTCCAGTTCCGGCAGCATTTCTTTGACCAAGTTTTTAGCTTCTTCAATGGTCATATTCATCTTCCAGTTACCGGCAACAAATAATTTCCGCATATCAACTCGCTTTCTTCTCAGAACCCGTTCGTGGGTTAAATTTTCGTCTTTTAATTTTACCAGCAAACCTTATCCAAGATTTGGCAGGTTAGTGATATCATAGGGCATTCGCAAAGTTTATCGTTTTAAATCTTTACTTCCGTTAACACTCCGGACTCACCCCTTCCCGCCCTTCGGGCACCCTTCCAAAAAATGCGAGGGGAAGGGCCGGGGATGGGGTCAAATGATTCACAATCAATTTCAGAACACTGATCAATCAACTTCGCAGTTACCCTGGGTGGTACCGTGGAAAAAGGCTGTCTTTAATCCTTGCAGTTAATTTATAGACAGCCTTTTTAATTCATTTTTTCCGACGCTATTTATCATCCAGCGCAGCAAGGCCGGGCAGTACTTTTCCTTCCAGCATCTCCAGAGAAGCGCCACCGCCGGTCGAGATATGGGTAATCTTATCTTCCAGGCCCGATTTCTTGATCGCCGACGCCGAATCGCCGCCGCCAACAATCCCGATGGCCTTGCTTTTGGCAAGGGATTTGGCAACTTCGAAGGTGCCTTTGGCGAACCTATCAAATTCAAAAACGCCCATCGGCCCGTTCCAGACCACAGTGCCGGCGTCCTGAATGATCTCGTCGAAAGCCTCTACGGTCCGGGGCCCGATATCCAAAATCCGCCACCCCGCAGGAACATCGCCAACATCCATAGTCTTTTCCGCCGCACCCGCATCAAAGGCATCGGCGATCACCATGTCCACCGGCAGGACCAGTTTACCGCCGGCTTTGTCCAGCAGCATCCTGGCGGTATCCACCGCCTCTGCTTCAACCAGCGAATCTGACATTTCATAGCCCTGGGCTTTGAAGAAGGTGTTTGCCATGCCGCCGCCGATCAGAATCCGGTCAGCCTTTTCCAGCAGGTTCTCGATCACGCCGATCTTGTCACTGACCTTCGCGCCGCCAAGGATTGCCACAAAGGGGCGCTCCGGTTCCGCGATCGTGTTACCCAGATACTTGATCTCTTTCTCCAGCAGGAACCCGGCCGCCGCCGGAAGATATTCTGCCACGCCAGCAGTAGAAGCGTGCGCGCGATGCGCAGACCCAAACGCATCATTGACATATAGATCCGCCAATGACGCCAGTTGTTCCGCCATCTCGGGATCATTCTTTTTCTCGCCGGCATGAAAGCGCGTATTCTCCAAAACCAAGACCTGCCCGGGTTCAAGCGCAACAGCGGCAGTTTCCGCTTTTTCGCCGATACAATCTTCCGCAAAGTGCACCTCAGCATCAATCAATGTGCCAAGATAGTCAGCTACGGGCTTCAGACTGTATTGTTCGTCATATTCGCCTTTGGGGCGTCCAAGGTGGGAACAAAGAATGACCGCGGCGTTGTGTTCCAGTAAATAATTGATCGTGGGGAGGGCTGCCTGAATTCGGGTGTCATCCCCGACTTTTCCATCGGCGATTGGGACATTAAAATCCACCCGGACCAGAACCTTTTTCCCGCCAACATCCAGATCGGTGACCATCTTCTTATTAAACATTTCTTATGCCATTCCTTTCAAAAAAAATGCGTAATGTGACTCCGGAGAAACACATTACGCATTCAGAATTCGTAAATCGCCTAAGCCACTAGAGTGACTTTGCCATCAATGCCGCCAGGTCGGCGGTCCGGCAGGAGTAACCCCATTCGTTGTCGTACCAGGTGACGACCTTGACAAAGGTTCCATCCATGACCGTGGTCAGTTCTGAATCAATGATGGAGGAGTAGGGGTTGCCCTTGAGGTCCATGGACACCAGAGGCTCCGTTGAATAAGCCAGGATACCCTTCATCGAGCCTTCGGCTGCCTTCTTAAAGAGGCTGTTCAGTTCCTCAGCGGTGGTCGCTTTTTCAGTTTCAGCCACGAAATCCACGATGGACACCGTGGGCGTAGGAACGCGCAAGGCATAACCGTCGAATTTCCCTTTGAGATCGGGAATCACGAGAGCGACCGCCTTGGCAGCGCCGGTGGTGGTGGGGATGATGTTAAGGGCGGCTGCGCGGGCCCGGCGGGGATCTTTGTGAGCCAGGTCAAGAATACGCTGGTCATTGGTGTAAGAGTGAATGGTGGTCATCAAACCGCGTTTGATGGTGAAATTGTCATGCACGACCTTGGCAGCGGGTGCCAGACAGTTGGTGGTGCAGGATGCATTTGAGATGATATGGTGTTTTGCTGCATCATAAGCATCATCGTTGACACCTAAAACCATTGTCAGGTCCTCATTCTTCGCAGGAGCTGAAATGATCACTTTTTTCGCGCCGCCGCCGTCAATGTGAGAGTTCGCGCCTGGTTTGTCAGCAGTGCCTTTGCCATCGCGGAAGATACCGGTGGATTCAACCACGATATCCACACCAAGGTCCTTCCAGGGCAGATCATAGGGGTTTCGTTCTGAGAGAACTTTGATCTCTTTACCGTCAACCACCAGATTGCCATCCTTGACTTCAACAGTGCCCTCATAACGGCCATAGTTAGAGTCGTATTTAAACAGATGGGCGTTGGTTTCCGCATCAAAAAGATCATTCACCGCCACAACTTCAAGGGAATCGGGATGAAGCTCATTAATTGCCTTTAATACCTGACGGCCAATCCGGCCGAAACCATTGATACCTACACGTGTTGTCATAATTCTGCCTCCTCTAGGAAATTGTATACCGTAATCATTATACCCTTTCTAAACCGTGCACATAGATGTCATGCGTCACGTATTTTACTGAAATTATTCTACCAGCGGACCGGTTCTTTCGTAGAACAGATCCATGACGGCTTTAGATAACCGTTCAGAATTATGCCGCCAGGGGTGATCCGGGTCAATCAGGTCAGCACAATAAACAGACGTATGCTGCATGAGGTCAGGATCCATTCGAACCCAATCCACATCGTGGCCAAGATAACCTTCAAAGTGATTATTGCAGATCACCAGATCAAACATCCCCACACCGACATGTTCTTCAACGGCCCGGACGTGGTCCAGACAGTTAAACCGATCCGTTTCACCGCGTTCGGTGGCAACATTGCAAATAAAGAATTTGAGCGCCTGACTGACTCTCACGGCTTCCGCCAGGTCTCGAACCAGCAGGTTTGGCAGCATGCTGGAATATAAACTCCCCGGCCCGATCACAATCAGATCCGCGCTCAAGACCGCCGAAATCGCCGGGGGAAAAGCCGGTGTGTTGGCCGGGTCCAGCCATAATCGCCTGACATGGCCTTCGGTCTCCCGGATCTGACTTTCGCCGGAAACATGGATGCGTTTCCCGTCCTGGATTTCAAGGTCTGCCAGCAGACGGACATCCGTCAGCGTTGATGGCAGCACTTGTCCAAAGACAGCCAGCACCCGTCCTGATTCGGCAACGGCTTCCTCAAAACTACCTGTGATTTCGGTCAGTGCCGTGATCAAAAGGTTACCAAGAGAATGCCCTTCCAACCCCGCCCCGTTAGCGAACCGGTATTGAAAGACCTGCGAAAGCAAGTCCTCATTATTACTTAATGCTGCCAGACAGTTTCGGATATCCCCAGGTGGGAGGACCCCCATACTCTTGCGCAGTTCGCCCGACGAACCACCATCGTCCGTCACGGTCACAATTGCTGTGATATTGTGTGTATATTCCTTTAATCCCCGTAAGAGTGAGGCCAGACCATGCCCGCCGCCCAATACAACAATGCGCGGACCCCTGTCCCGCCGCCGATAACTATCCAGCGCCTCGACCAAGGATTTACCGGGCTGGACAAAAGGTTTCAATAAGGAACGGTTCGATCCCCAGATGCCAATCAATATCAGCACCACGCCAATCCCGCCAAAAATAAACACCCGGATTGGGCGGTCAAGGAACCTTAAGGACAACGTGGAGATAATCGGGAGCCACCAGGTATCCGGCACATTTCGGTAGACATCAAGAATCACCAACGCCAGGCCCACAGCCAATAGTGTGATGCCGATAAAAACGAGGATCAACCAGCGTTTGTACCCCAGGCCCGGCCGAAACCATTGCGATTCTCGTTGCAGGCCTTCCCAAAAGCGGGAAAGAAAGTTCGGTTTTCGTTCTTGCATACTGAATGAATGATAGCAGGATTCGTTTAAGGCGTCAACGCACTTTAATCTTTTTATAAGGTTGATTGGGTTAAGATTCAACAATTCTCTTTTTTACTTTCCAGGGATAGGGCAATTGCAAAGTCGACTGAATAACACTTCTTATGATTATTGTGATTTATTAGCTCTTCCCTTTGCATCCTGTGGGTGCTTCACTTGGTTATTTTGAGGAATTGGTGTATCAGAATTATTGCTGAGAACCCAGTAACACCTTAAAAAGGAGTTATTGTTTAGGCTTCCCCTTGAAGCGAAGCGAAACACCCGTAGGGGGCCAGGGGAAGCTGTCTGCGGAGCAGACTGATGAGGTGAAGAAAAGACTCAATGAAGAGCTCCTCATCCGGCACTTCGTGCCACCTTCTCCTTCAGGAGAAGGCAAAAAGAATAGTGGCGATGGTACACACCTTGCGGGTGACCTCCTTCGTTTTAAGTGGTCGGATACCTGAAAGGAGGGAAGAGGTGATTCCAGAGTGTAAACGAATGAAGGGACTAAAATATACGACTTTGCGATTGCCCAGCCTCCAGGGATTAATGAAAGAGCCGCTGATCGCTTCCATGCTATAATCTCCCCATGTCTGTAACACTCGCCTTCGATATCGGCGGAACGCACATGCGGGCTGCCGTCTTCGCCCAAAACGGGCATGAACCCCTCCGTCAAACTCGCATCCCGACCTATGTCAACGGTGAGACCTCCATTGACAGGTTGATCCAGCTTATCCATGAAATCACACCGTCCGATGAAATGATAGATGCCATCGGAATCGCCGTTCCCGGTCCGATTGACCCCTTCCGAGGAGTCATCCTGGCTGCCCCCAACCTGCCGGAATGGGGAGGGATCCTCATCCCCGAGCGGATCAAGGCTGCAACGGGAATACGGGCTGTTGTGGGTAATGACGCCAACCTTGCCGCAGTCGGGGAGTGGCAATACGGTGCCGGTCATGGTCATCACAATCTGGTCTATCTGACGATCAGCACCGGCATCGGCGGCGGTGTGATCTGCGACGACCGCCTGCTGCTGGGGCATCAGGGGTTGGGCGCTGAACTCGGCCATGTCACCATCGATCCCAACGGCCCGGTCTGCAGCTGTGGCCAGCGAGGTCATCTTGAAGCTTACGCTTCCGGCCCGGCCATCGCAGCCTGGGTCCACGACCAACTGGCAAATGGACGGATATCAAGCCTGGAGGGAAAACCTGACACCAAAGTCATCAGCCAGGCTGCCAGAAACGGAGACCCTCTGGCAAAGGAGGTTTTTGAGCGTGCAGGCGATATACTTGGGCTGGCTGTTGCCAATTATCTCATGATCTTCAATCCCTCCATCGTCATCTTCGGCGGCGGCGTTTCCGAAACCGGCGACCTGCTTCTCGACCCGGTCCGGAGGAGGGTCCGCAAAGCTGTCCTCTCGGATCATTATCTTGAGGGCCTGACCCTTACCCGGGCTGCGCTCGGCGATGACGCAGGCCTTTATGGCGCGCTGACGCTCGCTCGCGGCACCCTGCCCGCCTGAGAGCCATTTACCTTTGGCGGTTTGGCAATCTTCCCCTGCTACGGGATGAATCCTGTCAACAATATTCGAGGCTGATCAAATACTTCATATCGCTCTCCGCCATCCAGGATCCCCCATTCCAATGTTATAATCACCGGACAACGCACACCATTCTCAATTCGGAGGTATTTTAGATGAAACCCCTCAAGCTTCCAGGGCCAAAAGCCCAGGCGATCATCCAGCGCGACCATCAGCATATTTCGCCTTCCTATCCCCGCGGGTATCCCTTTGTGATGGATCACGGCAAGGGGACAGAAGTCTGGGATGTTGACGGCAATCGTTTTCTCGATTTTGCAGCAGGGATCGCCGTGGTCGCCACCGGACACAGCCATCCCCAGGTCGTCAAAGCCATTCAAGACCAGGCCGAACAGTTCATCCATATCTCGTCCGACTTTTATCACGAGACCTGGGTCCAGTTGGGGGAGAAGCTCAGCGACATTGCGCCTTTCGACGGCCCGGCAGCATCCTTCATGACCAATTCCGGCACAGAGAGTGTGGAAGCCGCGATCAAACTCGCCCGCTACCACACCCAGCGCCCCCAGTTCATCGGCTTTTTGGGCGCTTTCCACGGCCGCACCCTCGGCGCTGTTTCTTTCACAGCCAGCAAATCCCACTATAAGGGGCGTTTCTTCCCTTTGATGAACGGCGTGGTCCATGTCCCCTTTCCCGACCCCTACCGCCCGGTACTGATGCGCAAGAAAGGTGAAGGATATGGAGAAGCGGTTGTACGCTATATCGAAGAGGAAATCCTCGGGCGGATCCTCCCGCCGGATGAACTGGCCGGGTTCCTGATTGAACCGATCCAGGGGGAAGGCGGTTATGTCATCCCACCGCCGGATTTCTTCCCGGCACTGCGGGAACTATGCGATAAATACGGCATCCTGCTGATTGCAGATGAGGTGCAATCCGGGATGGGCCGGACGGGCAAATGGTGGGCGATTGAGAACTTCGGCGTTGAGCCCGACATCATCACCAGCGCCAAAGGGATTGCCTCCGGGATGCCCCTCGGCGCTATGGTCACCCGCAAGGAGATCATGAGCTGGCCCAAAGGTTCTCACGGCAACACCTACGGCGGCAACCCGATCTCCTGCGTGGCTTCGCTGGCGACCATCGACCTGATCGAAAAGCAGTACCTGCAGAACGTGCGGGACGTTGGCGAATACACCCTCGATGCCCTGGCCGAGATCATGGCCCGTCACCCCAGCATCGGTGAAGTCCGCGGGATAGGGTTGATGATTGGTGTGGAATTTGTCCTGGACAGAGAGTCCAAGGACCCCGCCGTCCAACTCCGGGACGAGATTGTCGACCTGTCCTTTGAGCGCGGCCTGCTGACCCTGGGCTGCGGCCAGAGCACCATTCGCATCTCTCCCCCTCTCTCCACAACCCGGGCTGAGGTGGATGAAGCCCTGATGATTTTCGAAGAATCGATCAGCCTGGCGGAAGCAAAGCACCTGAAATAACCTCACCTGGAAGGGGTTATCGCTTTCTATACTGGACTGAATAATCGTTCACTAATAGTTGTGATGGGAACAGGGGTACTATGTCCTGGCAAACGGCATTAAATGGAGATACAGTGTCCTGGCTTCTTGAAGTTGAGGACCCCGGTGTGCGCTATCTTGCGCTGCGAGACCTGATAACCCTCCCGAAAGATGACCCGGAACTCATCGCAGCCTCGGAAGTGGCTCACGAACAGGGACCGATTGCTGCAGTGCTCCATGAAATGGACTCGTCCGGATTCTGGGTTAAACCAGGTCCGGGCTACGACCCGAAGTACCGAAGTTCAGTCTGGTCCATCATCACTCTGGCGCAGCTCGGCGCATCTCCACAGCGCGATTCCCGCGTCAGAAAAGCCTGCCAATACATCCTCGATCACGCGCTCACAGAATTTGGCCAGTTCAGCGCTTCCGGCACACCCGGAGCCACAGCCGACTGCCTGCAGGGGAAACTCTGCACCGCCCTCCTCGACCTGGGCTGCGAAGATCATCGCCTCGAAAGGGCCTTTGATTGGATGGCGCGAAGCATCACCGGAGATGGCGTTGCACCATTAGGTGATAAGACAACGCCCATCCGGTACTACTCAGGAAATTGCGGGCCCGGCTTCCAGTGTGGGGCAAACAATAAACTGGCCTGCGCCTGGGGTGCAGTCAAAGAAATGCTGGCCTTCGGCAAACTCCCCAAAGAAAAACGCACCCCGGTCATCCAGAAGGCGATTCAACAGGGGGTCGATTTCCTTCTGGCTGGTGATCCTGCTGCCGCGCCTTATCCCAACGGTTGGAATGAAAAACCGAGCGGGAACTGGTGGAGATTTGGTTTTCCTGTTTTTTATGTCACAGATCTCCTCCAAATTATCGAAGCTCTGGTACTCTTGGGTTATGGGCAGGACGCCCGTCTGGAACGGTCCCTTCAGATCATCCTGGAGAAACAGGATGCCAAAGGACGATGGCCGCTGGAATATGACTACAGTGGTAAGATATGGGTTGATTTTGGCAGGAAAAAAGAACCTAACAAATGGGTCACCCTCCGCGCCTGCTGGGTGCTGAAAAACAGCAATACTACCACTCCCTGATTTCCTGGTCCCCATTCACCTCACTCTTACACAACTGTAATGAAACTAAGATAAAATTAGTCCATGTTACCTGATATCCGTGTGCGCCAGCGGGATTATTTGCTTGAAATTTCCCGCGCGTTGACAGAAGAACTGGATCTGGACAAGCTCCTGAGCCGGATCCTGAAATACGCCATTGAAATGCTGGCCGGCCACGCCGGATTCATTGCCCTGAGCAAAGCCACGGGCCACTGGTCGCTGGCGGTATCGAACGGGCTGCCAGAGGCAATCCAACGCTTTCTGGATGCCTGGCTCGACAAAATCCCCCCTGTTCAGGACCCCCAAAACCTTCAAATCCCGGAGATCAACCGGCTTCTTCAACAGATCAGCATGGGCAACCTGACGGCGGTGGGTCTGCCGCTGATCGCACAGCAGGAAGTGATCGGCTTTATCTACATATTCCGTAATTACCGGGGGATATTCTCCGCCAATGACCGCTCTCTCCTCTCGAGTTTCGCCAACCAGGCAGCCATTGCGGTCCGAAACGCGCGGCTTTATACCGAAGTCAACCGCGAAAAACAACGGATTGACGGCATGCTGGATTCCGCTGCGGATGGCATCCTGATCCTCAACCCGGACCACTCCATCGAACGCACCAATGCCGCCCTTGCCAGGATGCTTGGGTTTGCTCAGGAAGAACTCCAGAAATTGAACCATGACGAAGTTATCAAATGGGCGCAGCCACCCAATGGCATTACCCTGGAGAAAGCAGAAGCAGGCGGCTGGCCTCTCTCCCCCCAGGCACATCTCTATGTTGAGGGAGATATCAATCGGCCCGGGGCTCTTCCGCCCCTGCCGGTAGGGATCACTTACGCCCCGCTGATCTCCATGGAAGGCAACCTGATCAACACCATTGCTACTGTCCGGGATATCACCCGCTTCCGGCAGGCGGATGAACTCAAGAGCGAGTTCATCTCCATCGTCAGCCATGAACTTAAAACGCCCGTCGCCCTGATCAAAGGATATGTCAGCACCCTCCGGCGGGATGACGTGGAATGGGATTGCGACATCATGGACAACAGCCTGCAGGTCATCGAAGAGGAAGCTGACCGGCTGACCGACCTGATCGAAAATTTACTGGAAGCCTCCCGGCTGCAGGCGGGGGGTATGCAGCTTAAACGAGCTGACCTCTCATTCCACCAGATGATCACCCGTCTGGCGGAGCGTTTTCAAATTCAAACCGAACAGCATCAGATCATCGTGGACATCCCGGAGGATTTTCCGGTGGTGATGGGCGATGAGACCCGGCTTGAGCAGGTGATCTCAAACCTGATCTCGAACGCCATCAAGTATGCACCGGGAGGTGAAATCCGCATCACCGGACAGACACATCCGGATCAAGTCATTATTTGCACAACAGATGAAGGCCCCGGCATTGCTACTGGGGACCTGCCCCACATCTTCGACCGCTTTTACCGCGCCCATGAAACCAGCCGCAAAACCAAAGGCGCTGGCCTGGGACTCTATCTTGCCCGAGCCATCATTGAAGCCCATGGCGGCCGCATCTGGGCCGACCCCAAGACCGATAGAGGTGCCCGAATCTGTTTCTCCCTTCCAAGGGATTGAACCTCGCCTGAACATTAGGGCCTCAACTTATAGCTAAGCATTCTCTGCAAATCCTCCCGCTCTTCCAGCAGGTATCGAAATTTTTAACCCTATCCTCTGCATCTTGAGGTCTATCCGCTGTCGATAAATGGTATAGTTAACCCTGCGCAAATCAAAACGAAAGAGAAAACTCATCATGGGCATGCATCGCAAAAACTGGCGCAGTTTCATCCAAGCAGAAGATGAAAAACCCCGCTTATCCTGGAATCTGGTCAAGCGGGTCTTGACTTATGCGAAACCCTATCGCTGGCAGATCATCGGCAGTCTGTTTGTCATCCTGATCTACACAGGCATCGCCCTTCTCTCCCCCCTCATCCTTCGGCACATTATCGACTATGCCATTCCGGAACAGGACCTCCAGCGCCTGACCCTGGCTGCAGCGGGGCTGTTGCTCCTGCCCATCCTCAGCGGGTGCTTCCAGATCATCACGCGCCGGTTGATTGCCCAGGTCGGCGAGGGCGTCATCTTTGACCTGCGGGTTGCCCTGTATGAACACCTCCAGCGGATGTCCCTGAGGTTCTTCACCCATACCCAGCTTGGCGAACTGATCAGCCGGTTGAATAACGACGTCGTCGGAGCGCAAACCGCCATCAGCCGCACGCTCGTCACCCTGGTCACGAATCTGATTGAGGTGGCCTCAACCCTGGTTGTCATGCTGACACTCGAATGGCGGCTGACCCTCCTGGGTATCTTCATCCTGCCCCTGTTTATCCTCGCTGCCAGGCGGCTGGGTCGGGTCTTCCGCGATATTGCCCGCCGGCAGATGGAAATGAATGCCCGCATGAATGCCACCATGAACGAGACTCTCAACATCGGTGGGGCGCTGCTCGTCAAACTCTTTGGACGCCAAAAATCAGAGGTGGACCGGTTTGGCCGGCGCGCCGCTGAAGTTAAGGATCTTGGGATCAAACGTGCCACCTGGGGCATTGTCTTTATGGTCATTGTCCACCTGCTGACCGCTGTTGGAACTGCACTGGTCTATGGGGTTGGCGGCTATCTTGTCATCCTCGAGGCCTTCACTCTCGGCACCATCATCGCCTTTGGCTCCTATCTCTCCCGGCTGTATGGATTCTTCCAGGGCCTGGTCAACGCCCCGGTTGAATTTGCGACCTCGATGGTCAGTTTTGAACGGGTCTTTGAGGTTATTGACCTGCCCGTGGACATTCAGGAAATCGAAGAATCCATTCATCTCCAGAAGATCGAGGGTGAAATCCAGTTCGACCATGTGACCTTTAGATATCCGGATGACCAGGGCGGCTTACTTACGGACGTTGACCGTCCTTACCTGCTGGAAAATGCAGGCGGAATCCTTTCCGAAGAAGTTGAAATCCGGGACATCAAACCCGCCCAGGCAGGCAGCCAGGCACGGGAGATGGCGCTCCACGACATCAGCTTTACGGCCCAATCCGGCCAACTTGTGGCGCTTGTGGGGCCCAGCGGCGCGGGAAAGACAACCCTGACCTATCTCATCCCCCGGCTCTATGACCCCACCGAAGGGTCCATCCGGCTTGACGGGCATGACCTCAGGGATTTGAAAATGGACGAACTGGCCTCTGCTATCGGGATGGTCACGCAGGAGACCTACCTCTTCCATGATACGATCCGTGAAAACTTGCGCTATGCCAACCCGGATGCGAGCGATGAAGACCTGATTGAAGCATGCAAAGCCGCCAACATCCACGGGTTCATCTCAGAACTCCCGGAGGGTTATTACACCGTCGTCGGCGAGCGCGGTTACCGCCTGAGCGGCGGTGAGAAACAGCGTCTGGCGCTGGCAAGGGTGCTGCTGAAAGACCCCCGGATCATGATCCTGGATGAAGCCACCAGCCACCTCGACAGCGAATCCGAAGCCCTGATCCAGGAAGCGCTCGGACGGTTGTATGCCAACCGCACCAGTATCGTGATCGCCCACCGCCTGAGCACGATCCTCTCAGCGAACCTGATCCTTGTGATGGACAGGGGAAAGATCATCGAGCGTGGCTCCCATGCCGACCTGCTCGCGCTCGGCGGTCTCTACGCGCATCTCTACGAGACCCAGTTCAACCAGTGAGG
>CAZXRL010000025.1:0-21882 GCA_964643275.1 uncultured Candidatus Brevefilum sp.
ATCCAGAGCGAGCATGCCCATATCGATGGCTTTCTGCTCGGTGGCATCAGCTCCGATCAGGGCGTCAGCAATGGTGGTATTCACATTTTCAACTGCCTTCAAGACACCCTTGCCGCCATAGCGATCTTTATCGCCATCTCGCAGTTCAAGAGCTTCGTGCACACCGGTGGATGCGCCGGACGGTACGATTGCGCGGCCCCAACTGCCATCGCCAAGGATGACTTCCACTTCAACGGTGGGGTTGCCGCGGGAATCAAGTACCTGCAATGCATTCACGGAAATAATTGTTGTGTCCATAGGTTTACCTCGAAATTTCCTTTCGTTTCTCAAAAATATGATTCAATTATAATTAGTAAATCGCTTTCATTCAGCAGCGAAATATTGTTCTTCAACTTGCACACCCTCCCGGGTTGTGCTGAGGATGAGCTGATATTCATTCAGGGAGATGATTTCATAAGCCATGGTCTGGTCTGTGCCGGGCTTAAGATGCAATAGATTGCCCTCGTCGGAGATGTCCGTTGACCAGGCCCCGCTTGAAGTCTCCGTATCTGTAATGAGGTCATACGATCCATCGGCATAAAAGACAAGTGTCTTTGAAGGAGGATCTGTCAAGATGCCATCCTCGGCAACAGTGTTAAGCTGCCAGGATCTGAGGAGCCAAAGCAGGCTTTCCTCATCGATTGGGTAGGAGAATTCGCCTATCGGGATGTAAATCTCAGGGGGCGGATATCCGGTATCTTCAACGACAGCATCCGGCAGCGCAGTGTTGGCCTCAATATTTTTCTGACAGGCAGTTAACGGCAATAAAGCGGTGAGAAGAAAGATCAGATGGATTAATCTTTTGTTCATGATCACTCCTTGGCGTCTCCCTGGTTATTACCGTGTTTGATGCCAACCCGTTCACAAACTGCTTTGATGAAGGCAGAGAATAAGGGATGTGCCCGGTTTGGCCGTGAGAGAAATTCGGGGTGGAACTGCGTGCCTAACATGAAAGGATGGTCCCTGAGCTCTGCGATCTCGACCAGCCGGTCATCCGGGGAGACACCCGAACAGATCATGCCGGCAGCTTCCAGATCAGGACGGAAATCGTTGTTCAACTCAAACCGGTGTCTGTGGCGTTCTTCAACGTTGTCAGTCTGGTAGGCCTCTCTTGCCTTTGTGCCTTGCCTAAGCTCACAGGGATAAAGTCCGAGGCGCATGGTCCCGCCCTTTTCAGTGACATCGTGTTGATCTGGCATGAGGCCGATGATGGATGTCGGGGTTGACCGGGCAAATTCTTCCGAATTGGCACTTTCGAGGCCCAGGACCTTTCTGGCAAATTCAATGACCATGACCTGCATCCCCAGGCACAGCCCCAGGAAAGGCACCTTATTCTCGCGGGCGTATGTGGCTGCTTTTATTTTACCTTCGATTCCGCGGCTTCCAAAACCGCCCGGGACCACGATGCCGTCCACCTGTTTAAGGACGTCCCATCCCTGATCCTGTTCTTTCTCAAGGTCTGAAGAGTGAACCCAATAGAGGTTCAATTCCACGCCGTTTGCCAGGGCGGCATGGACCAGGGCCTCCCGAACGCTTAGATAGGCGTCATGCAGTTCAATGTACTTCCCGACCAGAGCCACGTTGACGATGGGTTTCGGGCGCTGCACTTCGGCGACCAGGGCTTTCCATTCTTTCCAGTCCGGTTTCTGACGTGGTTTCAGGTCGAGCCGTTCAAGGAGTAGATCGGCGATGCAGGTTTCTTCGAGGAGGAGGGGGATTTCATAAAGAATGGGCGTGGTCACCATCGGGATGACGGCTTTGGCATCGACATCGCAAAAGAGGGCAATCTTTTCCTGGATGTCGTTATTGATGGGATAATCGGATCGGGCGACGATCAAGTCCGGCAGGATGCCGATCGATCGAAGTTCCCGCACAGAGTGCTGAGTTGGCTTCGTTTTGAGTTCACCGGTTGCGCCGATATGGGGCAGCCAGGTCAGATGGACATAAGCAGTGTTTTCCCGGCCCTGGTCAAACCGCATCTGGCGAAGCGCTTCCAGAAAGGGGAGGCTTTCAATGTCGCCAACGGTCCCACCGACTTCGACAAGGACAATTTCAGCGCCGGTCGCCTTCCCGACAAGTCGGACCCTGCGTTTGATCTCATTGGTAATATGGGGGATGACCTGGATGGTGCCGCCCAGATAGTCACCCCGCCGCTCCCGGCCGATGACTTTGGCATAAACCTGGCCGGTGGTGACATTGCACACTTTGTTCAATCGGATATCAATGAACCGCTCGTAGTGCCCGAGATCCAGATCTGTTTCTGACCCATCATCCAGGACGAAAACTTCGCCGTGCTGATAAGGGCTCATCGTGCCGGGATCGACATTGATATAGGGGTCCAGTTTCTGAACCGCGACTTTGAATCCCCTGGCTTTGAGCAGCCGTCCGGTGGCGGCGGCAGTGACACCTTTGCCGACCGAACTAAGTACGCCCCCGGTAATGAAAATGTACTTGGTTGTCATCCTGCCTCCTCACTACTGAATAAGATCGGTCGAAAAATATGGCTATTTAAAGGCTGAGGGGAGGGCCGTTTATTTCCGGCACCTCCCCGGTTCTTCTAGATGGTAATTTTCTGCCTCATCTGAGTTGATGAGGGTATTATTTCAGGATTCTTGACCAACTTTTTTCTCCAATGTGCGGGAAAGGATCTCTTCCTGTTCAGCCGAAGACCCCTTATTCTTGCGGGATTTCTTCTTTGAAGCTGCTGTTTCGTCGTTATCGGCTTTTTCCATGGCCATCCGCATGGCGATTTCCATGGCTGTCAATTCGGGTTCCTTGGGCTCTTCCTCCTGCTGTTTCTGCCGTCCGCCGCGCTGCTGAACCTGCATCTCCTCAGGTAATTCCTGAAGGGCTTTGACGCTCAGCTTGATTTGTTTCTTGCGGCGGTTGACTTCCAGCACCTTGGCTTCCACCTCGTCACCT
Organism: uncultured Candidatus Brevefilum sp.; assembly: GCA_964643275.1. Lineage (GTDB taxonomy): Bacteria > Chloroflexota > Anaerolineae > Anaerolineales > Anaerolineaceae > Brevifilum. Next base: position 2,962 of record CAZXRL010000025.1, read on the forward strand.
TCCCGGACGACTTCGCCGGGCGTGCGAACGTAACTGTGTGAAAGCTCGCTGATGTGGATCAACCCGGGGCGTTCGGCCCCAATCTCAACAAAAGCTCCAAAGGTTTCCAGACGCACGACCTGTCCTTTGACGGTCATGCCCGGTTTGATCTCCCGCCATTCCATCGCCAGCGGCTCTTTCATCGTTAATTCAATCCGGTCCTGGCGGATCCGTTTAACCCAAAAGTCGAGCTTCTGCCCTTTTTCCAATACTTCTTCAATGCTGTTGATTTGTTGCTTTGGATCGTTATCTTTGACAGCTTGCGAGATATGAATAAATGCAGGTTTTTCACTACCAATATCGACCAGCGCACCCTGCAGCGTGGTTTTAAGCACCGTCCCCGTATAGCGCTCTTTTGCTTTAATTTCCTTTTGTTCCATATTAGCGCTTCTCTCCCAATATCATTACAAATTTCACGAGGACTGATTATACTGTCTGGGTGCTTTTATGTCAAACAAAGGCCAGAAAGGGTATTGAAAAACAAGGCTATGATTGATTGACATTGCGATCCATGAATTACTCTAGGAAGTCTCTGTTCGAAGAGAATCCAATGCAAAAAAGACGATATTTGGACGCCCGAGAATTAACCATGCGCCAAACTGCATTATAATCAAACAAACGTTCCATTCGTTTTAAGAGAGCCATGCCCATTAATCTGATTGATATTCAAAAAACACTCAGCACCTTTTCAGAACAAGCCAGAGAGGTTTTTCAGCAGGTTAACGGCCATTTGAGCACGCTGGAGGAGACCCTGAATGCGTATGCGGCAGAGCTTGACCTGGTCAAGCAAATCGTTGCGCAGGCGAACGAAGTTGACCCAAGGTTGCGGTGTGCAATGCCGGTAGATGAACCCCTGAATGCGGCGATCCCAGTTGGAGAAATGCCTGCCCGTGTGACGCTGCTTGCAGTAGACGGGTCCCAGATCAACCCCTCCCGGCACATCCGGGTGCCCTTCTGTGTGATCAATATCGGAGGGGTGGAAATGGAACGCGGCTCCGGGTTGACGCCAAGAATCCATCAGGAAACCCAATTACTGGATTATGTCGAGACTGTTTCGGCGAGCGCCGGCATCCTCACAGAAGGTGCAGTCGCGCTGAAGCGCGATCTCAGGGAGCGCGAATTTTTAGCGGAATGGGCTGAAAAGTTGACGAAACCAGCCATCACAATGCTGGATGGTCCTCTCGAACTCTATCGAGACCCGCAATCTGCGGCTGGATTCGAAGCGATTGAGCAAAAGTTCAAAAATGCACTTGATCGTCTGCGGTTGGCGGATGTCATGACGCTCGGCTATGTGGACAAGCCGGGAAGTGATCTGTGCGTCCGGATGCTGGAACTTATTCCTCGGACTCAGGAAGGTTCCGGGGTTTCCTCAAAAACAGCTCGTGCTGTGAGAGTATTGGATAGTTCATTATTTTCTCCAATCCTGAAGGACCCGGGTGATCGGTCAGCCATTTTCGCGTTGACTTCGGCACCCTCCCCACGCCGGCTTCAGGAGCATCAACGGCTGCATTTCTTTTACCTGAACGTTGGCAGCCCCGGACAACAACATCTGGCCCGGGTGGAAGTCCCCGCCTGGGTTGCCGAAGATAAAGCAAAACTAGCGCTCATTCAGGCGGTCCTGCTGGATCAGACGCGTATCCTGGGTTCTCAACCCTATCCTTATCTGATTCACCGAGCCCACGAAGTGGCTCTGGTTTCGATGAATGAACATCAACAGGTGGAAGAATTTATCGTCAGGGAATTTATCCGCGCAGGTATCCCGGTCGGTGAACTATCACCCAAACAAGCGTTGAAGAATTTATCCGAGAGAAAGCAGGGTTGAAATGAGCGGGATTGAGATCGGTCGGCTGTTGCGATCGGACACCACAGGTTTTGTCGTGGGGTGCACCTTTGAACAGGTGTATGAACCTGCTTTCGGGGCGATGGTGCGGGCGCCATTTGCTGAGGACTACCAGATCTACGGCCTGATCCATGACATCCGGATTGATGATGATGGCCTGGTGCGCCAGATGAGCCTCTCTGAGGGATTGGCGGATGAAGCCTTGCTGGATGTCAGGGGCAACCGCACCGTCCCGGTCGAGATCGGGGTGCTGGCGCTTGGTTACGAGGAAGGCGGACGGATTTCTCACCTGCTGCCGCCCAGGCCACCGCTGAGTTTGGACGTGATCTATCTCTGTACACCCGCTGAGGTGGCGCGTTTCACCGCTGCGGGACGTTTCGGTTATTTCCGTCACATCCTGCGGGACCGGGCAAAACCGGTTGAGGAGCTGCTGGCCGCCCATCTGCGCCAGGCTGGTGCCGCCCAGGTGGACGCCGGGAACGCGGGCTGGACCGAAGGCGCGGCGCAGGAATTGATCGCCCTCCTGCGGGATGACTACCAGGTTTTGATGAACGTCCTGGGTGCGGCCGGCGAGATTGAAATTACAAACAAGGGGCAGGGATAGTCCGATGACAGAACAATTCCAGAATCAGAACACATCTTCCGAAGATCATATCGGCCGCATCATCGGCGGCGGGCTGAAAGCCAGCCTGCAGGCCCGGCTGGAAATCCCCCCGCAGCAGGTCCAGGAAGGCGCATTTGTCGTCATTGAAGATGGCGGCTGGCTGTTCTACGGATTGATCACCGATCTGCAGCTCTGGGCGGCGGATCCCCGTTACGCGAATGAAGATATTCGTGAGCGGCTCTCCGCGCAGCTTGGGGCTTTGCTCCGGGAACAGACGCTTTTTACCAACGCTGAGATCCTGACAACGCTGATGATGGAACAGGGCCCGGACCCTGATGACCCTGCTTATGAAGCCTGGTTCCAGCAGGTGATGGAGGAACAAATCCGCCCACAGCCGGTCAAGACCGTGCCGCGGCATCATGCCGGGGTTCGGCTGGCACGGGCAGGGGATATCGCTGAGATTTTTGGTAAAGAGGACGTGGCGGGGTACTTTAGGATCGGGGATACGATTGAGCAGGGGCATCCAGTCTGTGTGAACCTCGATAAACTTGTCCAGCGGTCAGCCGGCATCTTTGGCGCAACGGGCACAGGCAAATCGTTCCTGACGCGCGTGATCCTGGCCGGACTGATCAAGCGAGACAAGACCGCCGTGCTGATCTTCGACATGCACAACGAATACGGTCCTGACGACACCGCCTCCGACACCGGCCTGCGGGTCCCGGGGCTGAAAGGCAAGTTCCCATCCAAAGTGCGCATGGTCGGGTTGGGGCGCGGGGCGACCATCCGCGGCAAGACTCCCGATTACACCCTTGAGATTGCAGAAGGCGATATCGCCATTGAGGATGCGCTGATGCTGACCCAGGAGCTGAACCTGCGCGAGACCACGGCCACGACCCTGGAAGCGCTGCGTTCCTCATTTCAGGATCATTGGTTCCATGCCTTTAAGCAAATGCGGACTAATGCCTTTATCACGGATGAGGAGGGGAAGCGTCAGCCTGCGCCGGACAGCGTGGCTGCCTGGGCGGAGGGGGCAGGTGTACATTCCGGCGCGGCGGAAGCCCTGCATTCCAAGCTCCGCCGTTTGTTCAATGCAGGCTATATCGTGGAACATCCTGCCGGAAATGCCCTCCAGCAGATGATCGACAACCTTGACAACGGTCAGCATGTGGTGTTGTCCTTTGGAAAGCACGAAACGGATCTGGATTATCTGTTTGTTTCCAACCTGCTGACCCGGCGCATCCGGCAGGTCTGGGAGAAGCGCACCAACGATTTCCGCAGCGGCCAGCAAGGCGCGGCTGAACCCCGGCCGCTGGTAATCGCGGTGGAGGAGGCGCACAAGCTCCTCAACCGGGAGATGGCTTCCCAGACGACCTTCAGCACCATCGCCCGCGAGATGCGTAAGTATTATGTGACGCTGCTGATCATTGACCAGCGGCCCTCGCAGATCTATGATGAAGTCATGTCACAGCTGGGCACCCGCATCACCGGCTGGCTGGGCGATGCGGACGATATCGCCGCGGTGCTGACCGGGCTGGCAGGGCGCGAAGCCCTGCGGGGGATGCTGGCCCGGCTCCAGCCGAAGGAAGAGGTCCTCATGCTGGGCTGGGGCGTGCCGATGCCGATTGTGGTGCGTTCCCGCCGCTATGATGACGCTTTTTGGAAAGACCTGCTGGAAGAAAAAAGCCGGCGCAGCAATACGACGATTCTTGATAATATAGGCTTTTAAGTATGATTCCCGTCAAGCTCAAAATAGAAGGCTTTCTCTCCTACCGCAGCCCCGTTGAACTGGATTTCACCGGGTTTCGCCTGGCGTGCATCTCAGGCCCCAACGGCGCGGGCAAATCCTCCCTGCTGGATGCCGTCACCTGGGCGTTATTCGGCCGGGCGCGCAAACACGACGAGTCGGTTATCAACACGCATCCCGCGGTGAAGGCCGCTGAGGTCACACTGGATTTTGATTATGAAGGCAACCGCTACCGCGTCCAGCGCGCCAACCCCAGGGGCAAGACCTCTTCGGCGGAGTTCTTCATCCGCTCGGGCACTGGGAAGGAGGACGGCCGCTGGAAGCCGCTGACCGAACGCACCCTGCGGGAGACCGACGCGAAGATTGTTGAGACTTTGCGGATGGATTATGACACGTTTATCAACGCCTCCTTTTTCCTGCAGGGTAAGGCGGACCAGTTCGCAGTCGCCCGCCCTGCTGAGCGCAAACAGATCCTTAGCAATATCCTTGGGCTGGAAGTGTGGGAGACCTATCGGGATGCGGCTTCAGCACGCCGGCGAGGGGCTGAAAAGGAAGTCCGCGAATTGGACGGCCGGTTAAATGAAATCCAGGTTGAACTGGATGAGGGCCCGAACAGGGAAGCACGCCTGGCGGAAGTGCAGGAGAGATTGGACGAACTCTCAGGACAGCGGGAGGAACGCGCAGCGATCCTGGATCAGGTCAGGCGGCTGCAGGCCTCGCTGGAGGAACAGCGCAAGCTGCTGGCAAACCAGAAAACCCAATTGGAAGACGCAACCCGGGAACAGGACCGGATTCAGGCGACCCTCGAAGCGCGGCGCGCTGAGAAAGCTGATTATGGAGAGATCCTGGCAACAGCCGATGCCATTGAGGAGGCTTATCATAACTGGCAGACGGCCCGGAAGGAGCTGGCAGCTATGGAAGCGGTGGCAGCCCGGTTCCGCCAGCATGAAGCCTTGCGGCACGAACCGTTAGGCGAGATCCGGGCAGAGGAAGCCCGACTGGTGCAGGAAAAAGAGGGCTTGCAGGGGCAGAAAGACGCATTCGAAAAAACCATGTCAGATGCCGCCGGACTGGAAACTGCGTTGAAGACTGCTCGGGAGGGGGTGGAAGCCTGCCGGCATCGGCTGGAACAGCGCCAGGTTTTGGAGGAAGACCTCCGCCAGCTTCAGGCCGACCAGGCGGAAGCGAAGGCGGAGAACCCCCGTTTGCGGGATGAGATGCTTGAACTCAAAACCCGGATTGACCAGCTAAAAGATGCTGAAGGCGCAGATTGTCCTCTTTGCGGGCAGACGCTTTCACCCGCAGAAAAGGAACACCTGGTCGTGTCCCTGTCGGCAGAGGGCGCGGCGCTGGGAGATCGTTTCCGGGAGAACAAATTATTGCTCGAGAACTTTGAGTCCCGGTTACAGGAGATAGGTGCGCAACTGGCGGATTTACAGGGTGTGGAGTCGGAACTGCGCGAAGTCACCCGCCAGGCGGATCAGCTTGAACACCAGTTGGATGCCCTGGCAGCGCAGCAGCAGGCCTGGGAGGAGCAGGGGAAAATCAGGCTGGAGGCTCTTGAGACCACCCTTGAAGCGGGGGCGTATGCCGAGGAAGCCCGGGGGCAGCTCGCGGCGATAGATGTTGAACTGGAAGCTCTGGGGTATGACCTTGATGCGCACGAGAAACTCCGTCAGACCGAACAGGATGGCCGGCAGGCGGAAGCTGACCTGCGCAGGCTGGAGCAGGCCCGCGCCGCCCTGGCCCCGCTTGAACGTGAGATCGCCGGGTTGGAAATGCAGTTCAAGGAAGGCAAGGCCCGGTTAGAAGCACTGACCACAGCATATGATGAGGCTGCGGCCGGGTTTGCCGCGGCTGAAGCTGACCTGCCGGACGTGATGGGAGCTGAATCGAACCTGCACGACATCCAGGAGCGGGAGAACCTTCTGCGTCTGGAAGTGGGCGCAGCGCGGCAGAAAGTGGCTGTCCTGGAGGTGCTTAGTGAGCGCAAAGCCGGACTGACGGATGAGCGGGAAACCCTGACCCGGACCATTGCCGATCTGAAGATGCTGGAACAGGCGTTTGGGAAGAACGGGGTGCCAGCGCTGCTGATCGAACAGGCCCTGCCCGAAATCGAAGAGACGACCAACGACCTGCTCTCCCGGCTGTCCAACGGGCGGATGTCCTTCAGTTTTGAGACCCAGCGCCAGTTCAAGGACCGGAAACGGGACGACCTGCGGGAGACGCTGGATCTGGTCATCAGCGACAGCCTGGGCGAGCGGGATTATGAGATGTTCTCCGGCGGAGAGGCGTTTCGGGTGAATTTTTCGATCCGGCTGGCGCTTTCCAAAGTCCTAGCCCGGCGGGCTGGCGCAAGGCTGCAAACGCTGGTGATTGACGAAGGCTTTGGCAGCCAAGACGCCCAGGGCCGCCAGAGGCTGGTGGAAGCGATCAACCTGGTGCGGGATGACTTTGAAAAGGTGCTGGTCATCACCCACCTGGAAGAGCTAAAGGATGTCTTCCCCACCCGGATTGAGGTGGAGAAGACGGATCAGGGCTCGCAGCTCAGGGTGGTCTGACCCGCCATGCGCAAGGGTTATCTGACCGTCAAGGACCTGGCAGACGCGGTTGGCTGTCATGTCAACACCGTGCATCTTTATGAGGGCTGGGGTTTTATCCCGCCCGTGCCTCGCGACCCGGACAACAACTACCGCAAATATTCGCGCTTTCATCTGGAGCAATTCAAACTCGCCTATCTGGCGTTGAAATATCCTTATCCCGGCGGGAAAGACGTTGTTCTGGGGCTGGTTTATGCCGCGCGGGACGGGGACCTTGATCAGGCGCACACCCTGACAGAGCAGTACCGGATGCAGATCGCCAGGGAGCGCACTCAGGCTGAAGCTGCAATTGCGTATTTGGTGGGCTGGCTGGCTGGGGAGGAAACAGAGGAAGCAGGCCAGCCTCTGACCATTGGCGGGGCGGCTGACCTGCTGGGTTTGACGCTCGATACGCTCCGGTCATGGGAGCGGGACGGACTGATTGACGTGCCGCGAGACACGCATAACGGCTATCGTCAGTACGGTCCGGCTGAGATCGGGCGGCTGCGCGTGATCAGGGTGCTGGTCAACGCGGGCTATTCACATATGGCGATTCTTAGGTTGATGGTTCGGCTGGACGCGGGGGATATCGTGGACCCGCATGAGGTGCTGGACACACCAAGAGCGGATGAGGAAATCTTCCACATCACGGATCGTTGGCTGACTGCACTGAATGAGGAAGACGTGCGGGTTGATGCAATTATGGCGCAGCTGGGCGTGATGCGAGGGCTGGTGGAACCCGGTATCACACCACGGGGCCAATGAAGCGTTTGTAAAATCTCATAGCCAGGTTAGCACCAGGGCAGCTTCGGTTTAAGTCCGTGCACTTCCCGGTGGTATAATCGAAACGTGTTACCTGATCTCGAAATTAACGATGTCATACGTATGCGCAAACCCCATCCCTGCGGTGGTTATGAGTGGCAGGTGGTGCGGATGGGCGCGGATATCGGCCTGGCATGTCTTAACTGCGGCCGCAGGATCATGCTGGACCGCCGTTCCCTCAAGAACCGGATGAAGAAAATTATCCGCAAAGGCAGTGAAAATGTCCCTAAAAACGGATAAAAAACCGCATGTTTTGTTCCTGTTCTCCGACACAGGGGGCGGACACCGCAGCGCAGCACAGTCGATCATTGAAGCCCTTGAGACGTATCATCCGGGCAGGGTCACCACAGAGATGCTGGATTTTTTCGTGGAATACGCCCCGCCGCCTTTTGATATGGCTGTCACAACCTATGCACCGATGGCTCAGGTGCCTGACCTCTGGGAATTGGGCTATAAGTTGAGCAATGGCAAGTGGCGCGCCAAACTGGTTCAGGAAGTCCTCTGGCCCTACATTCACAAAGCAGCCGAAAGGCTGGCCAGGGACCACCCCTGTGATCTATTCCTTGCTGTCCATCCGATTATCAATACCCCGCTCCTGAGGACGCTGGGCGAAAACCATCCGCCGTACATCATTGTGATCACGGATTTGGTCACGACGCACGCCTTTTGGTATAACCGGAAGGCCACATTTACATTTTCTCCGACCGAGGAAGCCAGAACCCGCGGGATTGACATTGGATTGGACCCGGAGAAGATTCAGGTGGTTGGCCAGCCGATTGCGGATATGTTCCGCCGCTCAACCGCCTCCAAATCAGAGCTGCGCGAGAAATTAGGTTGGCCGCAGGACCAAAATGTGGCCTTGATGGTGGGTGGTGGCGAAGGGATGGGACCGATGCAGGAGATGATTGGGGCCGTTGACCGAGCCGGACTTGACTTGACGATGGCAGTCATTGCCGGGCGGAACGAAACGCTCAAGGAAAGCCTGCGAAAAGGAAATCTTCAGACGCCAGCCATCATTTATGGATTTGTGGACAATATGCCCGAGCTGATGAATGCCGCGGATATCATTCTCACTAAAGCCGGTCCCGGGACCATCTCAGAAGCCTTTATTGCCGGGTTGCCCATTATCCTTTATTCCCGCATGCCCGGGCAGGAAGAGGGTAATGTGGATTATGTGGTGAATCGAGGTGCAGGCGTCTGGGCGCCAGACCCCGATCAGGTTGTCGTTACATTGCGGTACTGGCTCAATCATCCTGATATCATGGCGGAGGTTGCTGCGACATCCAAAAGCCTGGCCCGGCCGGATGCTTCGAAGGATATCGCCCAAAAGATAATTGAGACGGTTTCCTGATGATGTGTTTTTTGATCGGGCTCCTGATATTTACCCGAATCTGATATCATATAAATGAAAATGCGTATCTCCAACTCCACGACCCGACTTGTCCAATGCCGATTTTAGATGATCGAAGTTTTGAATTTTTTAGCCACAGCCCTGACCAGACCCGGCGGCTGGGCATCCACCTGGGTGGTTATTTAAAAACCGGGGATATTGTTGGGCTGGAAGGTAACCTTGGCTCCGGAAAGACAACCCTCGTGCAGGGAATTGCTCAGGGTTGGGGTGCGCTGGACCCTGTCTCAAGCCCCACCTATGTCATCGTCAATGAATACCGGCGGGCGGACAAACACCGATTTCATCATGTTGACGCTTACAGGCTGGAGAATACGTTGGATGGTGAATTTCTGGATTTTGACCGGATGCTGTCCCTGGGCCCGATTGTTGTTGAGTGGGCGGATAGGATCGGAGCTGTGATCCCTCAGGAACGTCTCTGGATCAAATTGGGTTACACGGGCGTTGAGCACCGGTCCATGATGCTGAACCCGCAAGGGAAGCGGTATCAGGACATGGTCGAAAACCTGCGCCGAAAATTGTATGGAGATTTCTAGTGTTACTTGCGATTGATACCTCAACATCCTGGATAAGTCTGGCGCTTTATGATGGCGTTTTTGTTAAGTATGAAATGACCTGGCAAAGCCAGCACCATCACACTGTGGAACTGACGCCGGCTATCAATGAGCTTTTTGAGCGGACCGGAACTCAGCCCAAAGACCTGACCGGTATTGGGGTGGCTATCGGGCCCGGCTCATTCACCAGTCTGAGGATTGGGCTGGCGGCAGCCAAAGGGTTTTCCCTCGCCTTGAAGATCCCTGTTATAGGGGTCCCGTCTCTGGACGTTATCGCAGCAGCGCAGCCTCTCGATGAACGGCCGTTGATTGCTGTCCTGCAAGCGGGACGCACCCGTCTGGCATACATCACCTATCTAGTTGAGGGAGAACAGTGGCGGCCCCAGCATGAACCTGCAGTGATCAGCAGTGCTGATCTGGTCAGGACAATCACCGAACCCACGATCATTGCGGGCGAGCTTTCGGATGAGGCGCGTTCGGTGTTGGGACGGCGCTGGAAGAATGCGGTCATCGCCCGGCCTGCCCGCTGTTTGCGCCGGGCTGGTTTTCTGGCAGAAATTGCCTGGGAGCGTTTGATGAGCAATCAGGCGGATGACCCGGTTGCGCTTGCACCGATCTACCTGAGTACGGCTGATCCTATCCCGGCGTAAGATGATGGCTTCTGAGAAAACAGATGCAAAACCCGATTTAAGGGCTGACGATCCCCAGGTCATTTGTCGTCCCATGACCCTGAAAGACTTGCCGCAGGTTGAAGCGCTTGATCGGGAATCCTTCCCGACGCCCTGGCCGGAAGGTACCTACTTCTATGAATTGACTCGGAACCCCCACGCTTTGTGTTGGGTGGCTGAGGTGCCGTCTCAGGATGGAAATCCATTAATTGCGGGAGCTATCGTGTCCTGGGTGGTTGCGGATGAGGCCCATCTGGCAACGCTGGCCGTGAAGATTGAGCACAGGCGGCTGGGGATCGCCCAAAGGTTGCTTACGAGGTCACTGTTGATCTGTCATCAACGAGGTGCGCGGCTGGCAATGCTGGAAGTCAGGGAAAGCAATCTCCCGGCGCAAAGCTTGTATAAAAAATTTGGTTTTGAGGTCGTTGGGAGGCGAAAGGATTACTATAAGGACAGGCATGAAGACGCGATCCTGATGACCCTGACAAGGCTGGATCCGGTCAAACTTGCCGCTCTGGCTGAACCCGGATAAGATAAGCGTCATACTGATATTCACGAACGGAGGACTATCTTGGATCCTGAAACAATTCTCACAGAGGTTGCAGAAAAAACTGCAATTTGCACACGTTGCCCGCTTCACCACTCAAGGAAGAAGGCAGTACCCGGTGTGGGTAATCCAAATACATCCATTATGTTTATCGGTGAAGGTCCCGGATTTCATGAAAACGAGCAGGGGCTGCCCTTTGTTGGCGCCGCTGGGAAATTCCTTGATGAGCTCTTGGCCGACGCTGATCTTTCCCGGGAGGAAGTCTTCATCACCAATGTGGTTAAATGCCGCCCTCCCAGCAACCGGGACCCGCAGGTTGAAGAGCTGGAAGCCTGCAGACCTTACCTGGAGCGGCAGATTGCTGCGATCAACCCTGATGTGATTGTCACCCTTGGCCGTTTTTCGATGGGGAGTTTTATCAACAACGGGAAGATTAGCAGCATTCACGGGAAAGCCTTCTGGTCGAATAATCGAATGATCGTTCCAATGTATCACCCGGCGGCAGCGCTTCACCAGCCCTCCCTGAGAGAAGTTATCAAACAGGACTTCCTGAAGTTGCCGGAACTTTACAGAAAAGCGCAGGGCCAGCGTCGCAACAATCCTGACCTTTCAATAACGGAACCCGAAGAATTGAGCGAAGCATTAGTGGAAGAGCATGATCCCGAACAACTCAGCCTGTTCTGAGAGATACCGGCAGCAATCGCCTGGTGGGGATTATGATAAAATTCCTCTTCTGATGATATCCTGCTGTTAAGGAAAAATGGATGAATACCGTAAAACAAAATTTAATCGAAAAGCTAAAAAACCGCACTGCCCGGATTGGTATTGTGGGGATCGGTTATGTAGGTTTGCCTCTGGCGGTGGTCTTTGCTGAAGCTGGTTTTGATGTGGTCGGCGTAGACCCTGTGGAAGAAAAAGTGGCTGCGATCAACCGGGGAGAGAGCTATATCCTTGATGTTGATTCGAGCCAGGTCAAAGCACTCACGGAAGCTGGAAAATTATCCGCCACCACCGATTATGCCGTTCTGAAGGATGTGGACGCGGTTTCGATCTGCGTCCCGACGCCTTTGAGAAAAACGGGGGATCCTGACCTGTCTTTTATTGCCTCGGCTGCGCAGTCCCTGTCGCCGCATCTTCGCACAGGGATGGTAGTTGTTCTGGAATCGAGCACCTATCCCGGCACAACCCGTGAAATGGTCCTGCCGGTTTTGGAATCGGCCAGCGGTCTTTCGGTCTGCGAGGATTTCTTCCTCGCCTTTTCACCTGAGAGGGTGGATCCGGGCCGGGAGGATTGGACCACCATCAACACGCCAAAGGTGATTGGGGGGATCACCGAGGAATGTGGTGAAGTGGCAGCAGTCTGGTACGATCAGGCGCTGGACACGGTTGTCCCCGTTTCCACCTGTGAAGTCGCCGAGATGGCAAAGTTACTGGAAAACACATTCCGGATGATCAATATCGGCCTGGTCAACGAGCTGGCCATTATGTGCGACCGGCTTAAGATTGATGTTTGGGAGGTGATTGACGCGGCGGCCACCAAACCCTTCGGTTTTATGAAGTTCACCCCCGGGCCAGGGCTGGGAGGGCATTGTATCCCGATCGACCCGCTTTATTTGTCATGGAAGCTGAAATCGCTGAACTATAACGCCCGTTTCATTGAACTTGCCTCGGAGATCAACACCAATATGCCCCGCTACACCACTGGGAAGATCCAGGATGCCCTGAACATGATCAGGAAGCCGGTCAATGGCAGCCGGGTGTTAATTCTTGGCCTGGCATATAAGCCGGATATTGACGACCTGCGCGAATCACCTGCCCTGGATGTGATTCACCTTCTGCAGGAAAAAGGTGCAGATGTAAGCTATCACGACCCCTATATCCCACATCTGGATCATGACAATATTGTCATGGACAGCGTGACAGACCTGATGGCTGAGGTCGCAAAAGCTGATTGTGTGGCCATTATTACCAATCACAGCGATTATGATTACCCGGCCATTCTGGAATCAGCCCGGATGATTGTGGATACCCGCAATGCGCTGGGCAAAATGGGTAAGGATAACCCCAAAGTAGTCAGGCTCTGATGCACACTTATCTGGTAACTGGTGTCGCCGGTTTTATCGGCTCCCGCGTGGTTGAATTCCTTTTGGATTCCGGGCATGTGGTCTATGGCGTGGATAATATGAACCATGCCTATGACATCAAGCTAAAGGAATACCGCCTGGGGAAGATACTTGGACGGAAAAATTTCCACTATCAGAAACTCGATATTTCAGAGAAGAATGTCATTGAATCGTTGAGCGAGTGGTTACCGGATGATGTCGCCGGGGTGATCAATCTGGCAGCCTGGGCCGGGACCCGGCGCAGTCTTTCAAACCCCTGGATCTATGTTGACACCAATATCACCGGTACGTTGAACATGCTGGAACTCTGTCGCCAGCGGGGGATCAGAAAGCTTGTCCAGGCGTCCACCTCCAGTGTGTATGGCTCCTGCGGCAGCCCGCCATATAAGGAATCGGACGATACGGCCCATCCCTTACAGCCTTATGCTGCGACCAAAAAAGGCGCGGAAGCGATGGCGCATGCTTATCATCACCTGTACGATATTGACGTGACCGTCCTGCGCTATTTCACGGTCTATGGACCGGCGGGCCGGCCGCAAATGGTCATGTTCCGGTTCTGTAAATGGATTGCTGAAGAGCAGCCCGTGGTTATCAATGGTGACGGCGAACAAACGCGCGGGTATACCTATCTGGACGATATTGCCAGAGGGACCATCCAGGCGCTAAAACCGGTTGGATATGAGATCATCAATCTGGGAGGGCATGAGGTCATCACCGTTAATCAGATGATCCGGATGCTGGAAGCCAGGATTGGAAAACGCGCCATGGTCACCTATCAGGATTTTCATCCCGCAGATGTTCATGCGAACCATGCCGATGTGGCCCGCGCCCGGGAAATCCTGGGTTGGGAACCTCAGGTGGGGCTGGATGAAGGTATCATTCGTTTGGTGGACTGGTACATGCAGGAACGAGAGTGGGCCAGCCAGGTCGAAACCCCATGAAGCGGATGTTCTCGGACATTAGAGACTGGGGGAAAGATGTCGTCCTTAAGAAAGTTGTCGGGAATTCAACCTATCTTTTTGGTGGTCAGGCCATCAGTGCGGTTCTGAGTATCCTGACGGCCAACCTCCTCGGTGTGGCGAGCTTTGGCGCACTGGGTGTGGTCATAGGTTTTGTCTCCAACGTCAACCGGCTCCTATCCTTCCGAATGGCGAATTTTGTTGTTCACTATATGGGCGGCTATTTGGCGGAGGACAAGCGCACAGAAGCTGCCGCAGTGGTAAAAGCGGCGGCATTTACGGAACTGGGGACTTCCTTAATTGCTTATCTCGTTCTGATGGGATTATCCAGCTGGGGTGCTTCCAGTATTGCCAAAGATCTGACAACCCGGCCTCTGTTCCTGATTTACGGATTTACTATCCTGGGGAATGTGATGACGGAGACCGCCACCGGCGCGTTGCAGGTGACCGGGCATTTCCGCTCCCAGGCCCTGCTGAATTTGCTTGAGAGTCTGGTGACTGCGGGGTTGTTCTTTCTGGTGTTCATCAACCAGGGCGGCATATTTTCTGTGATGCTGGTGTATCTGGCGGGGAAGATGATCCTCGGGATTGGGCCCGTGCTGCTGGCGCTTTACTGGCTGCCCAAAAGCCTTGGCAAGGGTTGGTGGCGGACGCCGCTGAGGGGTAACCTGCCGCCCAGAAAACCGATGATCCGCTTTGCCCTCAACTCGAACTTCAGCGGGACGATCACGATCCTTGCCCGGGACAGCGAAGTTTTGTGGGTCAGTTATTTCTTCGACACCACGGTCGGCGGGTATTTCAAAGTTGCCCTTGCGGTCATCAATCTGATGGTGATGCCGATCACCCCCTTCATCCAGACCTCGTTCCCTGAGATGATGCGCCATGTCGCCAAACGGCAATGGGGACAACTGAAACAGCTTCTGGCCCGGGTGACGGTTATCTCAGGCGTTTGGACAGGTGCGGTTGCTGCGGGGTTGTTGCTGGTGGGACGGCAGCTGCTCTTTTCTCCCTGGTCGCTTTTTGGTCGAACCATCTACATCTATAAAGAGGCCTATGCGCCCGCCTATGGGGTCCTGCTGGTGCTCCTGATCGGGTTCGGGATGGCGAATGTCCTGTTCTGGGACCGGTCTTTGCTGCTGGCTTTTGGGAACGCCGAACTCCCTTTGAAGGTGAGTTTCTTTGCCATGCTGGGCAAGGTGCTCCTGGCATTCCTGATCGTGCCCGCCCTGGGCTTTCTGGCGGAAGCGGCGCTGTTCAGCGCCTATTTTGTGGTGTCGGTGGGGATCCTTACGATCAAGGGCCTGGCGGAGATCCGGCAACGCGAAGCGATCACGGATCAAGCCGCGCTCTGACCCCCCCTTGTAACATCATCTGGATTCAACAGTTATTGGGATCCATTCAGGTTGTTATCCACGGGCATTAGTGTCGGCATGGCCGTCATGGTCGCCTGGGCGTCGGCTTGCGGAAACTTATTAAGCTCCACAGCTCTTTGCAGGTCTTCCAGGCGGGTCTGATGGTAGCGGGCAATCCATTCCCCCCTTAGGGACGGGTCGAAGGTCAGCCCGATGTGGATTTCCTGGATGGTCAGCTTGGCTGGGTAAAGCCAGGACCCCGGCAGGGCCTGGAGGGCGGAAACGACAAACGTGCTGGCCAGGATGAAAGAGAAAACGATCAGCAGAATAGTTAGGATGACGCCCCTGCCATGGGCCTTCCGAAACCCCATCCCAAGGTCTTCGATCACCGCTTCCTTATGCTGGGCATCAGCGGCTTTTTTCTCAGCCAGGAGGCGCATCATGCGTGCTTTGCTCTCTGCTGGCGCTCCGGAGGGCGGTTCCGGGTTGGGGACGGCCAGGATGGCTTGAGCGGTTTCCAGCATCCGCCGCAGGCGCGCTGTCTCAGCAGCATCGCCGGAGTGATCTGATGGTAGGCTCTTTCCATGCTGCAGGGCCTCGATCGCTTTGTCCAGTTCGTGAGCATAATCCCGATCAGCGCTCATTCTTCAGATCCTTTCAGGGTGGATACCCCCAATTTATGCAAGCCCTGATACTGAAGCATCCGCACAGCGGCTGCCGACCGTCCGATTTCCCTGCCAACCGCGCGTGAGCTGCGGCGTTCAACTAATTTCCCGATCAGGGCATCACGCTCTTCAGGTGTGAGCAGCGCAAGGGCCTGTCTCAGGTCTTCCGCCGTTGACACTTCCTTTGAGGAAAGCGGCTCAGCTGGTTGCCGGGTTTGCATCGCCGGGCCTTCTTTAGCTCGGCTGAAGCGGAGCCCCCGGCTGAAAAGATCTTCTCTCAGGATGCTTCTCGCAAGGGAAAACAGCCAGTCGAGGAAATGGTCACTCTCAGGCTTATAAAACCCGATCCGGTCCACCATCCTGATGAACAGGTCTGAGGTCAATTCAACCGGTGATTGCCCGGGATGTGCCCGGTAATAATAATAGCGATAGATCACCGGATAATACCGGTCATGCAGGCGCGCAAAAGCCAGGGCATCACCCTGCTGCGCACGCTGGATCATCAGAATTTCATCAGTTCGGTTTGTCCCCATCCTGTTTTCTTTTTCTCTTAATTGTCTGGCGGATTTCGTACTAATTATAGTTTCTTTATTAATTTTTGTTGACCTGAGAATCGGTTAGAATTGCAGAAGTCAGCCTGTAACAAAAAAGGGAGTAAAAATGGGTATACCAGAGTCGTCAGATGCCATGCAAATGATCTCAAAAATGCTGGCGCCATGGGAGGCGGCCATCAGTGATCCTTCCGCAGCCCAGGAAGCGGTCCTGCAAAGACTGCTGGGGATCTACGCCCAAACGGAATACGGACGTAAGCGCGGTGCGGACAGGGTGGGATCCATTGCCGATTTCCGGGCCGCATTTCCAGTGGCCGCGTATGAGGATTACCAGCCCGTTATCCGGCGGGTGATGGCTGGGAAAACCGGGCTTCTGCTCAATGAACCTGTGCTTGGCTGGGCGATCACGCGGGGCACGACCAAAGGCGAGAACAAGTTCATCCCGATGACGCCGACGGATATTGAAATGCGGATTTCTGCTGGGCGGGCGGTGATGAAGTACGTCCTCGAGACCCGCTCACCTGAGGTCTTTGCCGGGGTCAACCTCAATTTAAACTTCCCATCCGTTGTTGGCAAGGTCAGGGCCGGTGACCAGGAGGTGACCTACGGGTACAGCTCGGGAATTTATACCAAATTTGTCTCGCACAAAACACCTGTGCGCTCGGTTCCCGCCCAGGAGGATATTGACGCTTTGGGGGGCGGCAAGGCCTGGGAGGATTGGAAAAAGCGTTTTGATCTGGCTTATGAACAATGCCTCGGCCAGAATGTAACCCTGGTCGGCGGTGTGGCCCCGACGGCGATTGAGTTTGCGCGTTACCTCCATAAAAAGCATCGCCTCTATCCCAAGGACCTCTGGGGGGTCAAAGTGATGACCCTGGGCAGCACCCCCGGGATCAACACCTACCGGTCCGGGACGCTCAAAGCGCTTTATGGACAACAGGCCGCCATCCGTGAGATCTACGGGACGACAGAAGGGATGTTCGGGCAGCAGATGGACGAAAAGCGGGCCTGGGTGCCCAACTATGACCTGTTCTTCTTTGAGGTCGAAACGCAAAAAGGCATCAAGATGCTCCATGAGATGGTACCGGGGGAAACCGGCAGCCTGGTGGTCTCGACGCCTGTTTTAGCGAGATATAAAATTGGGGATCTGATCCGAGCGTATGCCCCGCCCTATTTCCGCTGCATCGGGCGCGACCAGTGGACAACGCCTCTGGTGCATGCCTGGCGGATGGTCAGGACGCTGGATCCCGGTCGTTTGTAAGTCTTACTTCCGTTGCCGGATGAGGGCGCTGGCGAGGGCGGAAAGCCCCATGGCGATCAGGATAAAGGGCCAGACGATGTTCCAGCCGAAAATCCCGCCCAGACCGATGCCTAGAAAGATGGCTGCGAGGAAGAAGTTCCCGCCGGTGGAGGAGCGGTAAGCCGGGACAAATGTCCGCACGAGGGCTTCAATGAAGACGAGCACGCCGGCCCCCAGGAAGATTACCGACCAGGTGCTGAGCCTTGTGAGGGTGAATCCCTCGATGGCGAATTGCTGGACGGGAATTTGATCCAGCCAGCCCAGGTTTGATGCAAGGAAGACCAGCCCGGCCCAGATCAGGATCAGAGCCCAGACCAGCGAGCTGAGGGGGTCCTGGTGGTGCTTTTCCTCAACCTTCTCATCTTCCTTCTCATATTTCTCTTCGGCTTTTTCGTCGTAGTAAGGATGCTGTCCCTGTTCTTCCTGAGGTTTGTTCTCTTGGTCGCTCATATTTAGTCCTTTTGATATTTTGATTGAAGTTCTTTAATTAAAACATGATCTTTGGTTGAAACCACGTTATCTATTAATATATCGAAAAATCTGCGTCAAAGTCGCGGACGGAAGCTCAGGGCTGCCACTCGCCGATATTGGACCAGCAATAGTCCAGATGCTCCGCCAGCACCGCTTTGAGCTTGCGTTTGACGTGGGACCGCGCGGCCAGCATCAGTTCCAACCCGCCAATTTCATTCAACCGCTCGCCAATCTTACGCGCCCGGGTGTGGTGGCAGCGGACGTTGAATGGGCTGCCCGGCTGGAGCGAGAGGTAATCATCAAGCTCGCCGATCCGGACCAGTTCATCCAGCAGGCGTTTGACTTCCCGTTTTGGTTCGGAGTCAAGCTGGCGGATGGCGGGGTGACCAAAAAGTGCTTCCCAGATGCTCATAAGTGATATCTTTCTTCTAGCGTTGTGCCTTTATCTTATTATAGATGATTATTGAGCGCGTGGGGACGGGAGAATGAGGGGGATACCGCAAATTAAAAAATAAGATAATAATGTCAATCTTCTGATCTCAACCCTGGCCCTTCCCCTTGAAGCGCAGCGGAACACCCGAAAGGTGCAATGGGAAGCACAGGTAGGGTGCGCTCCGGTTTTGAGCGCACCGGATAAAAGAATTGGTGCGCACAAGGAGGTGCACACCCTACTGAAAATCTGCTGAATTATTGTT
>CAZXRL010000026.1:0-21328 GCA_964643275.1 uncultured Candidatus Brevefilum sp.
GCAGCGGAACACCCGAAGGGTGCAAGGGGAAGGGCCGGGGTTGGGGTCAGAGAATCGACGTTCAAAATCCGGATTGTCTTTTTTTGGACTTTGCAGATTGGGTGGTTTCAGCGTTTATTAATATTAAAACTTGTTTTATACTAAGGTTATGCAGATTGAGCACTTGGAAATCGCTGAATTATTGAAAAAAACGCCGATATTCGGCCATCTTGATCCAGCCCGGATTAACAGGTTGGCAGGAATGTTCAGGATCGCGTTTTTCCGTCAGGGGGAGGTCATTTTCAAGCCTGGTGATGTATCGGATACGATGTTCATTGTTTGTGAGGGCTGCGTTCAGCTTGACCCTGATCGTAACGATAATGCATTATCTCATGTAAAAATGAACCGGGGTGATTTTTTTGGTGAGGAAGCGCTTTGGGTGGATGATCCGCGGTTCTATCAGGCCGTTGCCTGTGGCGATGTGGCCCTGATCGGTTTGGATGTTGACCGGTATCTTGCGATCTACGAGGATCTTCCAGAAATCGAAACAATTCTGGAGGTCTCGGTCAAAAGCCGAAGACTTTCGATGGAAGTGCCATTGTCCTGGGTGGGGGAGGATGAATTCATTCATATTATTTCCCGGCGACATCCGGCAATGCTCTGGGCTCGATTAATGCTCCCGATAGGGTTGGGGCTGCTAGCGGTACTGGCTTCGGTCCTGATGCTGTGGTTGCCGAGTCATCAATACTCCTGGCTGGTTCTGGGAATCGGATTACCGCTTGCGACTGTCTGGTCAATCTGGACCTTCTTTGATTGGCGGAACGATTATTTCATCCTGACCAATAAGCGCGTGGTGTGGATTGAGAAAGTCGCTCTGATTTATGACAGTCGGCAGGAAGCTCCTCTTAGGACCATCATGTCGGTCGGGACACAGAAATCACGGCTGGGCAGTCTGCTGGGCTATGCGGATGTGGTTGTTTTGACCTATGTCGGGACGATTCGATTGCATGATCTTGCAAATGTGGAAATTATTGCAGCCCTGATCGAATCCTACTGGCACAGGTCTGAGGAACGCAACCGCCGGGAAGAAGCGCTGATCATGAACCGGAAGCTTCAGGAGAAACTGGAATTTCAGACCAGCCCCGAAGAAACCACTCAGACCGCTTTCAAAGCTCCCCAGCGTGCTCAGGCACAGGCGTCCATCCCGCAGAAGGAACCCGGTTTTTTTGAATGGCTCTTTTCCGATTTCATCCGCTTGCGATATGAGGCGAGCGGGACGATTACTTATCGTAAGCATTGGTTTGTTCTGATCAGGATGGCCTGGCTGCCCGTGTTGGTGATGGGGCTTGCCGTTGCAGCCATGATTCTCTTAATGGGCGGCGCGATCACCTTTATTCCCATCACGACCGGCCTGATTGGACTGGGCGTGTTGATGTTCTTTGATTTCCTCTGGATTCTGTATCAATACGCGGATTGGCGTAATGATATCTTCAAAGTGACCCTGGATCAGATTCTCGATATAGACCGAAAGCCGTTTGGCAAGGAAAGAAGGCGGTCAGCTCCGCTTGAAAATGTCCTCAGTATTGAGTATGAACGGCGGGGTTTTTGGGGCTATTTGTTCAATTTCGGGACGGTTTTTATTTCGGTTGGGAACACCAAGTTAACTTTCGATTATGTCTATAATCCATCCGAGGTCCAGCAGGATATTTTTTATCGGATGGGTGAACGCCTGGATCAAATCAGGCAATTTGAGATTGAGGCAGAACGTGAGCGCATCTCAGAGTGGATTGCCAGTTATCACCAGAAGACTTTCGGGGCCCGGCGGAATATCGATCCACAAAATGGAGAATACAATCATCCGACCCAGGGAGAGGATATCTGAATCCCGATGGATGACTTACTGGTACAATTTCTTCGGAGTGAAAAATATGACCATTAGAAAACTTGTGACATTTCCCGATGTTGTATTAAGCCGGAAAGCGGAAATCGTTGAAAAATTTGATAAGGAATTGCAGGTCCTGGTTGAAGATATGATTGAAACCATGCGGGATGCGCCCGGCGTTGGCCTCGCTGCACCTCAGATTGGAATATCGAGGCAGGTGGCCGTGATTGAGTTCGGAGATGAGGAGGATGATTCGATCCCCAAACAGCTTTATGTCCTGGTTAATCCGGAAATCATCAAACAGTCTGATTCCAAGGTGAATGGGATTGAAGGTTGTCTCTCAGTGCCCGCATTGGCAGGCAATGTGGCGCGTTCAAAGGTTGTGACGGTGAGCGGGTTTAACCAGTATGGTGAAAAGGTCAAAATTCGCGCTCAGGGTTGGCTTGCGCGAATCTTCCAGCATGAGATCGATCACCTTAACGGGAAGCTTTATATCAACCGCACAGACCAGATTTGGCAACCCGAATCGGACGATATGGACTCAATCTAAGAACTGATGTATCTTCGACGCTTATCGCTGACGAATTTCCGACATTTTTCCCGGTTGGATCTGGACTTCCCCCGGGAAATCTTTCTGTTGGTGGGCGGAAATGCCCAGGGGAAAACCACCCTGCTGGAAGCGGTCTATCTTCTTTCCACCTTTACTTCCTTTCATGCCAGTTCTGACCGGCAGCTGATCAATTTCACCATTCCTGAGAATGGGACAACCGTCGGGCGGGTTGTGGGGGAATTTACCCGGCAGGATGGCAGCCACACAATGGAAGTGCGGTTGATCCGGGAGCCCAATGGCGGGAACGGGAATACCCGGTTTCGCAAAGAAGTCCTGTACGATGGCGTCAAACGGAAAATGGGTGAGGTCGTAGGTCGATTTAATGCCGTGATCTTCCTGCCCCAGATGGCACGGATTATTGAGGAAGGTCCATCCGAACGGCGCCGCTATCTGGATATGTTGATCTCACAGGCTTCATCCCAATATGTGGGGCATCTCAGCGATTACGGACAGGTCATCTCACAGCGCAACGCGCTTCTCAAACAACTGGCCGAGCGGGGCGGCGATCCTGAACAGCTTGCAGTTTGGGATGGGATGCTTGCCAGGCATGGCGCATTGATCATGTTTGAACGGATCAAAGCCATCCGTGAGATGGAAGATGAGGCAAAACGACTGCACTATGACCTGACCCATGGTAAAGAAGTGCTGCGATTGGATTACCAGCCTGCTTATGAACCCCTTTCATCGCCGAAAGGCCAGATGACATTAAATGTGTCAACCGTGGCAGACCGGTCAGGGTTTACGATGGAAGAGCTGGAAGCCGGGTTGAGAGATACCCTGAAAGAGTTGCGCCGGGAAGAAATTGCACGCGGCGTGACCACCGTTGGTCCGCACCGCGACGAGATGCGGTTCTTGAGCAATCAGATTGACCTGGGCGATTACGGTTCCCGCGGGCAGGGCCGGACCGCTTTGCTGGCGATGAAGCTGGCGGAGGTGAACTGGCTGCACCAGCGGACCGGCGAGTGGCCCGTCCTCCTATTGGACGAGATCATGTCTGAATTGGACATCCGGCGGCGGGCAGACCTGTTGACGGCGCTGGCGCAATCTGAACAGGCGATATTAACCTCAACCGATCTCTCCATGTTTGAGCCGGAATTTATCAGCTCGCACCAGGTCTGGCAGGTGGCAGGGGGAATGGTTACACAGGAACAGTCCCCTTAGCAGGACTTACAGGAACAAGAGACAGCATCGAGGTGCAGATATCCAGAGCGCTTCTGTGTTCCGGATCAGACCTGACTATATGACGACTTGATACCCAAATTCGACATATTGAGTTCCACCGGCTGGGAGCGCAAAGGTATAGCTGCTGGGCGTGGTCATGGAGCCGCTGGGCGTGATTTTTACGCAATAGGTGCCTGCGTCCAACCCGGAGAAGGTGAACGAGTTGGTGTTGGCAGTCGCAATACTTGGGTTTGCGCAAGACTCAAGGTGCACGGTAACAGTTACGGTGTAACTGGTCAGCGGTTCGCCATCTTGACGGCTGCCGTTATTATTGAGATCGTCAAAAGCAACTCCGTTGATCGTCCCGGGTAGAGGGGCTTCTGTTGGTTTTTCAGGGATATAGCATAAGCCGGGAATGGGGGTTTCCGCATCGAAATTGTAAGTCTCTCGGCAGGTATTATCAACAAGGTTGATCGCGGCCAGGGGGTAATTGGCATGCGACAGATAGGGTGAGCCGGCTTCCGCCTGGGTGAAATTGTCATGCAGGTCAATCAACGCCGGGTCAAGCAGGCTGTCTGCTGCCCAGACGCCCCACACAAAGGTGTTATACCCGGCAAGGAGTGATTTCTTGAATGCGAGGGTCACGGAAGGCGGTGAGCCGGTGTTGACGCGCGCCCAGGCCATATCCGGATCATCCAGGACAGCCATTGAGAAAACTTCCTGCTCATAGCCATCGCCTGTATAGGCTGCATCAGGGCGCATGACCGAGGAGCCGCCGATATCCTTATTGGCATCCTTGTGGGCGCTTACGCCGGCAATGTCCCATTCAGTCGATGTGGGCCGGTCAGCGATTACCAGCAGGTCTCCACGGCCGTCCCGGTTGAGATCAATTTCAACCCCGTAGGCTGCCTGCAATCCGCCATCAGGATGCTCGCCGCTCAAGGTGATGGTCGCATAATAAAAGGTTCCGTCTTGAGACATCGCTGCTTTGGTGATATCCACATCCGGCCGATAGACCATGTCGCCTGCGGTAAAAGGCCGCTCAAATAAGTTGGCAACGAAATCATCGCCGCGATTAACAGATCTGCTGGCGGCGGTCGTACTGGAATCCGTATCATAAAACCATTTATCTTCCCATCCCGGCGAACCGGGTGTGATGGTATGCGTGATCTCCGCGACTAGCTCTTCCGTTTCGGTTTCTTCTTCCGAAGGCGCTTCGATTGTTTCTGTGGCGAGCGTCTCTGCTTCCTGTGCTTCCGCAATGGCTGTTTGGGTGAAGGCCATAGCAACCTGGGTTTGTACGATTTCTCCTTCCTGGCTGAGGTTGTCACTACTGGGGAACTGGCAGGCAGTTAAGATCATTGAGAAGAAAAGAACCCCGCTAAGTAAGGTCGTTATTGACTTCTTCATAAGGGACCTCCTGATGGTCATTATTTCTTGGATATTTTATAGTAAACACAATTTGTATTTGCAAGACTGAGTACTTTTATCACAACTCAAAAGCATTATGCGGGGGCTGCGTCGATGAGTTTTGGGGGATTGATTAATTTGATTGTATATCAAAACCACCAGCCCATGCAAGCGTGGCGCTGGTGGTTTGACAGAAAAAAGTGCGGACGTTCTTCTTAAACCCTACCAGGTCTCTGTGACCTTATGCAGGCCGCGGGGGTTGTCAACATCGTAACCACGGGCATGCGCCAGATACATTGCGAACATCTGAGCGGGGATGATGGCGGAGATGGGGGAGAGCCATTCAGGAATATCACCGGGCAATAAGATTTGCTCATCGCCCGTAGCCACCAGCACCTCATGAAAGTCGCTGATGAGGATGACTTTCCCTTGCCTTTCCCTGACCTTTTCCACCAAATCTTCGATTTCCTTGATTAATTTCCCACTCGGTGCAAAGATGAAGAGGGGATAACCTTCATTGATCAATGCGATGGGTCCGTGCAGGAAATCAGCGCTGGAATAGGGGAGGGCAACCGTATAGGTCAGCTCCTTCATTTTGATGGCGAATTCAAAAGCGGATGCGTAATTGAACCCCCGCCCAATCATGATGCAATGGTTCATGGCGCGATGTTTTTCAGCCAGAGCCCTGACAGATTCCTCTTCCTGGAAGATGCTCTCGATTTTTTCCGGGAATGCCTGCAGGTCATCGGTGTACTGAGGAGCGGGATCAAGCGCCGCGGACAGCAGGGCAATGATGAGCAGTTGCGCGGTGTAGGTTTTTGTCGCCGCCAGCGATGTCTCTTTGCCTGCCTCCAGTCCAATCACAATCTCAGCTGCTCTGCCCAGATCCGAATCGGGTATATTTGTGATGGCTGCGGTCAGGGCTCCCTGCCGCTGGCCTTCCTTGAGTACCGATACGATATCTGGGCTCTTTCCGCTCTGGCTGATTCCCAGGACAAGACTATCCAATAAATCAGGCGGTTGTTTATAGATCGTGAACAGGCTGGGGGCAGCCAGGCTGACAACCATCCTGTTGTGCGCTCCCAGGAGATACTTCGCATAGCGGCCTGCATTGTCACTCGTGCCGCGGGCAGCGAGGAAAATATGTCGAATCCCGCGTGATTTGACCTCTTCCGCCAGCGCGGCTATCCCGGCCGGCGGCGTATTGACCAGCCTGCGGATGACGTCCGGTTGCTGGTGGATTTCCTGATACAGGTAGGTGTCTTGAATGGGGGTCATTTTCTTCCTTTTTCGTGATGGATTGAAAGCGATAGGTTAGTTTTGGTCAAAGGTTTGCACTTTGGCGAATTGGACCGCATCGCTCGTATTTATGTTCTCGGTTTCAGTAAAGAGATCGCTGTTGTCGAGAGGGGGATTGCCCAATAAGGCAAGCGCAACTTCTTTTTCCAGCCCCGTCTTGATTGCCCGGCTAATGGCCAGGGGCGGTGTTTCTCGCGGGTCCAGATCAAGCAGGTCACCGAAGAAATTCACGACCTCAAATGCGGCTTCAAAAGGCCCCGCGGAAAGGTGCACGCCGTTGGTGTTGATGCCCACCTCGTCCTGTCCGTAAAGGTCGGGGTTTGCGAAAAGCATTCCCCGGATCGACTCCGGTTTGGCGCGTTCAGGGAAGGTATCTCCGACCAGTTCAAATTTCAGGTCAACCCAGTCCGTGTCAGTATGCAGAAGCAGAAGGAGGATGCGGTGATCCTCTCTGGTGAAATGTAATAATTGGGAGGGATGGAATCCATTGACCAGGATGATGGGTTTCTCTTCGAAGCGGTCTTCAATAAAATAAAAACCGCTGCGCAATTTGTTCGCCTCCTGGGCAAACCAGATTTTGGAAAGGGTGTCAACGTCCGTGTTAAAGGTTTTTATAAACTCGTGGCCGCCCAAAATGAGATGCTCATCCTGATCTGGCAAATTGAGGATTTCAAAGATCCGCGCCCGGGTGTCTGCATCCACCATTGACGAGGCCATCCGGGAGAGCTGGTTGATGTACCCGTAATGGCGGTTCATGATTTCGAATTGATCGAGGGTGGAACCGGGTACGATGGCCGCACCGTGAATCTCAACCTTGAATTCGGAAAACTTCTCTTTTATCAATTCAAGACTATTGAGAATTTTGCCGTCTTGTTCAACATCCAGCAGTTCGGGTTTGATAAAGAAAACCAACTCATTTTCACAATCGGTCGAACCGACCTGAATGGGCTGGAGGATTTTGGCGTCGTCGGCGGATTTGATTTTCCTGATTGTTTCTTTGCTGAAAATATGATCTTCTATCATGCAGGCCTCATTCTCTATTGAATGTCCTTATTATACCCAGAACTGCACCCTGGAAATGGACGACTGAGATCCACAGTCAGAATAAAACGAATGGTTGCTGACCGAAATTATTGAACTTCTTATTGTTCCTGGTTTTCAAACAGGGAAGGTTGTCCGGAAGGGCGGTCTTCTCTCCACGCCTCTTTCAGGCTGCCGTCCAGCATAATATGGACGACTTTGACATCCTCATTCAACAGGGTCTGTGCGACAATATGCTGACGGTGGCAATTGACAGGGTCTCCCTCAGCGCAGAGCAGGCAGAGATTATCCCGCAGGGAGAGCTGCATCAGGACCCCAATGGCTTTGTTATAAAGTTCTTGTGGCGTGACCCCCTGTTGTTTTGAGAGCTTTTCAATCGGTTGTTTCTTCCCCCCGAGTTTGTGACCTAAATAGGTATAGCGGATGCCAAGAGGCCTGAGCATCTCCGACAGGCGCGACTTATTGCTCCAGGGTGCGTGGCGGCTGTAAGGGATGCTGCGGATGTCGATGAGGTGTGTGATGTCATTGGCCTGGAGGAGTGCGAGGAATTGCATGAATGTCAGGTTGCTATGCCCAATCGTATGGATAGTTTGTGGCATACTTCATTATATAAAGAAATTCTGAGAAAAATCAATATACTCGAACGCTGTGGTACTAACTCCTGGTTTATTGTCTCAATTAACCGACAAAGCCCGAAGGCGTTTATCCTTCGGGCTTTGTCGGTTCTCCTGAGGTCCAGGTTGGCCTGTAAGCCGCATTCTGTCTGGCGGGAAACCCGCCTGGATGGACATCTATCTGGGCTGCCGGTTACCCGACAGCTCAAGCGGTCTACCCGGAGATGATAGGGAGACGGGCCGTTCCCGCTGAACCTGTCAGCTTCTCTCCTGCTTGACCTTGCACCGCATGGGGGTTGCCTGGCCGGAGATATTGCTATCCCCGCCGGTGGTCTCTTACACCACCTTTTCACCCTTACTCCCCGGAGGGAGCGGTTTGCTTTCTGTGGCCCTGTTCCAAACGTTTACACGCTTCCGGGCGTTACCCGGCATGCTGCCCTGAGGTGTGCGGACTTTCCTCGGACACAATGTGCCCGCGGCCATCCGGCCAACCTGGTTCATACCTATGATAAGTATTATACGCCGAATCCGTTGGATTGGTGTAAGAACTATATGAGAACCGGGTTTATGAGTCCGGCTGCTGTCAACCAAACATAAGACCCGGATTTTCGATTATACTTGTCGCCGGATAGACATCATGGAGGAGGCGTGCTTTGACCAATGTAGAAATGCAAACCCTGAAAGGTATCCCCGCTGCGCCAGGACTGGCACATGGGAGGACGGTTGTCGTAACTCAGAATACCTTGGAAATCCCCCAATTTTCAATTGAAAATACCGAGTCCGAAGTCCAGCGGTTAATGGATGCTTGTGAAAAGGGTCGAGATGAATTAAGTGACCTTAAAGAAGATGTGGGCGAACGATCGAATTCGAATGAGGCCCAGATTTTTGAAGCGCACCGGATGATCCTTGAGGACGTCGCGCTCTTGGACCGTGCCAAAAAAGCGATCGCAAACGGCACAAATGCAGAAAAAGCCTGGATGGACGCGGTTGAATTCTTTGCTCAAATGATGGAGCAGATCCCGGATGAAACGCTCAGCAGCCGTTGTGTGGACATTCGAGATGTCGGCCGGCGTGTTCTGAGCCATTTATTGGGTGTCTCCATTGGCGGTGTTGAGTTGGAAGAGCCTGCAATCATTGTCGGTGATGATCTCACCCCCTCTGATACGGTCAGCCTGGATAAAGACCTGGTCCTTGGCTTTTGCACTGCGCGGGGAGGCCCTACGTCACACACTGCGATCCTGGCTAAGGCGTTTGGTCTTCCAGCTGTGGTTGGTTTGGGCAGGGCCATCCTGGCAGTTCCGGAAGGGACGCCGGTGTTGGTTGACGGCGGAAAAGGCGAGGTGATCTTTGCTCCTGATGATGCACTTCAACAGTCATTTATCACCCGCGAAGAGGTAGCCGCCGTTGGACAGCAAGCAGCACGGCAGGCCGCACAGGCACCCGCCGTCACAGCCGAAGGTGAACGGGTTGAAGTGGTGGCGAACATTGGCGGGGTTGATGACGCCCCTCTGGGGATCAGCAATGGCGCAGAAGGCGTGGGTTTGTTCCGGACCGAATTCCTGTATCTTGACCGAGAGAGCCTTCCGTCTGAAGCGGAGCAAATTTCCGCCTATAAGGAAGTATTTAGTCATTATCAGGGGATGCCCGTTGTTGTGCGAACGCTGGATATCGGCGGCGACAAGGTCATCCCATATCTCGATCTGCCTGTGGAATTGAACCCGTTTTTAGGCTGGCGCGGGATCAGGATGCTCGATGGCGCAGAGGAGATATTCCTCAGCCAGTTCAGAGCGCTTCTCCAGGCAGGGACAGGGGTTGATTTACGGATCATGGTCCCAATGGTCTCCGGCCTTTCCGAAATCCTGAAAGCCAAATCTTTAATGAAAAAGGCCGTTTCCGAGCTGCGAGCAGAAGGAAAAACCTTTACGGAAAGTTATCAGTTTGGCATTATGATTGAGGTGCCCTCAGCTGCAATTCTGGCTGACCGGCTGGCCAAAGAAGTGGATTTCTTCAGCATCGGCACCAATGACCTGACCCAATACACGCTTGCAGTGGACAGGACGAACAGCAAAGTGGCCTACCTTGCGAACCCACTGGATCCGGCTGTGTTGACCCTGATCAAGCAAACAATTGACAGCGCCCATGCAGAAGGTAAGTGGGTGGGGCTTTGCGGTGAGCTGGCGGGCGAGCCGCTGGCTGTGCCCATCCTGCTGGGACTGGGATTGGACGAGTTCAGTATCTCACCCGCCCGCATCCCTGAAATTAAGCAGGTGATGCGCAGGCTCAGGAAGTCTGAATGCCAGAGTCTGGCAAACGAAGTCTTGGCCTTTGGTATTGGGCAGGATGTCGAGGAAGCCTGTAGAAAATTCCTGGCTGATCTCGGTTTAGAATATTGAAGGAGGAACAAATTGGTTAAAATTGAACGGGTTGGCGAAGTCAATGATAAATCTGCAACTGAGGTTTATGAAGCCGCAGTTGAGGCTTTTGAGGCCGAGGGGTTTGAGGTGTGGAAAGAGCGTCCGATTGCCTGGCTTGTCATGGTAAGGACAACAATCGAGGGTTGCAGTGTGGATGGGAATCTCGCCGCCCGGGCAACAACTCCAACAAGCTATATCCTGACTTTGACCTCTGAGGAAGCGGCAGAGGAAAAGCTTGCAGCAGGTGCTGATGAGTTTATCCATACATTTGAGGGAATACTCTCTGTTTGATGAAGGCATGTTCTTCCTGTCTTATTAGGGAGATCTTAACGAGAAAAACGCAGGCTGCAATCCTGCGTTTTTCTTCTTTCATTATGTCGTGAAGCTGGATAGATATTCTACTGAGCCTGATCTATTTCAATGAGACTGTGATCATTCAAGTACCCCCCAAAATTGAATGGTATTTTCACTCTGTAAAATTAATGTGAACCCATCGGGAAGAAACCACGCATTATTGATCTGTTCTCCACCAGGCGTGATTTCTGTCAATAGCTTTCCATTCTCTAAATCATAAATGTATGGATAGATCAATACAAATTTGTTATTGGGGCCAATATCAATAATAGGTGTCATCCTAGAGGTATTGCCTGTAACTTGAAGGGGAATTTCTAGAATAAGATCACCTTCCGGAATTTGCCAGACAGCACCAAGCGAAGAAATTAGAAATTGTCCATCAGCACTAAAATCGAGACTGCCACAAGCCGGCTGGTTATTCATCTTGAGGGATCTAATTTGATATCCTTTCTGAGTGTCCCAAAGAAAAACAGACTCAGAGTTTACATTGCAAAACGCAGTATAAGCGCCATCGTCGCTCACGGTGAACTGATATGAATAGTTTGACGGCCTAAAGTTTAATAACGATATTCCTGTTTCAGCGTTGAATAGTTTAAGATCCATGCCGGAACAGATCATGATATTGCCTGAACGATTGAAATCGCAATAGGCTAATTCCGGGTATTTCCGGATCCACTCACTGGATTCGATATCGTAGGTGTTTATTTGATTGTTGTAACTGATTGCGAACGTCGCAGTATCCTTGAAGGTGATGAATTTATCCTGGGAGAGGTTCGAATCGGAATATTCAGTAATGATTTCTCCATCAGAACTATTTAATATCCTTACGCTATCACCTATGGAGAAGGCATATAATTCACCATCTGGACTTACCGACACATGCGTATTCGGTTTATAAGGCTCAGAAGTTAGCAAAAGGTCTCCGTCCGATGCCCCCCAAAGCTGAATATAACCCTCTTCAGAGAGGGTAAAAAACTTACTCCCATCGGGGTTGAATCCCAAATCAATACTGGTTGCTGGTATGTCATTGATGAAGCGTTCGACCGATCCGCCGTTGGTGTTGTAGATGATAATTGTTGCGGTAGAGCGTCGCTCATCTTTTGAATAGTTATAGATTGTTCCTTGATAAAGGATGCCTATTTGGGAGGAATCCTGAATGAAAGAATACGCCACTTCATTGTAGGAAACGACTTCTTCATCACTTAGATCAGATTGAAAGTAGGCTGAATGATCACTCCAAGGTGCTAAGAGGAAAGTATATAAACTGATATATCTACCCTTTCTGTATGCTAGCCGTTTTCCATCCGGTGAGAAAGTTGGCAGACCACTTATAACGGGTTGTGCTGCAATAAATTGCTGTCGTTCCAAATCAAACACCAGCGTCTCATTGATTTGAAAAGATAGTGGTGTAGAGATATATAAATAATTCCCATCTGGTGAAAATGCCACAGCCTGGGGGTCTACCCTGGGATGGTCACCTAGGAAATAATTAAATTCAGTGGATTCACCGGTTTCGATATCAGTTAATTTAATTGTATTGGGGGTTGAAACGTCAGCAATGACTTTTCCATCCGACCTGATGGCATATGCATTTGTCGCAATTCCCCAGTCGTTGGACGGGAACTCTGCATCAATCGGACTAAACTCGTAACTTTGCATATCGAAGATTTCAGGCAAGCCTTGATAATCACTTAGAAGCAGATTACCATCCTGCAAGAATTGGACAAACTTATACCCCCGAACATTGTGGATGATATCCAGATTCTCTGAATCCACAATTTGTAAATCTTTATCGGTAGTAACGATTATTTTTTCGCCGTCTGGTGACCATTCTGCATCAATGAGTATTCCCTTTTGGAAAAATTCAGTCCTTGAGATTAGCTGAATATTTTGGATGTTTTCTCTGGTGAGAGGAGCTGGCTGGAGAGGTGGGATGGTAGGAGTAAGGGTGGGTTCACTGGTTTTAGTAGGCTCAGTCGTCGCTGTTTCGATCGGCGTCGTTTGCGTTGAGGCATTTATCACAATACTTGTGGCTGTTTTCGATGGTATGAAATTTTTGGATTGGTTTGTTATTGAGGAACAACCGGAAAGAAAGAAGATATTTAATAAAATGAAGCACAATTTCTTGGTGATACCCTTGCTCATCATTACTCAAATTCCTTTCAGTCTGAATCTTTATGCACAAGGAAATTTAATAAAATCAAATTAGAAAATAACTAAGTATTCAGTTTTCTATATCGGACCGCCGATTTTTCGCCTAAATTTCCGTTACCTGTTGAAGATTATATCATGATCGAGTTTGGTACTCTCATCCAACTCAATTAGGTTCTCAATTTTGGATAATGAATTATATATTATGGTTAAATGCGCTTACGATTATTATCTTATTAACGAGAAAAACGCAGGCTGCAATCCTGCGTTTTTCTTTTGAGCCAACACCATTATATAGGGGTGAGGAGTTAATTCACCGATACTTAGGGTAATGCTAAGGCGTGCTCCAGGCATACCAGTGCCTTGGAGCATAGGCAAAATATCAGAATCAGAGATAATCTATCAGAAAGCATTATGAGGTTTTAAAACTCATTTGCTCTGGATCAGCTCTTGTAGCGGTTGCGCAAGAACGTTGGAACATCGATATCATCGGTGTTCATACGAGCGGGGAATTCGTAGGAATTCGCGTTCTGGTGCACCTCCGAAACTTCTTCATTCCCATCTTTGTCCAGCATGCTTGGCAGAGGTGTTTGCTTTGCATAGCTCTCACGGGATACCTGGTGCTGCCCGCTGCGGCTGCTGATGCTATTTCCTTCAAACCCGGTGGCTATCACCGTGATCCGAAGATTATCACCCATGTTCTCATCAATCACCGCACCGAAGATCAGGTTCACATCCGGGTGGGCGGTTTCTTTGATGATCGCGGCTGCCTGATTGACCTCAAACAGTTTCAGACTCTCACCGCCGGTGACATTGAAAAGAATACCGCGAGCACCATCAATCGTCACATCCAGCAGCTGGTTGGAAATGGCCTGTTCTGCCGCTTTGATAGCGCGGTCTTCTCCTGTCGCCTGTCCGACAGCCATCAAGGCTGCGCCACCCTCCGACATGATCGTCCGGACGTCAGCAAAGTCCAGGTTGATCAGACCGGGAATGGTGATCAATTCTGAGATGCCCTGGATGCCCTGTCGGAGAACGTCATCGGCCACCATGAAGGCCTCTTGGAGCCCTGACCGTTTATCGACAATCTGGAGCAGACGGTCGTTCGGGATGATGATCAGTGTGTCAGCATGTTCTTTGAGGGCTGCGGTACCTATCTCAGCGGATTTTGCCCGATGGGTGCCTTCGAAGGTGAAAGGGCGGGTGACAACACCGATTGTGAGGGCCTTAATCTCCTTTGCGATCTGTGCGACCACGGGCGCAGCTCCGGTGCCGGTGCCGCCGCCGAGTCCTGCTGTCACAAAGACCATATCGCTGCCTTTCAGGACCTCGTATAATTCTTCAGCTGATTCTTCGGCTGCCACGCGGCCGATCTTGGGATCGCCGCCTGCACCAAGCCCGCGGGTGGAACCGTCGCCGATCCGCACCTTGACCTTCGCTTTGGAGAACTGCAGGGCCTGGGCGTCGGTATTGACCGCGATGAATTCGATGCCGGAAAGCCCTTCATCGATCATCCGATTGACAGCGTTGCAGCCGCCGCCACCGATACCCACAACTTTGATCCGTGCAAATGATTCAGGTCGTAGATTCTTGTCCATCATTAACTCCTCTTCTGATGTTTAGTGAACAAATAACAGCATATTGAATCTCAGGGCAATAAGCGCCTGAGGATTTCCTTAAGTTGTTCGGTCCAAACCTTGCCTTGTTTTGGGCCGTGACGTTCGATGTGCTGACCGGTTTCACTCATCAGCAATGCCCATTGCAGCAGGCCAACACTGGTGGCATAAGCCGGTGAGTCGAGCTGATCAATCAGGCCGATCAGGTTCTGAGGTTTGGCGATTCGGGCAGGGAGACCCATCACCTGGGACGCTAATTGGCGGCACCCTGGGATCTGGCTGGAACCGCCGGTTAGCACAACCCCTGCGGGAAGCAGCCCGTCATACCCGGACCGCCTGATTTCTTGCAGAACCAGGTAGAAGATCTCTTCCATCCGGGCTTCGATGATGTTAGTCAGTTCTGCGCGTTGAATCCGTTCCGGATCATCTCCACCGAAACTGCGCACTGTGAATTGCTCTTCAGGGTTGACACCGGATACCAGCGCATGGCCGAATTTCAGCTTGACCTCTTCGGCCTGGTTGATGGGCAGGCGCAAGCCATGGGCGATATCAGACGTAACATGGTTGCCGCCTACCGCCAGGACCATCGTATGCCAGACATCACCGTCAATGTAGATGGCCATGTCAGTGGTGCCGCCCCCGATATCGACAACCGCCACACCCATCTGGCGTTCAGTTTCTGAAAGGACGACTTCCCCGGAAGCCAGCGGATTGAGGACGAATTGCGAGACTTCAATCCCGGAAGCGCCTACACATTGGCGGAGGTTTTCAACAGTTGAGGCAGAAGCAGTGATGATGTGGGCCTCCACTTCAAGCCTATACCCATGCATCCCGATTGGTGTGCGGATCCCGTCCTGTCCATCAATGATGAACCCACGTTGGATCACATGGATGATCTCACGGTTATGCGGGATGGCAACAGCCTGGGCTGCATCCAGAGCGCGGTCAATATCCTCGATTTCGACGATCCCGCCTGTGATCCCGACGACACCGCGGCTATTAATTGATGAAATATGCGAACCCGCAAGGCTGACCAGCGCGGCATTGATCTCGAATCCGGATGTGCGTTCCGCTTTTTCGATGGAGCGTGAGACAGCCAGGGCCGCAGCGTTCAAGTCCACGACGGTGCCTTTCCGCATACCCTGAGAGGGTTCAATTCCAACGCCCAGGATGCGCAGATTGCTGCCATCTTCAACCCTGGCAACCAGGGTGCAGATTTTACTGGTCCCGATATCGATTCCGACAATAATGGGTTCGTCCATACTCACTGCTCCAGTCGATAATAAGGTGCATGCAGATATTC
This sequence comes from uncultured Candidatus Brevefilum sp., assembly GCA_964643275.1. Taxonomy (GTDB): domain Bacteria; phylum Chloroflexota; class Anaerolineae; order Anaerolineales; family Anaerolineaceae; genus Brevifilum. The sequence continues at coordinate 15,835 of CAZXRL010000026.1, forward strand.
CAGACTGATGAGAGCTGGGGTGAGGTTCTCAACGCCCAGTCGAGCAATAATTGTCTGATATTCTGCAAGTTTCAAATCAATATCCGCAGTGTCTTTTCCAAAATACACCAGCCAGCCTTTGGGGTCCCGCCAGCCCAAACCATACTGGGGGTCATATTGCAGCATTTTGCCCTCAGGAACATATTCCCTAAGTGCGAGAACACCCTGGACAAATTCAGGTGTGGTTTGGGGATAGGTCGAACCACCTGGAATCATTTTTTCATCAATGATATCTTCTGTCGGACTTTCAATAGCAACACTCAGGGCAGCAGGGGGGTCGCCAACTGCTATGACTGTCAGAGAGACCTCCCCATCATCGCTGCTGGCAGGGAACATAACCCCCTCAGAGTCGATCCAGAGTGTCCCGCTGGCCTGCTGCCAGGCGATCAGAGGCTGCCGCTCAACAACGCTCATCGTCACTGAAGATGGCAATCCGGCTGACACTTTCACACTGCTCACCCCGGGAAAGCTTTCAGATAATCGGGTTTCTATCTCATCCGGCTGAATAGTGACAATTGAAGACCCTGAAATTCCGATTTGGGAGAGTACCATCTCCTCTGTCAATCGGTCTGCGCCTCTGAGCGTGATCGCATTGACTTTAAAGGCATCGAGGCTGGTGAATGTGATTAAAACCGTAAGAGAGAGAATAAAGATCGCACCGGATATGAGACGCCATCCCAATCTGATCTTCGGGAAAGCAGGCAACTGCAGCTCAGCGCCTTTGGATTTCAAAGGCACATTAACCTTATGGCCCTGCCGCTTGACCATAGGAACAGGGGAAACCTTCCTTAGGGTAACCGGGACCTGGGCGGAGGTGCGTTTCCGCGAGGCACTGCTCCCGAAGGGTTGAACCTGGGATTCCTTCTGGCTTTGCTGCCGGCGGGCTCGAACTTGTTCGGCCCGGCTCGTCTCATCCTGTTGGCGCTTTGCCATCTTAACTTCTGAACTCTCTTTCTGTCTTATCCCTTTGGTCTTTTCTCTCAAATGCAAGATCAATGAGTTTTTCTATCAGATTTGCATAAGGTACGCCGGACGCTTCCCAAAGCTTCGGGTACATGCTGATCTTTGTGAATCCCGGGATGGTGTTGATCTCGTTGAGGTACAGGGCCCCGGTTTCACGGTCAATCAGGAAGTCAACCCGGCCCATGCCCGCACAATCCGTGGCTTTATAAGCCCTAATCGCAAGGGTCTGGATTTTCTTTGCGATCTCATCCGAAATTTTTGCGGGGATGAGTAATTCGGCGGTGTCATTGATGTATTTTTCCGCATAGGTGTAAAAGATGTCTTTTGGAACAACCTCACCAGGGATAGATGCCTCCGGTGATTCGTTGCCGAGGACGCTGACTTCGATCTCCTGAGCATCAGCGATACCCTGCTCGACAACAATCCGACGGTCATAGGAGGCGGCCTGCATCATCCCTTCCAGCAGGTCGCTGCGGCCCATACATTTGCTGATTCCAACAGAGGAGCCGAGGTTGGCGGGTTTGGTGAAGAGGGGGTAGGGGGCGATCCGCTCTGCGGTTTCAAGGCAGGCATCCAGATCAGCCTGGATTTCATTCCGGTTGAAGACCCTGTAAGGCAGCGTTGGGATCGCATGGGCCATCATGACGTCCTTGAACAGCCCTTTGTCCATACATACGGCTGACCCTAGTACGCCAGCGCCAATATAAGCGATGTCCGCCAGTTCAAGCAATCCCTGAAGCGTTCCGTCTTCGCTGTAGGTCCCGTGCATGACGGGGAAAACCACGTCAAGCTCCGAAAAGAGGGTCATCTGCCCGTTTTGGCGGGTATAGATCGCCGGGTTTTGGGGCGTTGGGAGGAAAATGGCGGGTTTCAGCTCTTCAAAACGTTCGTTTTGGAGCATAGTCCAGAGGTTTTCGCCTACGAACCACTGCCCCTGGCGGGTGACGCCGATCTCAACCACATCAAATTTCTCCCGGTCGATGACAGAAAGTACTGAATGCGCGGACATCAATGAGACCTCATGCTCACCTGATCGTCCTCCATATATAACGCCGAGTTTCGTCTTCTTATCCATTAATCAAATTCACCTAGCAGCTCAATTTCAGGCTCGAGTTCGATCCCGAATTTTTCTCTAACAGCATCCTGTACAAGGATCATTAAGTGCCGGATCTCCTGGGCAGTTGCACCCTCCAGGTTGATAATAAAGTTGGCATGAATGGGGCTGATCATCGCCCTTCCGATCCTTCGTCCTTTTAAACCGGCTTTTTCAATCAGCCTTCCTGCGAAATCCCCGGGAGGATTCTTGAACATGGAACCCATGGAAGCACCGGGGGGCTGGGTCTCTTTGCGGTGGGATTGGTAAGTTGTAATTTTCTCCCAGGCTTCCTCACGACTGGTCTGGACCCCATTGAAGACCGCAGACAGGATCACAGCAGGGATCTTTTCACGTTTGAGAAGGCTGCTGCGGTACTGGTAGACCAATTTCTCGACCGGCCAGTCTTCCATGCCCCTGTTTTTGTGCAAGATTGTTGCCATTATCAGACTTTGAGCCATATCGCTCCCATGGGCACCGGCATTGCCATAAACTGCACCGCCGACAGTGCCTGGAACCGGCGCGGCCCATTCCATCCCGCTGAGACCTCTCAAGGCTGACTGGCGGGCGACTGTCCCAAGAATTGCGCCTGATTCTGCATATATTGAGGGAGGATCGTTCTTTGTCTCAATTTTCAGATTATGCGCCCGGTTATGAAGGACAAGCTGGTTCAATCCCTGATCGCTGACAAGGATGTTGGAACCGCTTCCCAGGATCATGAAGGGAACTTCCAGGCTCCACAGGATCTGAGCGGCGTTCGCAAGTTCTTCGACAGTGTTGATGGACAGCAAAGCCCGCACCGGCCCGCCCACCCGGGCCGTGGTGTAGTTCGCCATGCTCACATTTTCCTGGAGCTTTTCACCAAAGGCTTTTCTGAGTTCTTCCATCGGGATTGACGTTGTCATTCGTGTCCGCTCATTTCCTTAGCTTCGGTTTGACTTAATCCCAGCATGATATCCTGACTCAATTGGGTCGCATCTCCCGCCGAAAAGACAATCAGCACATCCCTCGGCTGAAGTTCCTGCAGCAGATACGCTGAAGCCGAATCGAAATCAGGTTTATAAACCGCTTTTCCACTCGGGAGCGCTTCAGCGATAACCTCCGCTGAATACCCCGGGTTTTCTTCTCTGGCGGCATAAATTTTCAGGACCACGACCTTATCTGCTGTGTCCAGAGCCTGGGTAAAGTCGTTTTCCAACGATCGGGTGCGAGAATAGGTATGTGGCTGCCAGGCTGCCCAAATCCGCCGGTTTGGATAGCGTGATCGGGCGGCATCCAGGGTGGCTGCCAGTTCAGTGGGGTGGTGGCCGTAATCATCTATGACAGTGATTCCTTTAGTTTCTCCGAGGACCTCAAAACGGCGTCCTGCGCCTGTAAAGGCGGAAACTGCGTCAATTGCACTGGTCAGGTCGAGCCCGAGCTGGTTAACCACGGCCAGAGCTGCAGTGGCATTCAGGACGTTGAGGGTGCCGGGGATCCTCAATTTGACCAGGCCAAGGTTTTGTTCTTCAAACCAGAGCTTGAATTGCGGAAAGCCCTCTACAAAGGTGATATCCGTGGCGCGGTAGACAGCATCAGGTGAAGTCCCATAACCCCGGATGGATAATTCTGATGACAGTTCTTCGGCAAGCGCTCTGGTCGCCGGGTGATCGAAGCACATTAAGGCAAGCCCATCCGGCTGCACACGTCGCAAGAAAGCTGTAAATGCCTCCTGATAATCCAATTCAGTTGGGAAGCAGTCCGGATGATCGTGTTCAATATTGGTCACAACTGCAATTTTCGGTGTGAGACCGAGGAACATATAGTCATATTCGTCAGCCTCAATCGCAAAGTAAGGGCCTGTTCCAGCCCTGGCGTTGCATCCCAACTGGTTGACAACGCCGCCTGCGATGAAACTGGGGTCGGTCCCCAACTGGTCCAAAATCCAGATCAGGATTGCTGTGGTCGTCGTTTTTCCATGGCTTCCTGCGATTGCGAGGGTTTCCTTGCCCCGGGTGAGCTCTTTCAGGAATTCGGACCGCTTCAGGACGGGAATTCCCTGCGCTTTCGCTGCGACAACTTCCAGGTTGTCATCTGCGATGGCTGATGAACAGATCACGAGATCAGCACCGGCAATATGTTCAGCAGCATGACCCAGGAAGGTCTGCGCGCCGGCTGCGGTCACTGATTTGAATAGAGGTGACGCGAACTGATCCGAGCCGCTGACCGTGTGCCCCTTTTCAAGCAGGACACGGGCAATGGCCGAAAGACCTGTTCCGCCGATTCCGATCAAGTGAAAGTGTTTCATCAGATAAACGCCACCAGAATAAAGACAAATGCAATTGCGACAGCAATATAGATCACAGGTGTTTGCAGCCATTGAGGCGGCAGGTTTTTGATCATATCGAGCGCTTTCTGGCCGGCTTCCGTAAATTGATCCGGTGCAGAAATCCAATCGAATGGATATCCCGCTTCCGACAGGTAATACCAGGCGGTGCCGAAAACCATGTAGCCATTAATAGCGCCAAGGAAAGTCCCCAAAAGGGCATCCTGGAAACGGTCTCGGACAAATTTCCCGCTAGTCATCAGACGGGGAAAATTGGGACCCTGGTATCCGAAAAAGGTCAGTATTGCGAGAACAGAAGTCCGAAACCAGAACCTGGAATCCGGGGTCAGAGTTTCCCTGATGAAGGGGATAAAAGATTCCATGATGTTAATCACAAAGATCGCAACGATGACACCGGAGGTCACCAGGATCTCCTTCGCCCAGCCGCGCATGGCGCCGATCAGGGCAAAAAGGATTACAAAAATCCAGAAGAGAACGATCAGGCTGACCACGATATCCCCTCGCTTTCCGGCACATCTGCCAGGTCGTAAATCATAGCTGCTATTTCCCGGGCTGCCTCCGGCGTTGCCAGCGCAGCCATCGCCCGCTTCATGTAGGACAATTTCTCCTTGTCAGCCATCAACATCTGGATCCGATCAAGCAAATCCGTTTCCAGTTTTTCGTCTTCCAGAATTTCCGCTGCCCCCCGGTCTTCGAGAAAAGCGGCGTTCACTTTCTGATACCGCCAGGCATGGGGATACGGGACAAGCAGGGCAGGCAGCCCAAACAGTGGGTATTCGCCCAGCGTGGAAGCTCCAGCCCGGGAGACGATCAGGTCCGGGGCGGCTAGAGCAGCTCCCATCTCGTGCAGATAAGGGAAGGCCTGGTACCGTTTTGCCTGTTCAGGAGGCAGAGCGCGGAGCAGGGCTTGCGAGTTGGTCTCAATGATGTCCCAATCCAGGTAGCCTGCCAGGTGAATCACCTGCATTTTTTCAAGCAATTGCGGCAGAATAGGCATCAGGGCCGTGTTAATGGAACGGGCGCCTTTGCTGCCACCAGCAACAGTCAGTACCGGTAAATTCGGTGTGAATCCG
>CAZXRL010000027.1:0-20548 GCA_964643275.1 uncultured Candidatus Brevefilum sp.
ATAAAATGGGGTTCCAGCAATTGGTAACTGAGTTATCCATTGATTTCATCAATATTTCTCTGGATAATATTGACGATCACATCAATCAAGCCCTCGCAAGGATCGGCCGGTTTGTAAATGCCGACCGGAGTTATATTTTCGTTTTCGATGACCACAACCCAACCCTGAGTAACACGCATGAATGGTGCCAGGATGGGATTGCCTCCTATATTGAAAACCTTCAAAGCCTGCCGATCGAGCCGCTGGCATGGTGGGTCTCAAAAATCAAGAACGCTGAAACAATCCTGATTCCCGAAGTTGCAGATATGCCAGTTGAGGCATCCATATTACAGGAAATTTTCACCAGACAAAGAATCCAGTCTATGATTGGGGTACCCGTCATCAGTGCAGGAGCTGTCCTGGGGTTCATCGGATTTGATTCAGTTAATCAACCGAAATCCTGGACGGAAGATGAAGCAGCGATCCTGCAGCTCGTTGGTGCCATGATCGGCAACGCGCTTACGCATAAAAGAAATCAGGAAGCCCTGACAAAACACAATGAATACATGGAGCAATTGAACCGTATTACGATTGCTTCACTCAATTCTCGGAATATTAGAGATATGCTCTCAATCATAGCCCAGAATATCCTTGATCTCATTGACGCTGATAATTGTTCAATAAACCTTTGGGATGATGAGCGCAAAACAATCACCTCATCTGCCTATAATGTGAATTTCGCTGTATCCGGTGAGGAATCAACCTTTAAACCCGATGAACCATCAATGACTGAGGTGGTACTGGAGGAAGAAAGCCCCATTTGGATTGAAGACGTCCGTGAATCACCCCTGACAAACCAGCGGCTTTTCGAATTATTCAACACACGATCACTTTTGGGAGTGCCAATGATCGCAAGTGGCCAAAAATTAGGGGCTGTTCTCTTCGGATTTAAAGAATTCCATCAATCAAGCGACCAGGAGATTGCGCTTGCCCAACAGGCAGTATCGCAGGTTTCTCATGCCTTACAAAAACAGCGATTACTTGAAAAAGCCAATACAGCAGCACGGGAAGCGGAGACACTTCATAAAGCCAGCACGATTGTCGCATCAACGCTCGACGTGAACCTTGCCATTGAATCTATCCTCGACCAACTCGAGCTGGTAGTGCCCTTTGATAGTGCATCCGTTCAAATCCTGACCGACAATTATCTTGAAATCAAAGCTGGCAAGGGTTGGCCTGAAGATTATAATCCGGTAGGAAAAAAATTCCCCATCCCTGGAGATAACCCAAACACAAAAGTTATCCTGTCTGGCAAGCCCTATATCATAAATAACGCTGCTGAACGCTATGAGGGCTTTACCGATCAATATCACGCTTTCATCCGGTCATGGTTAGGGGTACCGCTCACAGTCCATGATTCCGTAATCGGGATGTTGACGCTTGACAATTTCAAACCTGATTTTTATGATGATCCCCATTTAATCAAACTCGTCACCGCCTTTGCAGATCAGGTGGCGATCTCATTGGAGAATGCCAATCTGTATGACAGGGAGCGCCGCCGGGTTCAGGAATTGAATGCCTTGCGGGCAACGACGGCGGAACTCACTAAAGAACTTGCTCTTGAGAACCTAATCCATTCAATCCTGGAACGGGCTACAAGTTTGCTGAATGCCTCGGGTGGCGAATTAGGGCTGATGGATGAATCTGATAGTACTATGCGAATTCTTGTCAGTCACAAAATGGGAAAAAAACAGGAGGGATTGATCATCAAACCGGGTGAAGGATTGATGGGGTATGTGGCTGAAACCCGGCAAATTGCTATGATTGAAGATTATGCGCATTGGAATGGCCGGATGCGCACCTATAATAAGTCGAATATTCATGCCGCCATAGCTGCCCCATTGATGATCGGGAACCGCTTGTTAGGTGTGATAGGCATTATGAACTCCGATCATCGTCGAAAATTTACCCAATCAGAGAAAAGCCTTTTAAACCTCTTTGCCCAACAGGCGGCCATCGCAGTTCAAAATGCACAATTATATGAGGAAATCAAACGACAGGCCCGGATGGACCTGACAACGGGAATTTATAATCGCCGTGGATTATTTGAACTGGGTGACCGTGAAATTGACCGCGCTGAACGATATGAACGCCCGCTGGCAGCATTGTTTATCGATATTGATGAGTTCAAAATTGTAAACGATCAATACGGCCATCCCGTTGGGGACATTATTCTAGAAGAACTTGCGGAAAGACTTAAACATAACCTGCGGTCCATTGACATTTTGGGGAGATATGGCGGTGAAGAATTTGTGATCCTCCTGCCAGAGACGTCAGTGGAAATGGCTTGTGATGTCGCTGAAAGGCTGAGACAGATAGTCGAAAAGAAACCATTTACGCCTAACAAATTATCCCTTCCAATTACAGTCAGCATTGGTGTCGCAACAACCACTGGTGAAAGATGTTCATTGGAGACTCTCATTGAACACGCAGACCATGCAATGTACCGGTCAAAAGATGCGGGTCGTAATCAGGTCCACCTGTGTGAACATTCCTTATAGAAGTTGAAACCCATCACTCGAAGTGGACATAATCAAAGCCCAGGCTGTTCAAAAGTCTCTCAAGATACACTTCAGCATTGATCCGGGCCTGAGTCAAAATCCCGTCCTCAATCGCACCTCTTAAGATTTCCTGCTGGGCAACCAGTCTCGCCTCCGTTTCAAGGTCGCGATCACTTTTACGTAACAGCCCGGTTGTTCTGTCATAGACATATGAATTCTCATTGTTCAGGGTAGCAACAAAGACTTCTGCCTCAGGTAAGGAAACGACCAGGATTTGATCTTCCATTCGCAGATCCGCAGCCTCAAGCTTTGAAAGATCAACCCCTGCAATGACATAGCCATGCGCCACAAACAGAAGCCGATCACCAAAAAATGGCTCCAACACCCCCTGGTTGAGCTCTGCAGTGATCACTTTCTCAACCGTGTACTGGATTGTTTCCAATCGTGCCAGTGACTGGACCTCCCGAATAATAGTGATCGGGTCTGGAATGATCGTTGGTGTGGGGTTTAGCAGGCTTGAGATCTGAGTCGAAATGGCGTTATTCGCATTATGAAGGGGAGTAAATGTTGCATTGATGACACTGTTGATTTTAAATGCGAAGAAAAGGAGAAACCCTATCACTGATACCAACAGAATGATCAACAATACTTTAATAATTGTAAATTGAGAAGTTTTTTCATCCATTTAACACCTGATTCCCATATAATTTCTTTGCTGTTTATATTTGAAGACTACCACATAAGTGATAATTAATCGCCCCAACGCAAACAACCAGACAGAAAAAGGGCAGCGAAGTTGCGGCCCTTTTTGTGTGTTATTAAACCTCTTCGATAGCTCGATCTTCTAAGCACACCTAAATATCCCGCTGGTAAACACGGTGGTTCTTATAGAACTGCACCCCAAGGTTCAATAAATCTTTCCGCATCTGAACAGCGGTTTCTGCGACCTGGGTCAATTCCGAATGGATAAACTGGGCATTCTGATGCATGGACTTTTCCAGCTCCGCATACATGATCGCGTTTCCGCCCAAACCCTGATATTCAGGCAGGATTCCGACACCATTGAAAGAAATCCATTTTGTTCGCTTGATCTCACCCAAAAGACGCAATATCGCGAATGGCCCCAATTTCCCGCCGTTCTTCTGCATCGCGGCTGAAACATCCGGGAACGGGAAAACAAAACCCACCACCTCCCCATCCTTGGCTATGATCTTGATCAGATCAGGGTCCACAATCGTCATCACATTATCTACAACAAAATCAATCTCTTTTTGGGTTAGAGGATAATATTCCCAATTGTCAATAAAAGCCTTGTTATAAGCCTCACCTATGCGGCCAGCCCATTGTTTAAGGTGGCCTTTGTTTTTAAAATTGACGACCTCAAAAGTCCCGCGCTTTTTGGCGATCTTCGCCGCTTTACGCACCTTTTCCGGAAGCTGGAAGTTCTGAGGTTGAACATAACTGGATACAAAGTCAACAACTTTGGTGAATCCCAGGTTTTCAACCAGATCCCGATAATAGGGATAGTTATAATTCATCATGTTCATCATTTGCCGGTGCTCAAAACCCTCAATTTGAATCCCATAACCATCCAGAGGGCCAAAACCTTTCGGTCCAACCAGCTTATTCAAGCCCCGGGCCCGCGCCCACTCAAAAACTGTCTCGAATAACGCGTTGGCAACTTCCTGATCATCTACCGATTCAAAGAGATAAAATTCCGCGTCTTTCGCATCATGGTACACATTGAAAGGTTTATTTTCCAATGCGGCAATCCGGCCGACAACTTTACCACTCATCTCAGCAATAAAAAACTCCGCATCCGAATGTTCATAATATGGATGCTTGTCAGGGTTCATCATGGTTTTCACATCCACAATGAACGGTGGAACCCACTGCGGATGTCCGGCGTACAGATCAAAGGGGACCTGGATGAATCGAGCCACTTCTTTTTTATTCACCAAATCAATTTTATGAATAGTAATCATGATGTCCTTTCCCGTGATAATGAAAATATTATGATCTCAATAGAATTAACCTAAAAATAAACGAGACGTTGCGGGATCACCAAATTCTCAATTACAGTGAATTAAACAAGGATCAATTGACCACAGCCGAATCAGAGCGCAATCAGCGACCCGGTTCACATTATATCGCTTAATTGCCCAACTGTATCCCAAAAGAACGCCCCTGCGGGTTGGTGAGTAGATAATCTATGTAAATTTTCTTATGGGTATGAAAAACTCAGGGATTCAGCAATAATACGATTGCCTGGTCCACGAAAGCCTTCCACTCTTCGGAATTCTGCAGATTTATCCAGCTTTCATCTTCGGGCGGGTTGTTAAATAAACCCGACATCAAGATCACTGAAAATATCATGTTCAGCAGTAAACCGGATTTATCTTCCATGTTGAGATTTAGATGGGGTTGGATAGCATCCCTCACCAGAGTCACCCAGGTACAGAGCATAGCAGATAAATCTTCCTGTCTTTTTGAATAAAATATCGGCCCAATCACTTGTGCCCGGATAAGATTGGGGAATTTCAGAACGCCATCAATCAAATAATTCAGGACTTCTGCCAACCGAACCTCGATTGGTGCATCAGAAGAAAGGATATCCTTTGTGTCACCCAGCATATGGTCCGTTGTTTGGTCCAACACCATATCAATCAACTGCTCTTTAGTACCGAAATAATAGTGCAGGGCGGCATTATTAACACCGGCTTCTTCCGCAATCAAACGGGTTGTCAAATTTGCCAGGCCATACTTTTCGATTGCGTCAATAGCAGACAAGAGAATATGCTGTTTGGTTGATTCAGGGCTCATGAGATGACCTTCTTGGTTAATTACTTTAGTTCAGCACAACTTAGACAAAAGCGTAAACCTTACTCCTACTTCTGACTTCCATATTCAGCAGCAAGTTGACGCGTTTTTGCCCAACGACGCCGGATCATCCAGGCTACCAAATCCACCGGTAATAACGCGCTGATAGAGCGCATTAATCGGTTGACCCAGCCGGGGATATAGACGGACCGTCCAGCCAGTACCCGATTGATCGTCCTTGCAGTCACCATCCCAAGCTGCATTGTTGTTAATCGTCCCATCCAGCCCTGCGATTCGATGCTGTGGATCGTTTCGGGTTTGGTCGCCAACCCGGCCGGGCAAAGCGCAAGAACCCGGACTCCTTCCCCGCGCAATTCCTGCCGCATTGCTCTGGAAAAATCCAACAGAAAACGCTTTGACGCTGCATAGCTCGCTTTCAACGGCATCGGATAAAAGCCTGCCAGGCTGCTGACATTTATGATATAGATGGGATCGTGGTTCCTTCGATTTTCAAGCATCCTGCGCGTCATCTCCACAGTAGCTTCAATATTCAAACGGAGAATGGTGTTGATCTCGTCTTTGGTCCGTTCCAGGAAAGCACCCTCAAAATCCAAACCGGCCACATTGATCAACATATCGCAAACCACCTCCTGATTTTCAAGATGTTCCCAAAAAAGCGCCAAAGCTTCTGGATCCATCAAATCAAAAGGTTCATAGTAAACCTTGACACCCCGATAACGCGTCAACCCAGTCGCGAGTTTTTCCAGTTTTTCTCTGGAAAGGTCAGTCAAGTAAAGGTCCCACCCGCGGGAAGCACATTCAAGCGCAAACGCCTTGCCCAGTCCTCCCGTGGCACCAGTGATCATTACATGTCGTTTCATTATTGATTTCACTTTCAATGGTTCTAAGGAACGAACGCCCAAATAATAAAGTATCTCTTGTCAAATGTCAAGCATTTGGTTATACTATTCGGTGTAACCAATTGGTTAATACTCAGTTTTGGAGAAAAACAATGCCAACAAAAAATAAAAATAAGCTCACGTTGATCACTGGTGCAACATCGGGGATTGGGCTGGCTGCTGCAAAGAGCCTGGCCGAAGAGGGGCATAGCATCATCGGCGTGGCGCGATCTCAAACAAAAGCCGATGCAGCCAAACTTGCGATCCTCGAAAGCAATCCGGAAGCAGAGATCGTTTACCTGCTGGCGGATCTTTCTTCTCAAGCCCAGATTCACAACCTCGTCAAAGACGTCATAGATACACTCAAGCTCATGAAAAGGGACAGCATTGATGTACTCATCAATAATGCGGGTGCCGTTTCAAGCTGGTACACCTTGACCGAAGATGGCAATGAGCTGCAATTTGCCGTCAACCACCTCGCGCCATTTCTGCTGACTCACTTACTGCTGCCATACTTGCAGCAATCCCCCAGCGCACGGATCCTGACCACAAGCTCAGCCTCCCATCGAAATACCCGGATGCACTGGAAAGATGTGATGTTGAGCCGGCACTATGGGACCCTGAAAGCCTACAAACAATCCAAACTTGCAAATGTCCTCTTTACGCTTGAGTTTAATCGCAGAGCCGGTGACAACGCATCGGTCAAAGCCTTTGCTGTCGATCCCGGCCTGGTCAATACAGAGATCGGCTGCAAGGGAACAAACGGCTTTGTGAACTGGTTCTGGAAAAAACGATCCCGCCGGGGAACAACACCTGAAATCGCTGCTGAAACACTCATCTATCTTGCCAGCCGGTCCAACCTGCCATATCAGGACGAATGGTATTTTAAGGAGTGTCATCCCGTTCATCCAGGTCGGTATGCCAGGAAAAAGGACCCAGCCAAACAATTATGGGAATTATCAGAAAAATTAACCGGGATTTCGTAAAGAAAACCGAATAAAAAATCATCCCAATCCATTAATATTCTGGTTTAACGCTAAATTTAATCTACCCTCTCACCTGCTGTCTTTTCCTTGTAAACAGAAGCCACCTGGGCTATAATCCTTTTTGTAATTTTCATAAGACAGAGGATAACAAAACACATGATTGATGTAAACGAACTCCGCAAAGGCGTCACCTTTGAACAGGATGGCAATTTATACAAAGTATTGGAATACGCTCACAACAAGCCAGGCCGCGGCTCTGCCACAATCCGGATCAAAGCCCGCGACCTGCGCAGAGGGACGACCCTCGAATTGACATTCTCATCCGGGAACCGGGTTCAGGATGTCCGGCTGGATTATCATAACGCACAATTTTTATACGCTGATGACAGATTCTTCTATTTTATGGACAACCAGACCTACGAGCAATATCCCGTCAACCGCGAGATCATCGGCGATCAGGCGGGTTTCCTCAAAGCCAATATGGATGCCAAGCTAATGTTCTACATGACCGAAGCTCTGGATGTTGAACTGCCGACCTCCGTTGATATGCTCGTCACCAAAGCGGATCCTTCAGTCCGTGGTGACACTGCAACAGGCGTGACAAAAAAGGTCGTCACTGAAACAGGACTGGAAGTCCAGGTGCCTTCCTTTGTTAATGAAGGAGACACAATCAGGGTGGACACACGCAATGGAAATTATGTCACCAGGGTTTAATCCGGCTTTATTTTTTGCTGTCATAATTAACCCAAGAATCCCCTTCCGGGGATTCCTTTATAATTCAATGAGGGATCTATGAGAGTGCCAACAACTGGTAAGGACTGTCCATACTTCTATGGAGATTACCATCGCGGTCGTCATCATGAAGAATGCCGCCTGATCGGCGATTCCAAACCAGCCTGGGAAATAAAATATTGCAAGACCTGCCCTGTGCCGGATATCGTTCAGGCAAATGCCTGTCCGCATATGATCCTGTCTGGTGAGATAAAATCCGGTTTTTTCGGCCTTAAGCGAAGTGTCAAGATAAACGCATATTGCACGAAAACCCATCAGGTTGTAAAAAACCCATACGTGGGATGCGGTGAATGTCACCCAATCATCGACCTCTTCAAGGAAGTTCAATGACACTGACCGCATTATTCGATCTGGATGATACGCTACTTGATACAAATATGGAGGAATTTTTTCCTGCATATTTTGATCGTCTCGGACAGGCATTTTCCTCTCTGGTTGAACCGTCCAGGTTGATCCGGCAAATTGAGATTGCTGTTCAACAAATGAATGCAAACCGGGATCCTGGAAGACTACTGGCAGACATATTCTCAGATTATTTCTACCCTACATTAGGACTGGACGAAGAAAAGTGCAAGGGAATCATTGAAACCTTCTACCGGCAGGAATTCCCCAAGCTGCGTGGCGTTACCCGCCAAAAACCGGAAGCAAAAGATCTGGTTGACTGGTGTAAAGCTCAAAACATGACGCTGGCCATAGCCACCAACCCCCTGTTCCCAGAGCCGGCAACACAGCAACGGATCGAATGGGCAGAATTAGACCCGGATGATTTTGTCTTTTTCTCAACTTATAACAATTTCCATTTCACCAAACCGAATCCCTCGTATTACGCAGAATGTCTGGGGCGGCTGGGATGGCCGGAACAACCCGCAGTCATGGTAGGAGACAACCTGTCCCATGATCTCCTCCCGGTTCAGAAATTTGGCTATCCGACCTTTTGGGTTAATCCTGAAAATGAGGGTCCAAACCAGCCCCAAGGCACATTGGCCGAGGTTCAGCCCTGGCTAGAGGCCTTAATGGCTGATGACCATGATCATCTCAACACAAATTTTGAAGTCAGCCGGGAAATCATGCGTGCCACCCCAGCAGTCTTGGACAGCTGGCTAAGAATAAACCCGGAGGCTGCTCTTCGTGACAAACCATCCCTGGCAGAGTGGAGTCCTGTAGAAATTTTCTGGCATCTGGCAGAGATTGAGAACAAAGTTCACCTGCCGCAATGGCAATCTTTGCTGTCAGACCATAATGTGCCTCTCATAGCGCCGGATACAAGCCAATGGGCAGACGATCTCGACTATCAATCCCGTGACCCTTTAGAAGCCCAAACCCTGTTCCTGGAATCCCGGAAATCTTCTATTGCCTACATTGATGAATTATCAATGAGGGGCCTGTCAGGCAGCTCTGTTCAACATACGGTTTTCGGCCCGATGAAAATTGAAGAATTAATTGCATTTTCCGTAAAACATGATCGGATTCACCTGCGGCAATGCTCACAATTATTGGCACATCTATAAAATTTATTAACCTTTTACCATAATTATAGAAAACAGTCTTCAAGGTTGGTATAATACGTAGGTCATTATCAACAATAGTTCGTTATTAAATTAATTGGAGGATTCAGTGAAATCAAGAAACCAATCCTTTATCATCTACATATTGCTTTTTATAGCAATCATCGCGATGGTTTTCTATACTGTAAATCAGCAGGCGGCGGGAATCGATGAAATCCCATTTAATGAGCTGGCGACCGATATCATTAACGGTGAAGTCAAGACGATAAGTGAAGATGAGAGCCGGCTGGAAATTACCTATAAGAATGGCAATATCAAAACATCCACCAAGGATCCCAGCACCCCGCTTATCGCCCAATTACGTGAATTAGGCGTGACCCCGGAGCAACTCTCGGCGGAAAATATTGAAATTGATATCCGACTTCCCAGCCCGTTATTGGGAATTGTCTCCATTGCCAGCTACATCCTTCCCTTCCTGATCCTTATCGGCCTGTTCTATTTCATTTTCAGACAGGCGCAGGGTAGCAATAATGCAGCTATTACATATGGAAAATCCAAAGCCCGGATGTTCTCAGGGGATCACCCAACCGTAACCTTCGATGATGTCGCTGGTGTGGATGAATCTAAGGAAGAACTTCAGGAAGTCGTTGAGTTCCTGCGAGAACCTCAAAAATTCATCGCACTCGGCGCAAGGATCCCAAAAGGCGTCCTCCTTGTTGGAGCTCCTGGTACGGGCAAGACCCTGATGGCCAAAGCGGTTTCCGGTGAGGCAGGGGTGCCCTTCTTTTCGATTTCAGGTTCGGAATTTGTGGAGATGTTTGTTGGCGTCGGCGCAAGCCGGGTGCGGGATCTTTTTGAACAGGCAAAACGTCACTCCCCTGCAATTGTCTTCGTGGACGAAATCGATGCGGTCGGCCGCCATCGCGGTGCCGGGCTCGGGGGAAGCCACGATGAGCGAGAACAAACTCTGAATCAGCTCCTGGTTGAAATGGACGGATTTGATACGGATACCAATGTCATCATCATTGCGGCCACCAACCGGCCTGATATCCTTGACCCTGCGCTTCTCCGCCCGGGACGGTTCGACCGCCGGGTCGTCCTCGAACGCCCCGATATTAAGGGGAGAGAACAGATCCTCAAGGTCCATGTCAAAGGTAAACCTGTCTCGCCTGATATCGATTTAAATGATATTGCCCGATCCACACCTGGGTTTGTTGGCGCAGATATTGAAAACCTGGTGAATGAAGCTGCTATTCTTGCTGCAAGGCGAGATAAGCAAGTTATTGAACAGCCTGAATTCATGGAAGCAATCGAGCGCGTAATCGCCGGTCCTGAACGCAAAAGCCGACTGATCAATGAAAGTGAAAAACGGATCATAGCTTATCACGAAGCTGGGCATGCCGTTGTAATCAACGCTTTGCCTGAAGCAGACACCGTTCAGAAAGTGTCTATTATCTCACGTGGCGAAGCGGGCGGCTACACGATTGCCTTCCCGGAAGAGGATCGAATCCTCAAATCTCGCCGGCAGATCGTGAGCGATATGATTAGCTTACTGGGTGGCCGTGCCGCCGAGGATATTGTCTTCAGTGATATAACTTCCGGCGCATCCAACGATCTCGAAAGAGTGACCAAACTGGCACGCATGATGGTCATGCGCCTTGGCATGAGCGAGGAGCTTGGCCCCATGGTTTATGGCAAGAAAGAAGAGCTGGTATTCCTGGGTCGAGAAATTTCTGAACAGCGGGATTATTCCGAGCATATCGCCCAGAAGATCGATGGCGCAATTCAGAAAATCGTCGCTGATGCCTATCAGCAGGCAAAGGAAATTCTCCAAAAATATCGCAAAGAACTGGATCAAATCGCTGAACGACTTCTTGAGGTCGAAACGCTTGATGCAGACGCCTTCTACGAAATCTTCCCGACACCCGTATCAAAAAATGGCGGTATTCCTGAGAAGATGTCAGCATAAGAAACATGGCTTATGAAGTACAAAAAATCGCTCCACTCGAGCGATTTTTTCTTTTCTGTGAGGAAAATTACTATTCAGTTGGGTAGTGCTCTGATGCCAGAACCCGCCGCAAGACCTTCCCCACCATTGTACGTGGTATTGATTCTCGATACTCGATATATTTCGGAATCTTGTATCGGGTAAGGAATTCATCACAAAACGTCCTGAGTTCCTCGGGGCTGCAGGTTTCACCTTGTTTCAAAACAACCCATGCTTTAGCTACCTCTGTACCCTGCTCATCCCTCACGCCTGCCACAGCCGCCTCCCGTACTTTAGGATGCTGCATCAGAACCGCCTCTATCTCATTCGGCCAAACCTGAAAACCACCAACTTTGATGACGTCTTTCTTGCGGTCAACCAGATAAAAATACCCATCCTCATCCATCCGGGCGACATCACCCGTGAAGAGCCAGCCATCACGTAAGGTGAGTGCTGTCTCTTCTGCCTTGTTGTGATACCCTTCCATGACCTGAGGTCCTCGGATGGCCAACTCCCCCGCCTCTCCAATCCCCAGGGTTTTGGTTCCTGTTTCCAGATCAACGATCCTGCAATCCACACCAGGTAAGGGAAGACCGATCGATCCCTCCCGGTTCTCGCCCAGAATTGGGTTGCAGTGCGTTGCCGTGGGCGCTTCTGAGAGGCCATAACCCTCAACCAGATGACCGTGGGTCAGCTTTTCGAATTCCTGTTTAACAATCAGCGGGAGCGTTGCAGAACCAGAAATACAGGCTTTAATGGAAGACAGGTCATACTTACCTTCCAGAACTGGCGGATAGTGATTGATCGCCGCGTAAATATTGGGTACCCCAGGGAACACTGTCGCCTGGTATTGCTCTGCGGCTTCTAACAACCCATCCATGTCCCGCGGATTCGAGATCAGGATCATCCTGGCTCCCATCTTCACCGCGAGGTTCATTCCCAGGACCATGCCATAAACATGATAAATCGGGATCGCCACAAGGATCGTCTCCTCGCCCGGTCGGGTGTTCACAAGCCAATGACTGAACTGATAGACGTTGGCGACCAGGTTGCGATGAAGGCCAATGGCGCATTTAGGCGTGCCCGTCGTTCCACCGGAGTATTGAAATACTGCTGGGTCGTCCGGGCTGACTTTCACCTCAACCGGCCCGCCTTCCTGGTAAGCGTCAAGGATTTGTTCCCATTCCAGATCGGATTCATCTGTCTGGGTAGAGCTATTTCCAATCAGAATAAACCGTTCGATTTGGGTCTCTGATTGGATGGATTTCAGTGTCTGATACGAAGCCGCTGGCAGTATCACAAACCGGACACCGGATTCCCCGGCAATCTTTTTCACTTCTGCCGGTTTGAAAGCCGGATTCAGTGCCATCACGACCCCACCAGCTTTAAGTATCCCGTAGTAACTGATCACAAACTCGGGTGAATTAGGCAAATAAATGCCAACCCTGTCCCCTCTGGAAATTCCCTGATCCACAAGAAATCTGGCGATTCGATCCGATAAACCATCCACCTGTTGATAACTCAATTTTTCGCCATTAAAAATAGTGCATTCTGAGTCGCTATACTTTAATGCAGATCGTCTGAATAAATCCACCAGAGAAATTTCCGGGATTTCGATATCATTTGGAACACCTTCATCATAATGGGCATGCCAAGGTCTGTTATGACTGTTCATTGAGTCGTCTCCTGATTGTCTTTTCCATATGAGTGACCAGATTCTCCCCTGCAGTGAACCATGTGATCCGGGGATCATCGGTTTTGAACCAGTTCGCTTGCCGCCGAACAAACGTCCGGGTGTTACGTTTGATCAATGTGATCGCCTCATTGTAGGTGATCTTTCCTTGCAGATATTGTATGATTTCACCATAACCAATCGCTGACATTGTGGGTAAATCCCCTGAATAACCAGCATTCAGCAATACTTGAACCTCGTCCACCCAACCCTGTTCAAACATCATTTCGATCCGCTGATCAACCCGTCCGTAGAGTTCCTCTCGGGGACGGTCAATGCCCAGAACTATCGGGTGGTAGTGGCACTCCTGCCGGTCCCGCAGGTCTGAAAACCGCTCCCCGGTTTTGAAGATCACCTCGAGAGCACGCACGACCCGGCGCAGGTTGCGTGGCTCAATGGCTGCTGCCGCCCTCTTGTCCAATCGCTCCAGACGTTCATAGAGCGCTTCAGAGCCAATCGCCTGGCCCCATTGTTGCAAGACCTCCCGCAGCCGATAATCAGGCTTCTGGGGCGGAATCTGCCATCCCTCAATGATGGCTCGGAAATATTGGCCTGTGCCGCCAACCAAAAAGGGAAGTTTTCCCCTTGTATGGATCGCATCAATGGCTTGATAAGCTCTTCTTTGATATACCGCCAGGCTCCAGTTCTCATCCGGGGCAGCAACATCAATTAAATGATGCGGCACACCTTCCATTTCCTCTTCTGTTGGTTTGGCCGTGCCGATGTCCATCCCCCGATAAAGCAGCCGGGAATCAGCTGACACAATCTCCCCATCAAACCGCTGGGCAAGTCTGATTGATGCGGAAGTCTTCCCCACCGCTGTGGAGCCGACAATCACAATTAAGGTTGGTTTACCGTTAACGGTCATCTCTAAATATTGACAAAGTGTTGAATATCCTCGATTTCCTGATGCGTATTGAGAAGGATCGCGATAATATCAATCCGCCAGTCACCGGTTGTCTCAGGGTGATCCTGAAGCCAGATTAATCCTGTATTCTGGATTTTTTCAACCTTTGCTGGGGTAATGCTGGATTCAGGAAAACCAAAAGCCAGATTGGTTCGAGTCTTGACTTCAACAAAAACCAGATCCTCTCCATCAAGAGCAACCAGATCGAGTTCCCCAAATCTTGATGAGAAGTTTTGATCAATGATACGATAACCCTTCGATTCCAAAAAGTCTGAAGCGATCTGCTCTCCTTTTGCACCAAGCTGTTTTTGATAAGTCATTATTTGCATTCCCGAACTCATTAATCCTACGCTAATTAGGAGAGTGCGTCAAGAAATTTTACGATTATGTTACGATTACTGGAAATAACACCCGATTATCGGATAAAATTATGGAAGAGGTATTATGCCAACTGTAGAAGTTATCACAATCGGAACAGAGTTGTTACTTGGGGAAATCCCGGACACCAACTCAACCTATATTGCCCGCACCTTACGCGATTATGGCATTGATATTTATCGGATTGTCACAATCGGCGATAATCCCGGCCGAATCTCTTCTGCGATCAAGGAAGCCCTCCACAGAGCTAATATCATCATCACCACCGGCGGATTAGGCCCTACGGTAGATGACCCCACCCGGCAGGCAGTGGCGGATGCCACAGATCGGGCCCTGATTTTTCTCGAAGACCTGTGGGAACAAATCGAAAAACGGTTTGAAGCCTATGGCAGAACACCAACAGACAACAACCGCCGTCAGGCCTTCATCCCCGATGAGTCAATCCCGATCAACAATCCGGTCGGGACAGCGCCATGTTTTATTGTCGAAATCGATGACGCCTGTGTGATCTCTTTGCCGGGTGTCCCGAGTGAGATGAAATTCATCCTGCACGAGTCCGTCATCCCTTACTTACAGCGAAAATATACATTAAAATCACAGACCATTAAAGCAACCGTCTTACACACTGCTTCCATGGGAGAATCAGTGATTGATGAAATCATCGGTGACATGGAAGAATATTCAAATCCCACCGTAGGGCTGCTCGCACACCCAGGCCAGGTTGATATCCGGGTCACCTCAAAAGCGTCATCTGAAGACGAAGCCTTGAGATTGAGTGAACCCATTATTGCCGAATTGTACAAACGACTTGGGGACAATATTTACGGCCAGGACGAGGAAACCCTTGTAAGAATTATCGGCAATTTCCTTACAGAAAATAAAAAACAATTTTGTTTGGTAGAATATGGCCTCAACCCACCGCTTAAAAATAAATTAACGCTTGTAATGTCTGAACCCATTCCGAGCGTGACGCTTGATCACGAGCCTGAAAGCTTACAGAGTTTTTCTCAAGAAATGGAAACAGCTTTTAATAATACGCAGGGCGATATTTGTTTTGGTATCGCCCTGATCGTCAATCAGACAGTGACCGTCCACGCCATCTTTCAGGATGGGCTGGGCCAGACCCTATTAACCCGGACCTATGGCGGCCCTAAAGACCATGCGGTCTTATGGGCGCAAAATACAGGTCTCGATTTTCTTAGGCGACAACTACTTGCTTCCCTCGATTAACAAAACAGGAGAAATATGAAAAAAGCAGACATTATCTTTACAAACGCCACCGTCCTCACAATGGATGACAATTATCACATCTTCGATCCTGGTGCTGTTGCGGTCAATAATGACAGTATTCTGGCAGTCGGACCTGAATCTGATATCTTAAAGAATTATGAATCAGAGGAAACCTTTGATTGTCAGAAAAAGATCCTCATGCCTGGCTTGATCAACGCCCACACCCATGTTCCCATGACCCTCCTGCGCGGCTTGGCCGATGACCTCCGCCTTGATGTATGGTTGATGGGCTATATGATGCCCGTCGAGCGCGAATTTGTCTCTCCTGAATTTGTGAGACTAGGCACCAAGCTTGCCTGTGCTGAGTGTATTCGGAGCGGCGTGACCACATTTGTGGACATGTATTATTATGAAACAGATGTTGCCGAAGCAACCGCTGAAGCCGGATTACGGGCGGTTTGCTCACAATCCGTTCTCAAGTTCCCCTCTCCAGATGCAACCTATTACGAAGAATCCCTGACGGCTGCGGAAGAATTCATCAAGACCTGGAAAGACCATCCCCTGATCGTTCCTTCAGTCGGCCCGCATGCGCCCTACACCTGCACCGACGAGATCCTGCGAGCGTGTACGGATCTGGCTGTGAAATATGATGTGCCCTTGCATATCCATATCGCGGAAACAGCCGGTGAGGTTGAGAATATCCGAAAAGAATCAGGGATGCCCGTTGTCCCTTATGTGAAGAAACGCGGGATTTTTGAAGCAAAGGTCATTGCCGCCCACTGTGTCCATATTGACGAAGGTGAAATGCGGACAATCCAGCATGCTGGCGCCGGGATTGCCCATAACCCTTCCTCGAACCTCAAACTCGCTTCCGGCTTTGCAAATGTCACCCGAATGTTAGAATTGAAAGTCAATGTCGGCATTGGAACCGATGGGCCCGCGTCCAATAATGACCTGGACATGGTCGAGGAAATGCGGTTGGCTTCCATGGTTGCCAAATGCGCTTCAGGTGACCCGACCGCCCTTCCAGCCCGCCAGACGCTTGCAATGGCCACAAGCCAGGGCGCAAAAGCCGTCCACATTGATCACATCACCGGATCCCTTGTTCCCGGAAAAAGAGCGGACCTGATCCTTCTGGGAATTGAAGAGCTCCATAACGCACCGAATTTTAAACGTGACCCCGATGGCATCTACGCTCAGATTATCTATGCGGCTAAATCAACGGACATCAGTGATATGATGGTAAATGGACAGTGGCTGATGCGTGACCGCCAATTATTGACCCTGAATGAAAAACAATTGATCAAAGATGCACAGGAATATGCAACAAAAATCGATGCTTTCCTGATCGAACGGGAACAATCTGTCCTATCCAAGTTGATTGCCATCGGCGGCGCCATGGAAGAAGAGAGCTTCGAAGTTCAGGCTAAGGTCCATATCAAAGACCCCGATGAAGTCATTGCCGCCCTTGAAAAAGACGAGATTGAAATCGTCTATACCCGTCACTACCATGAATATGACACCTATTTCTCCTTCGAAAAGGAGAGTCAGGGTCGCCTTCGCTATCGGGAAGATGAATTCATTAATGAAAAGGGTGAGATCACAAATGTGCGCGGTAGGTTGACCCTCGTCGGCGTCACTCGTGAAGGCACCTTCGAACATGACGTCATGCTTTCACGCAGCCGCTATTTTGCCCCTGCCACGCATTCTCTGCGCTTCTACCGGGAATATTTCGATCCTGCTGCCGAACTTGGGATTGAGAAAGACCGCAAACGCTTCAAGATCCAGTACAAAGGTGTGGACTTTTATATCAACATCGACACCCTTGTTAATCCTGATTTGGGACATTTCCTCGAAGTTAAAAGCCGAACCTGGAGCCGCGACGATGCTGAACTCAAATCGAAGATGATCGCGGAATTGATGGAATATTTAGGTGCCTCATCTGTGAAAGCCGAAACGCAGGATTATACGGAAATTGTTGAGAATTTCCTCAAAAAGGAATAATTGGAAAGCATAACCTGCTCATGACCCTCAACGTCCTCTTCCTGGCAGCCGAAGCTGAACCCTTTGTAAAAATTGGAGGGCTGGGTGATGTTGCAGGCGCTCTACCTGCTGCAATTCACCATACCTCACATGAACATCCTTCGGGGTTGCAGATCGATATCCGGCTTGTCCTGCCCTATCACTACGCGATTAAACAGAAAGGTGTTACAACGACTCATTTGGGAGAATTCCCTGTTCCAAAGTCCGAAGGAACGGAGATCTGCCAGGTCTACTGTGCGGCTCATGGGAATATCACCACCTACTTTCTTGACGGCGCGCCGATTGACGAGAAATCACCCGTTTATTCACCTGATCCCATCCTTGACGGATATAAATTTGTTTTTTTCTCACTGGCTTCTCTGTATCTGGCAGATTTTCTGAATTGGCGGGTGGATATCCTTCATTCCAACGACTGGCATACGGCTGCGGCGATTTATGCTTTAAAAACGCAGGGCATTCTTACGAATAGTTTAATTAAGAGCAAAACCGTCCACACGCTTCATAATCTCCCATACATGGGATCCGGCACCCAGCAAGCCCTGACAGACTACGGTCTTCCACCCACAACGTCAGAACTCCTGCCGGCATGGGCGCGCCATGTGCCGCTGCCGTTGGGGTTACTCCATGCAGATCGGATCATTGCCGTCTCACCCCATTATGCAGAAGAGGTTTTGACCCCGGAATTCGGATGTGGTCTGGAAGGTTTTCTCAAGTCCAGAAATGATGTGCTTCTTGGCATTTTGAATGGATTGGATACTAAAGCCTGGGACCCGCAAAAAGACCCGGCGATCTCACAAAACTACACTATCGAAACACTTCATCTACGAGGTGTCAACAAAAGCGATCTCCAAAAACGGTTCAATCTGGAAATAAATCGGGATATTCCCTTATTGACGTTGATCAGCCGGATGGATCCTCAAAAGGGTATTGATATTGCCTTGAAAGGTTTGAAATATTGTGAGGACCAACCCTGGCAGGCGATTATCCTTGGCACAGGAGATCCAAGCGTGGAAGAAATGCTCCGTCAGTTAGAATCACACTTTCCTGACCGTGTCCGGGCTGTGATTGATTTTGATGGTCCACTTGCCCGCCAGCTTTATGCCGGTGCGGATATCTTCATGATGCCGTCCCGTTATGAACCCTGCGGTCTCTCGCAAATGATCGCAATGCGATACGGATGTGTTCCCATTGCCCGAGCAACGGGCGGGTTGGTGGACACCATTGACCATGTATCGCATGCCATTAATGGAGGGACTGGCTTCCTGTTTGATCGTCCTTACCCATCTGATTTTGCACGAGTATTGAAGCGGGCAATCCGCTTATTTGCCCAACCTGAGCACTGGCAAATAATCCAGCAAAACGGGATGAAAAGAGATTTTTCCTGGAAGACCTCAGCCTATAGATATATTGACGTGTATCGTGATCTCATATCACGGTGATTAAGGAAACGAATATGGAACAAAACCGCGCAGCAGGAATTCTCCTGCACCCCACAAGTCTGCCTGGCCCGGATGGCATTGGCGATCTTGGGCCGGAGGCATATCGTTGGATCGATTTTCTAAGCCAGACGGGCTGCCAGTTCTGGCAGATCCTACCGTTGGGCCCCACCGGGTATGGCGACTCCCCTTATCAATGTTTTTCCGCCTTTGCCGGTAACCCCTATCTGATCAGCGCAACGTTATTGCTTGATCAGGGACTTCTCACCAGGTCTGATATTGAAGATCGGCCGGATTTCCCCATTGAGCATGTTGATTATGGCCCTGTAATCCAATGGAAAAATGTGCTCCTGCGCCGTTCTTTCGAACAATTCAACGCAGGTGGACATGAGGATCTCGTCAATGAATTTATGGAATATAAGGAAAATGAAAACCATTGGCTTGAACCCTATACGATCTTCATGGCTATCAAAGAAAAAGAGGGCGGGGTTGCCTGGGACAAGTGGCCGGAACCCTTACGGCAACGCGAGCCTGAAGCACTCAAGACCTTTATCAGAGACAATCATAAGGAAATCGACCTGCATGCTTATGCCCAATTTATTTTTCACCGGCAATGGTCAGCCCTGCTGACTTATGCCCACGAAAAAGGCATTCAAATCATCGGTGACATCCCGATTTTTGTTGCCTATGACAGTTCTGATGTTTGGGTCCATAAGGAATTATTTTATCTGGATGAAAAGGGTTTACCTAAAGTGGTAGCCGGCGTCCCGCCTGATTACTTCTCAGCAACCGGGCAGCTCTGGGGGAATCCGCTTTACAATTGGGAGAACCATAAAAAGCAAGGCTATCAATGGTGGCTCAATCGTATGCAAGCCGTTTTGAACCAGGTAGATATTGTCCGGCTTGACCATTTTCGCGGATTTGAAGGTTACTGGGAAATCCCTTACGGCAATCAGACTGCGGTTGAAGGACGGTGGGTCAAGGGTCCCGGACATGACTTCTTTCAAGTGGTCAAACAGGAATTAGGTGACTTACCGATCATCGCAGAGGATTTGGGCTTGATCACAAAAGAAGTCCGTCAGATGCGGGATGCCTTCAACCTGCCGGGAATGAAGATCTTACAATTTGCTTTTGCCTCGGATCCGGATGATGATTTCCTTCCCCACAATTACTCCGAAAATTGTGTTGCTTATACGGGGACTCATGATAACAACACCTCACGCGGCTGGTATGACTCTGCCCCGGAGCGAGAGCGAGACCTGTGCAGGCGTTATCTCGCCCGTTCAGGTGAGG
>CAZXRL010000028.1:0-20475 GCA_964643275.1 uncultured Candidatus Brevefilum sp.
CTGGTCGTAAACCCCCATAAACTGTTCAGGTGAGGGCGCAGCCGTTGTCGGTAAGGGATCAGCCGTGGGCAGACTCTTATAGAAGTCTTCCCGCGTCAAATCCAAATTATCGCGATAACTCTGCCCCTCCATCATGATATATAACGGCACCTGAGTGATGGGAAGCCGGCTGAGCACATCCGCAGGAATATCGCTGGTACTGTCAGTTACGATTTGCAGGTTCATTTTCTCAATCCTTTAGTAGACAAAGTAAATAAGTAAAATCCACTTATATACTCTTATTTTATACTATCCAGAAAAAAATCCCAAAAATGTATAAGGTCTGAGAAAATTCATACATCAATAATAAAGGCTAATACCTCCTGCCAAAAAACCATAAATAACATTATTTCCATTATTTAAGGTTCTGTAATCCTTTTAACGTTTAATTGTTTTGATTTTTGCCATATATCCGTGTATTAATACTTATTACTTAACATTTATTCCAATTAGCGATTAAGATTCTTCAGAGTAGAACCCATTTTAAAAGAAAGCTTGTCTTACCATACTCCCAATGATCCGATCAGGCGAACTACCGCCATCAAGACCGGACAAAGAGCGCAAACCATGATAACCAGCATAACGATCCCAACAATCAATCCGGCAGTCATCGACCGCATCTTCTGGCTTAGCACGGCTTCACTGGGATTCTCAGGATTAAAAAACACTGCAACTTCTGCCCCCACAGGATATTGAAGTAGAAAGTTGGTTGCCTTCCTGCGAGTATTGAAATCCGGATCGCTGCCAAAGGCAATCCTTTTACCGGTGAAGCTCTCTCCGCCAACCTGATAAGTGAATTGTACTTTTGGGAGATAACTTACACGCCGGTAATCATCGTCATTTTGATAACTTACACTGACATCATTTGAGACAATCCGACCATAGGTGGAAGGCCAACCCTCGCTTGCTTTAGCTTTATTTTTATTGCGGAAATACAGAAAAATCAGAACGGCACCAATTACGCCAAACACCAGTGCAAATAATCCCCCGCCCAAAATCCCAAGCGTTGAGCCAGCTAACACATTCATTATTCAACCCTCCATAGGCATACTGCAAAAGAACCAGATGCTTGTGCTGACAGGTAAAACATATGATCCGTTGCAAACTTTAAGGGGAGAAATTAAACACAAAAAGGTTTTATAAGGTTCTATAGTGACCCTTACCCCCATTATACAATGAGATGGAATAATTTCACATCACACCATGATGCACGGTCAAACACCTCAATAGTGTCCTTGAATTATCTTTTCCGGACGGATTCAGTCCCGGCCATCCTTAAGCGTTATTTCCCCTCTGTCAACTCGTATCGACCAAAGACGTCAATAACAACCGGCTCTCTCCAATCCTCAGGGGATGAAGAAGTCCCCAATATGTCCCCCGCTGTGTGGGCCCGGCCCCGACCGACGCTGACAACCGCCAGGTTGACAAACTCCGGTTCCCCCAGCATGGCTTTTGGGATCGCCAGCTCGATCACCGTTTCACCCTCGACCATTATCCCCACACCGCCAGTCATAGCATGAGTTTCCCAACCCTCGCCATCCCAGACATTGAATATCAAACTGGCGCTGACGGTGCCTTTGCGGTCAACGGCACTGATGTCCAGGCGGTATTCCGGCAGATAGGGCTCGGCGACCGAAATTGGGCGTCGATCCACATCAATATCCGCCCCCTGACCATCCTGGGTGGTGTCAAAATAAACCAGATAACTTCCCCAGGGATCTGCATAAATATCGCCTGCAATCGTCAGGCTAAGCCAGAGATGTTCCGCATCATCCCTGACGCGCAAAGAGAGCAAGTCAAGATGGGGAACCTGATCAAGATTATCTCCGGCTTTATCCACCATCAAAGGGTCGCCATAAGATGCCCCCAAAATGCCATCGGGTAACTCATCGGGGAAAAGGTAATCATAAATCAGGAACTCAATCCCCGCATGGACTTCGTTATCATTCATGAAATCAAAAAAGGTCGCATTCTCCCAATGAGAGCCCTGCCCCCAGCGTGTCTTGCACTCAGTGGAGACCCAGGCCGGTTCCCAATACACCACGCCAAGCGCGCCATTGCTGATCAAACTCTGAGTCAGGTCTATCATGAATTTGCGCTGTCCCTCAATCGAGATCGGATATCCCCGGATTCCCTGATAGAGGATATTGTCGGCTGTCTCATCAACGGCTTCAAGCGTCCAGGGATAGGCCGTCTCGACAATCATCACGTCCTTATCAAACTCGTTCCGCAGATAGGAGACATGGGCTCCGACATCGCCAATTGAAAAAGCGCTCCATTGCGGATAATATGACAGCCCAATGACGTCATAGTCTGTCACGCCGTGTTCCCGTGCTTCCCGAAACCACCAGCCGGCATTCTCAGGCTGAGCGACATGCAAAACAATTTGGGGGTCTGTCCTGGTGTCTCTTGCTGCATCCCTCACAGCCTGAATCCCGGCATTGAACAACCGGGCATCACGCGGCCAATCCAGCTTGTTGATCGTCTTGAGCATCCCCGAATTGGTCTCATTGCCGATCTGGACATAATCCGGCATGACCCCTTTACCATCAAGTGTTGTCAACACCTCATAGGTATAGTCATAAACCGCCTCAGGCAATGCGTCCTCTGGGAGGTCCTGCCAGGCTGCGGGAATCGCCTGTTTACCAGGGTCAGCCCAGTTATCCGAATAATGGATGCTGAGCAGCGTAGCCATCCCCTCTGCTTTGGCACGCTGGAAGGTCCGCTCAACATCCGTGAGGGTGCTGTAATCTGTCCAGTCGGGGTTGTGCCACAATCGCGCCCTGACCAGGGTCGCCCCATGTGCGCTGAACAAAGCAAAGGGGTCCTGCAGTTCACCATTTTGGCGATAGACTGCCCCACAGTCATCCATCTCATTGACATAGGAAAGGTCAACGCCAAATTCAAAGGATTCTGCCAAATTCGCTTGAGAACGACAGCCTGTCAGCAATGATCCAGCCAGTGCCATCAGCAAACCAGCTGAGGATAGAAATTTTTTAAAGCGCATGTGCTATCCTTTGACAGCACCCAGGGTCAGACCGCCAATGATTTGATCCTGAAGAATAAGATAAATGATCATGATCGGAAGCGCACCGATCAATGCACCGGCAGCAAAGACTCCCCAGCGCTGGTCAAATTGCGCGCCTGCGAAGATCTGCAATCCTACCATCAGCGTATATTTATCATTACTGCTGAGCAACACCCGGGCGAGCACAAATTCGCCGTAAGTGCCAATGTAATTGATGATCCCGATGACAATCAGGATCGGCTTGAGCAGGGGCAGGATCAGGCGGACAAAAATCTGCCAGCTTGTCGCACCTTCGACCATTGCCGACTCGTCAATCTCACGTGGCACCGTGTCCATATACCCCTTCATCAACCAGATATTCATCCCCATGGCACCACCCAGATAAACCAGGATCAAACTGGTATGGGTATTCAACCCCATAAAGGGCAACACATCCCCCGCCTGTGAAATCATCAGGAAGGTCGCAACCAGTGCCAGAAGCGCAGGGAATACCTGGATCAGGAAGATGGCTTTCAACATGGTTTGGCGCCCCTTGAACCGGAAACGTGAAAAGGCATACGCGGCCACAGTCGTGATGCTCAATGAAAGGACAGCTGTGATTGACGAGATCTTGATGGAATTCCAAAACCAGGTCCAAAAGGGGAAATCGCCCGATGTCATCAGTCTCTGGTAGTTCCCAAACCCCGGATTTCGGGGGATCAAGCGCTGGGTCGCCAGAGATCCTGTAGGATTAATGGAAGCTGAGACCACCCACAGGATTGGGAATATGGAAAATATGATCAGGGCAACCGCTATAACCAATCGGATTCCGATGCCGATTTTCCGGCGCAAACTGGCTGAATGTTTGATATTTGTCACTGTTTTCTTGCTAGACATTTTCGCTGACCTCCTCCCACATACGGGTAAACCGGAACTGGAGAAGCGTGATCGTCCCGACGATGAAGAAGATGATAATTGTAATTGCAGCAGCAAAGCCGTAATCTATGCCACGGCTGCCGGAAAAGGCGAGGTTATAGACATAACTGATCAGGATATCCGTATGCCCCGCCGGTGTGGGCGTATTCGCCATGGGCGGGCCACCCGCGTTAAAGATATAGATCAGATTAAAGTTGTTGAAATTGAAAACAAACGAGGATATCAACAGCGGCCCGACCGCCACCAGCAACAATGGCAATGTAATGTGCCAGAATTGCTGCCAGGCATTGGCGCCATCAACCTTGGCAGCCGCATAATAATCATCGGAAATGGATTGTAGGGCACCACTGCTGATCAACATGAAATAAGGATAGCTCAACCATAGATTAATTAACAGAATGGCCACCTTTGCCCACCACTGGTTGGTGAACCAGGATGGTGCCCAGCCGAACAGGTTCCCAAGTATGCGGCTGATCACCCCCAATTCAGGGTTCAACATCCCGCGCCAAACCAGAATCGTCAGAAGGGCGGGGACCGTATAGGGAATGATCAAGAGTGTGCGGATGAGCTTTCTGAATGGGAACCCCGGGTCATTGAACAGGATCGCGATCGCAAGCCCCAGGGCAAAGTTTAACAATAGGCTTAGAAAAGCAAAACTGAAGTTCCAGGTGACAATCCTGACCAATGGCCCGCGCAAAGCCGGGCTAACAAAGAATTTTGTGAAATTCGTGAACCCAATTGATTCAACAAAGCCAGGGCGAAGCGATTGACCTGAGGATGAGGTGAATGTGCCCCGGAGGTTCTTATACACAACGCCCGTCTCCAGATCAATCATGGCATCTTGATCGGGATCGTAGGTATATTTCTGCAATAACTCCGCCGCCTCCGATGGAGAGCGGACCTGGATGGTCCTTCCCTCCTCCCCAAATAATATTTCTGTAAGGTTTTTGTCTGTCGCCGCGACGATGGCATTCAACCGTTGATAACCATCAATCGTTTCAGGAGTGCCCTTGTCATCCAATTCCCAGAGTGGTTCGTCTTCCGGATCCAACTGAAAGAGAGGCTCATTAGGCTTTGCTAAATAACCATTTCCCTCCGCATCAATCAGCCAGAGGGCGTACTCACCCTCCGGTGATTTATAAGCCGTCCATTTATAGGATTTTCCTTCTTCAGGGAGATACTTTTCCCTCAACAAGCGGCTGACCGCTTGTTCCTGGGTAATGAGATGCCCCTCACCATAATTCGTGAATGCGACCCATACTGTGAAAAAGATCGGGTAAATCGTAAACAACCCCATCAAAACCAACCCCACGACCATCCAGCGAAGGGGGTAGGCTTTTCTAATCAGGAGAATGATGTTTACGGAAACTGTAAGGATAAAGACCACGGCTGCCAGCGGCAGGTACCCGAGGGTGATGAACCTGCTGAGGACCCAACCCACAGCAGCATCTGCAATAATCAAAAAAAGAACACGAAGGATCTGCGGAAGAACGGATGAAGGTTTGTCTTTTCGTGTTCTTAACGAGGAAACGGAAGTCATAGGCCAACCTCCATGGTTTCAGCTTGTTAAAATAGAAAGATGATAGAAAGAAGGCCGGGGTAATACCCCGGCCTTCCAGGTCTTTTGCGTACTATTCGATTGTAACTTCAACAAGTTGGGTCTCAGGATCGTAGACAAAGGTCACTGTGCTGTCTGCATCCAGAACCAGGGCGTAGTTCGGCCCATCCTGTTCTCCATCGGAACCGTAGTTGATTGTCCAGTCGCCATTCAGAGCAACTTTGAATTCGTACTCACCAGCAGGGATTTCGGTGGTCAGGGTGAACAACCCATCCTCGCCCTCTTCCATAGCGGTCGCAGGACAGGCAGGATCCCATGAAGCACCGCACCCGGCCACATCCTGATAACTGCCAGGAAGATTGACCATGCCGGCGAGCGCGCCAAGGATAAGGTCACTTACCTGCCGTGCAGCATCTGCCATGGAATCTGCAGGGAGCTGATCGCCGGTCAGTGCCAGGGCGATACCGTTGTTCCAGGCGCTCCAGACAGAACCCATTTCCTGAACGTTGGGCATCGGGACGGCATTAGCGCCAGCCTCACCCATTGCCTTCAGGTCTTCATCCTCCATGGTTTCCAGAACGGATTTCAAAGCAGAGGGGCGGTTTCCAACTTCATAAAGCAGCTGCATGGTTTCTTCTGTGGCCACAAACTCGGTCAGGAAGGCTTGCGCAAGCAGTGTGTTTTCGCTAAAGGGGTTGATGAAGAAGCCCTGCACACCGCTCAAAGGAACACCCTCACTCGGGAAGAACGGGGCTACAGCATAAGGCACACCTGAGGCACGGATGCGGTCCAGAGCCCAAGGGCCAGCCATCAGGAAGGGGATGTCGCCGGATTCAAACAAGGCATGTCCGGTTTCGTAATCCGTGGTCTCAGGCATAAGTCCCTCATCCACAGCATTGACCATCCATTCAACAGCGCTGACCATGCCCTCACCATCGAGGCCAATATCGTCAACATTCCAGGCACCGCTCTCATCCTTGCCAAAAACATAGCCGCCAAAGGCGGACAGGATCGGATAGGAATTGTAGCCCGGATCACCTGCGATTGCGATTGCATATTGCGCCAGACCCTCATCCTGGAGTTCGCGCCCAATTTCGAGCATCTCATCCAGCGTGGCCGGCGGTTCAGCGACAAGTTCGGTGTTGTAGAAGAAGCCAAGGTTCTCCGTGGCATAAGGCACGCCATAGAGGTTACCGTCAATATAGGTGAAGGCTTCAATGGCCGATTCAACAAAAGCATCTTCCATCTCGCCCAGTTCCAGGGGATAAACCAGGCCGCTCTCTACGAGCGCTCCCAGCCAGTCATGGACACCGATGTAGATGTCAGGACCTTCACCCGCAGGAATAGCGATGATCGCCTGGGAGCGGATATCCTGAACCACACCCAGATCTTCAACGACGAGCTGCACACCATATTCGGCAAGGAACTCATCTGCGAGTCCAGCCAGGATGGGTGTCCGGGTATCGTCAGCCCAGATCTTCAAAGTAGCCACAGCTTCTGCCGGCTCTTCGACTTCTGGCTCTTCCACAACCGGTTCTTCGGTTACGGGTTCTTCGACTGTGGGTTCTTCAACAACATTGTTGCCGGCACAGGCGCTCAAGGTGAGCACAAGCACCAACCCCAGCACGAAGATTCTCAAAAGCGTTTTCTTCATTTTAATCCTCCATTTTGGTTAGTGAGATTTGGGTTAGAACAAACCAGCATTCCCGCCTAAAACCGAATTTAGCCGGGAACAACGATAATAATCTTAGTGATTTTCTGTGCGTTTCGTAATTGGTCATGGATTTACTCGTGTTGACATCACGTGTAAATACGATTATAAATATATCGTAAGCAAAAGTCAAGTAATTTTCTTCGAACAACCTTTGTAACCCTGTACACATTTCAATAAGAAAATCGAGAGACCCTATCCAATGAGAAAACGTTTTCCCTTCAATGATAACTGGCTCTATGCTGCCGACCGGTTACCGGTTGATGCCCCTGACGATCAATTCACGGAAATAACCCTCCCTCACACCAATAAAATCTTTCCTCATCACAATTTTGATAATCAAGCGTACCAATTTATCTCGACCTATCGAAAGCGGTTTAATTACACCCGGGCAGATCACAACCCTCTTGTCTTCCTGGATTTCGAAGGGGTGATGCTGGCCTGCACCGTTTATCTCAATGGTCAGTTCATTGGAGAGCATCTGGGAGGGTATATTTCCTTCTCCATGGAGATCACCTCAGCCCTTCAACCAGGCGAAAACCTGCTCACGGTTTACGTGGATTCACGCGAGCGTAAAGACATCCCACCCTATGGCCATCTGGTGGATTACCTCACCTTTGGTGGCATCTACAGGGAGGTGTTTCTCAGAGAGGTTCACCCCACCCATATTGAACATCTCTTTATCCGCACACCGCATGTCCCTGAGGATCCCCAGCTCGAATGCGATGCCCAACTCAGCCGTGAAGACCAAGGCCTGACACTTGATGCCCAACTTCTGGATCAAAAGGGGAACACGGTCACCTCAACTCAAGTCGGCGTGGACAACAATCCCGTTTGCATCCACTTTGAGTCCCTGCCGGAAATTCATCCTTGGACCCATGACCAACCGAACCTTTATTCGCTGGATGTCTCCCTCCTCAAAAACGGAAAGCCAATTGACACTGCCTCATCCCGATTTGGGTTTCGGTCCTGCAAATTTCGCGAGGATGGCGGGTTTTATCTCAACGGCGAGCGGATCCCGTTGGTCGGCCTGAACCGGCATCAAACCTACCCCTACATCGGGGCAGCCGCGCCAGCAAGACTCCAGCGTCAGGACGCGGACATCATCAAAAATGACCTCGCCTGCAACATTGTACGAACATCGCATTACCCGCAATCACCCCATTTCCTAGACCGCTGCGATGAGATCGGTTTGCTGGTCTTCGAAGAAATCACTGGCTGGCAGCATATCGGCGATGAGCAATGGCAGCAAATCAGCCTGGACGAGCTTGAAGCCATGCTGATCCGCGATCGGAATCATCCCGCCATCATCCTATGGGGCGTGCGCGTTAACGAATCCGGTGACAACGATTCCTTCTATTCAAAAACAAACGCCCTGGCGCGTAAAATGGACCCAACCCGCCAGACAGGCGGCGTCCGCTGTTTCCTCGGCAGTTCATTCCTCGAGGATGTCTACACCTACAACGATTTTTCAAACACCGTCCTTGAACCCACGGAAAAACCCTATCTGATCACTGAATTCTCCGGACACATGTTCCCGACAAAGATCTGGGACCACGAAGAACGGCTGATCCAGCACGCCCTGCTCCATGCCAAAATCCATGACCTCCAGTTAGGGCATCCCGAGATTGCCGGCGCTATCGGATGGAGCGCTTTTGACTATGCGACACATGTTGAGTTCGGGTCCGGCGATCGGATTTGCTATCATGGTGTGATGGATATTTTCCGCCTGCCAAAATGGGCTGCGTACTTCTATCAGAGTCAGCAGCCTCCCGCCAAACAAACCGTCCTGAAAGCCGCCACCCACTGGACAATGGGCGACCGTTCTGGAGGCGGCAACAACCCTCTGACGGTATTCAGCAACTGTGATGAAATTGAAGTCATTATCGGAGACAACCTCGTGGGGAGATTCCAGCCTGATCGGACGAACTATCCGAACCTGCCCCACCCCCCATTTATCATCGGTGGTCTGGATGAATACAGCGCCTGGGGACAGGCCGAATTTTACGATCTCCAACTGAGAGGATACTATCAGGGAGAGCTGGCAGCGGAACAGAAGATCGCCAGCGCCAATCTACCCAGCAAACTTGAACTCTTGGCGGATACCGATCAGCTCTTTGCAGATGGCGCGGATATGACCCGGCTGGTTTTCCGAATTACGGATGCTTATGGCAACCCGCTCCCTTATGCCACCAAAGTCATTCACTTCAAACTGGAAGGCCCAGCAGATCTGATCGGTGAAAACCCCTTCCCGCTGATCGGCGGCCAGGCGGCATTGTATATCAAAGCCCGTCATCAGACAGGAACGGTGAAAGTACAGGCCCACACATCAGATTTACCGGATGCATCGGTCAGTTTGAAACTGGTCGCTCCTGAAATGGAATAAGCAAGTGCGATCAATCCCAGTCGCGCACACCTGAGGGTTGCGTGTAAAATAGAGAAGGTTTTATCAGGGATTTATCTCATAAAGGAACAATAGCATGATGTCGGCTCATAAGGATATTACTCAAAAAGACGTCGCTGAGCTTGCAGGGGTTTCACGGGGTGTGGTCTCATATGTCATCAACAATGGCCCCCGGGTTGTGGCTCCCGAAACCAGAAAACGCGTCCTGGATGCCATTCAGGAACTGGGATACCGCCCCAATAAGAACGCTCAACGGCTCAAACTAGGCGCGAGCCTGGCAGAGAAATCCCTGGGGATCATCGCAGGCGGCCAGAGCTTTAATGTCCTTGAGCGGCCGTATTACAACATCATTCTGGCCGGCTTGTTTGAGGAAGCCCACCGGCTGGGGCAGGATGTCCGGTTTTTCAGCTTCTTTGATGAATTGACAGATCCGGTCTTCTTCAATAAAAATATTCACAGCGATGAGATTTCATCGCTCGTGATCATCCTGCCTGCCATGATCAACACCACCTCAAATTATCAGGGGATCCTGGATCTGATCGAGGAGCGGATCCACAATGTAGTTTGTCTGGAAGAGCCCCTCAAAGAGTGGCCGACGGTGATCTTTGACCGTGCAATAGCCGCCCAGCAGGCGGTTGAACATCTCATCAACCTTGGACACAAGCGGATCGCCTTCCTCGCGATCCAGGACGCACGCCTGACCGGGTACCGGCAAACCCTATTGGACCACAACCTGCCTTATGATGAAAGCCTGATTTTTACGCCAGATCCCTCCCATGTCCTGTCTGGGTCCTATCAATCCGCGCTGGAAATAGCGCGCCTTAGGCCGCGTCCCACGGCCATATTCGCAGCCAATGATGAATGTGCCATCAGCGCGATTGCAGCGTTGCACGACCAGGGGATCAAAGTGCCACAGGAGATCGCAGTCGTTTCCATCGATAATATCGGCCTTGCGGAAATGGTGCGCCCCAGCCTGACGACCGTGGACGTCCCAAAACGCGGGATGGCTGCTTACGCCATGCAAATGTTGCTGATGGAAGGGAAATTCAGAGATAAACAACCAGCCTCAATTGTCCTGCCCACCAAGCTTATTGTGCGGGAATCCTGCGGGGCGAACTTAATAAAAGACAAGAAAACCTTGCCGCCTTCTGACGACTAAAGGCTTCAAGATTCCAACTTGCTCCAATTTAAAAGTTATCCAACCGCTGCCAACATCCTGGCGCAAAGATCACCATGATATATTTCAACAGGGTACATCAAAAAACAATGATGACCAAAAAAATCCCAGTGCTTTCACACTAGGGCCTGTCATGCATTCTAGAGATCTTCTTTTTCGGCCTGTGACAAAGTCCTCCAATAATGAAGTGGATGGCGAAGAATAATTGACGATCTTTATCGCACCTGTGGGAAAACTGAGGACTGACTGATGGTGAAAATTTTCTAATCAGGAACTCCAGTGTGTTACAAGCACGGAGTCAATATTCTTCGACCGCCCCAGCAGATAGATAAACAATAGAAAATCTATTGTAGAATCTGATTGACCTCCGATATAATAAAATTATCATTCGGAAATTCAAATAAGGAGAATAAAATCATGGAAACAAATCAGGATGAATATCAAGAGAAACGCAGAAAAGACACTTATTATCGGAGCAGCGCAGGGGATGCCGTTTATGGTCTGGGAGTCATCGGTGCGGCCATCTTTTTCATTGGTCAGGCGACGACCTTAGGGATTGGTGTGCTGGGTTTCTTGAAAGCCTTAGTCTGGCCGGTGTTTCTGGTGTTGGAAGCATTCAAAGCTCTGATGTAGCAATTTCTGACGACTAAAACTCTCGCCAGGATAACCCCGGCGAGAGTTCGATCTTTATTCTTTCTACTCCAAGAGAGATGGCGCTGTTTCCCCAAATTGAACAATTTGCATCAACTCCATCTTCGG
Organism: uncultured Candidatus Brevefilum sp.; assembly: GCA_964643275.1. Classification (GTDB taxonomy): domain Bacteria; phylum Chloroflexota; class Anaerolineae; order Anaerolineales; family Anaerolineaceae; genus Brevifilum. Next base: position 11,592 of record CAZXRL010000028.1, read on the forward strand.
TCTGTACTGCAGCGTCTCCACCAGGTGCACCTCAGTGATCGCCTCTGACCTTGCCCGTTTTGCTCACCCTTACCCAGTCAGCTGAGAAAAGTTCGATATGAACGTTTTTATAAAATACAATCATTCGTTGGAGGTAAATCTAATGACAAAGACTCGAAAAATCAACCAGGTCATCCGTAGTAAACCCACCATAGAAGGCGCTGGTGTTCATCTACACCGAGCGTTTGGGAGTGCCAGAGATGCGCGTCTTTTTGACCCCTTCTTGCTCCTGGATGATTTCCGCAGTGATTCTCCCCAGGATTATGCGCCTGGCTTCCCCTGGCACCCGCATCGGGGTATTGAAACCATCACATATGTCCTTGAAGGGACAGTTTGGCATGGCGACAGCCTGGGTAATAGCGGTGACATTAATGCAGGGGACGTACAATGGATGACGGCTGGCAGCGGCATTCGTCATCAAGAGATGCCCAGGGGTGACACAAAGGGACGCATGTACGGTTTTCAATTATGGGCAAACCTGCCTAAAGCAAACAAAATGATGGAACCGCGTTATCAGGAAATTACAAGCGCAGAAATCCCCATCGTAACACTTAAAGATGACGTGCTGATGCGCATTATTTGTGGCGAGGTTGCTAGTGTTCGTGGACCGGCTGAAAATATCATCATCAACCCACAATTACTGGATATCACCGTGCCACCCGGCACGAACTTTGTTTTTCCCACAACACCCGAAGACACGGTGTTTGCTTATATCTTTGAAGGTAAGGGTGTTTTTTGTGAGGAGCCTGATCCCTTTGCCTATCAACGTGAAGGCAGTAATTATTTTGATATGCAGCATGAACGCTGGTTAGGAAATCGCTCCTTGATCCTGTATGAAGATGGTGAGCAGATTCAGGTGATCACTCAGGATGACCCGGTTCGCTTCCTGCTGATTTCGGGTCAGCCCCTCAATGAGCCGATTGCCTGGTACGGCCCTATCGTCATGAACACAGAACAGGAATTGCGCCAGGCTTCCGAAGACCTTCAGAACGGAACCTTCATCAAAGCGTAATCATAATTCGACTTCAGCCGTGAAAGCAATACCCCCACCAGGTGCGCTTGTGTGGTCGCCTCCACCCCGTCCAGGTTGGAGACCATCAGGCTCAGCATGAGCATCTGGTGATACGCCTCCTGCAGCGAACTGCAACTAGCACCCAGTGGGTGTTTTATATTGCCCAGACCGCCGCTGGACCCCCTCCCAACAGCAAGTCAAACAGCATCTTGTATTCCACCCTTGACACCTTGATAAGAATGTCAATTCGGTCGATTAACAGGCTGAATATTCTTTACAGATGACAAGAATTAGACGACGTTGTCTGCCTCTTTCTCCCTTTTGAGATATCCTTGTACAGGTAAATGATTGAAAAGTAAAGATTTCCGAGGTATCATTTTAATTAATGATAAATAAATATCCGATAACATTCTTTACCCAACGGAGGATCTGAATGAACAAAAAGCTTAGCGAAAAACTGAACGTGTACCTTGCTGACACAGCCGTAATGTATATCAAACTCCATAACTTACATTGGAATGTTTATGGTGTGCAATTCAAACCCGTTCATGAATTCCTTGAAGAACTGTATGATGGTTTTACCGAAAACATGGATGCCATCGCGGAACTTCTCCGAATGCATGATGTCTATCCCGCTGCATCTATGGCGGAATATCTCAAAATCAGCAGCATAAAAGAGCTCCCCTCAGAAAAAGTCGATGTCAAACAGGCGCTTTCGATTGTCTTGGAAGATCTAAAAGCCTTTGACAAAAAAGCCAGGGAAATCCGCTTGACGGCTGATGAGGATGATGTATTTGATGTGGTTGCCATGATGGAAGACCATTGCGCAGCCTATCAGAAGACCATTTGGTTTATCAGCTCAATGCTCACAAAATAAACCATTATTTGCTTAACCAATCATCCATTGTCTGGGGCTGTCATAACATACAGCCCCTTAGTTTTTTATAATAACCGTATTGGAATTTCTATTAACCCCTTCATCCTCCAACAGACCTGTTTATGAGAACAATAGATATATTAATCACTAACGTCAAATCCAGGTTTAGCTGGTATAGCAACGCCTCTGCCAGGTGCACCCGGTGATAGGTCGCGCCGTCAATTATAATTGCGCATGGCAGTCTTCATCAGCCCCTGGATATCAATGTTGAAATGACATTTAAACCTTGGGTGAAAATTTTTAACACATCCCTTTTATAGTCCAAGAACATTCTGAAGTGCAACGAGAATATCTGAAAAAGTGTCCGAGTTTACCTTCCCAATGCAATGAACAAAGCGCTCAACAGACAGAGAACGAACCTGGAAAGCATCTGCAGCAGATGACTTATCAAGGCCGTTTTGTTGATCTGGGTCAATCTGAACCAGCCAGGGTGCTTTCGAGTAATGGTCTTTCCAATCTGTGATTGGTACGATGACTCGTAGTGGCAGGATGCCTATTTCATCGACATTTATTATGACTGCTGGCCGTATTTTTTTTATTTCAGCACCAACGGCGGGATCCAGGTTTATCAACCAAATTTCACCCCTACGCAAGGAAGTCCTCACCATCCAGGTTTGTAAAGGCCGTCAGTTCTTCATCAGACGTATAATCAACAAGTAATGCTTGTGCTGCAGAAGCCAATGCGGATTTTTTATAGTTTTCAATTTGTTTATCAAGCATTTCGCGCACAAGCTCTGAAAAAGAGCGATTCTCTTTTTCGGAAATATTTTTAAGAATTTGTTTTTGTTCCTCTTCAAGCATGATCTGAGTACGTTCCATCCAACACCTCCAGTATACAATCTTTTACACATATACTATACACCATAGATTGACATACATCAAGCCGCAAAGAGGTTTATTTCCGATGGCATTTCAACCAGCGAGTGTGTCTCACTCAATAAGTGCTACATCACATCCACCTTCGGACGGTACTGCAGCGCCTCCGCCAGATGCACCTGCGTAATCTCCTCCGCCCCGGCCAGATCCGCAATCGTCCGAGCGAGCTTCAACACCCGGTGATAGGCCCGCGCGGTCAACTGCAGTTGGCGCATGGCGGTCTTCATCAAATTTTGACAGGCCTCATCCAGCCCACAATACTTCTGGATCTGGGCCGGCCGCATATCAGCATTGCTGGCAATATCCGTACCTGCAAAGCGCTCCCACTGGCGCTGCCGGGCGTCGACCACCCACACAAGCACATCGGTGGATGCCACACCTAATTTGTTTGTTGAAAAAATACGTGAATGTCTCCTCTTCAAAGTTGTACTTAGTTTGGGTTGACAATCGGATTGGAAACCCATCATAAATATGTTGATTCGTGGCCCAGAAGATTGGGTCCACCTTATTGTTATCATGATATACTCTCTCAAAAAGATTGAATTCTTTTTTTATTTTGGAAAAATAATTACAATTGATAAGGAGCATAACAATGCCAGTTTGCCAAGGTTGTAATGCAAGTTATGATGAATCATTTGCCTTCTGCCCTTATTGCGGAAGCGCAAAACCTGAGACTCCAAAAATCAAATTAGAAGTCAACCTTCCACGTAAACAAACCCCAGAAGACTGCCCAAAATGCGATAATGACTTACACACCCAAATAGTATCCTCGATCTATGCTTCAGGCACAACAACTGGAATAGGTTATACAGAGGGCTCTGGAACCTCTAATTATTATCAAACATACGATGGAAAACGCATTGGGACAAGCCGCAGTTCTAGTTCTTCCAGTTCTTTTTCAGTAAATCAAAGTCAACTTGCCAAAAATTTTATTCCACCAAATAAACCAATAAAAAGCGAATCTGGTTGCGCAGAAATTTTAGGCATTATCACTTTTGTGGCTTCAGGTTTATTAACAGGGTGGATAATTTTTGATCTAATGTATCTTCAAGGATTTTTATCAACTACCGCCATTGTATTCTCGTTTATTGGATTATTTATCTTGATTTACGGTGCATCGATCTATTCAATTATGGCTCTCACCAAAGGGGAAAATGCCAAAAAAGATGAAGAGTTTGAAAATAAAATGGTTATATATGAAAAAGCTATGTTTGTTTGGGAGCACCTTTATTATTGCCACAAACATGACATTGTTTTTCTGGAGGGTCAGAAGGATTATTTCCCAGTAAAACAGACTTTGGAAGCATGTTACATTCTGGGAAATGAGCTAAATATTATTGATTTATCCGATAGTAAGTAACCAAGTTGTTGCTATGGAAAATTGGCATACGAGATATGATGAGAGAGGAATAAGATGAAAAAACTATTCAAGTTATACTCAAAAGCTCAAATGAAAGAAGAAGGAGAAGAACTTTTCTCTTACTCATTATTAGCTGTTGAAAAATTTGATGCGTTGATGTCGATAATTCACTGCACTGATCAATTCTATACATTAAAACGAACGATTGATTTCGGAGAGCAATTGTTGAGTGATGAAAAAATTAATCAATATCAACTGAAATACATAGCCAGAAGCTTAATAGAAGCTCTAAAAATAAGAGCTGATATTTTAAGCGGTAGTAACAAAAATTTATTGTTTCATAAAAGCCTCAATGATGCAATAGATGATTACACAAAAATAATAAAATTATGGGAAAAAGCTGAAGTAGAACCTGACATCAAAATATACACAAACAGGTGTGAATTATTTATTCAAGAAGAAGAATGGGATAATGCATTATCCGATGCTCAAAACATAAAAATTTTGGATTGCAGAAAAGGAAATTATTACCTAAGTTTAATTTATCATCGTATGGGAGATGAGATTTCTGCATTAAATTTCTTGAAAGATGGATTCGATTGTGATCACGACCAACAAAATGAATGGATGGAGTTTCATAAATTATCATCAGAAATAACAACCCACCATCATCTTGTAAATAGGTTACATTTATTAGAGATCATGTTGAAATACAAGATGGGTGAACGTGAATTTAAAGGAATTGATCTTTCTTTTGTAGAAATATCTGGCAACTTTACAGGTGCAGACTTTACAGGCGCAAATTTCGAATGCGCTCTCTTCTCAGATACATGCTTTGATGAATGCAATTTGTCAAATGCGAGTTTAAAGAATTCCATGACTAAAGAGTACAGTAAAGTTTCATTTATTGAATCAGATCTCAGTAATGCAAATCTCGAAAATGCCTGTATTCCAAACGCTCATTTTAGGCAAGCTAATTTATACAAAACCAATCTAAACAGAGCGACCATAACAAATGCTGATTTTTCAGACGCAACCTTCAAACTGGTTAGTGCAATAAATGGATGTTTCAATAGTTCTTCATTCAGTAATAGCAATATCGAAAATACAATTTTTACTGAATCAACTCTATCGAACACAAATTTCGAGGAAGCCAAAATTACTTCTTCCAAATTTGATAATGCCAGGATAATTGACGCGAATCTTAACAATATCACATTCATTATGACATCATTTATTGGCGCAGAGCTAAGAGATGTCATGATGAAAAATGTCAATTTTTCTGAGATTTCTCTTGAAGGGGCTACCATAAATCGATTGAATATTGCAGGGGCAATAGATTTCAGTGTTGATTTTTTTGAAAAAGTAGAATATTCAATTTCAAATTTGTATGGAGTTCCACCAGCAACATGTCTCGAATATTATGAGTCCCTCGAGTCTAATTCCTTGGATTATCTATTCAATAATTATCAGGATATTGATGCATCAGTAGGAGAGTATCAAAGTAATAAGGAGTTCCGTTCATTTGAGATAAAACTTAAAAGAAAACTCATTAGAAAAGCAAAGAGAATTCTCGCAAAAAAATACCATCAGAAAGTTCCACTACATCCATATAGCAAGAACAAACCCAACGATGTTAAACAAAACCTCCAGGAACCAGGCTTTATTGACCTTATAAAAACCAGGTTTGTGGATCAAGATTATTTATCAATAATTCACGATTTGGAATCTTTACCACTTCATAAAATGATCAATATTGAGAATTTTGAAAATAGAAACCGCTTTCATCAGATACTCATGTTCTTACTCTGGAGATTCTTCGGTAGGGATTATCAAAATCAAGTTTCTTTTGTTGATGACGAATTGGAAAGACTGATATGGATTAAAGCAAAAATTAATGAAATAAAACTAAATTTACAACACATAGAGTCAAATTAATCCAGGAATGAAAAATATATGACATTCACAATAAATTTTCCCGATAAAAAAGGAAAATGATCATCATTATCAACATGATTTCAAAATGATATAATTTTAGAAAACTAAATCCAAAATAATCTTCTAGTAGAATCAATAATTGTTTCATTCATCAGATCTTTATCAACTTCACCTTGGATCGGTATTGTAAAACCTCCGCCAGATGAACTTGCCTGATCACCTTCGATCTTATTAAATCCAATATCGTCCGGCTCAATTTCAGCAATAGATGATTAGCCCGCGCGGTCAGCTGCAACTCGCTCATGGCGATATTCATCAACGCTAGGCAGGGATCATCCAGCGGGTAGTATTTGTACACTTTCACCTGCCGCATATCCCGCAGCTTCTGAAATTTCACGTGCGGCATCAGCATGTAGATATCAATTCTGTCCATCAACGGGCCTGAAATGCGTTTCTGATAACCTGTGACCATGGTGGAAGAGTAGGTGCAGGGCCGCGAGGAATTGCTGTAATACCCACACGGGCAGGCGTGTAGTTCAGTATAAAGGCAAGTTTTACATAAGCAAAAGGGTAGAATAAATTTTGCGATAAAAAACCCACCCCATTTTAATGTGATATTTTATCTGCTTATTTATTGAGTGCCTTGACAGAAGCACACAAAATTTTTAAGATTTGGAGAGGGGAAAACAACGCAATCAGACCGCACGAATCATTACAGGGCTTGCCACCCTATTCGTTTGTTGAGAAAAATACGTGAAAGTCTCCACTTTTACTTGGTATAATTTTAGGGGCTACTTACCCCGAATCACCCAACGGCTTTAGTTACTTAGGTGGAGGTGGGTTTAGATTCTGTCTTGCCGCAGAAATAACTTGAAGCAAGAAAAATGCTTAAAAATCCCGCACGTCCTTTGGGTGAATCTACACGTCAGGTGCACGCTTTATTGTCTGGCATGCTGCTGTAGAAAACTCGTTTTGGTAAAACCTGTACGCTTTGTCGACTGGCGGTTTTAATTTAACCTGCTTGATGCTTTAAGACATTTACATATTTTGTTTACACCTCATGGTAACGTTTATCAACATATATAACAGTGTAAACGATGTAGCCATTGGTGTTTATATCAGCATTTCCTGAGTTGTATGTATACAATATGGATGTACCATCTTGCCAATTAATAAAGATTTTTACATTTTGAATAGTCTTGCCATTACGGTCTCTTACAAGCAACTGCACAGAAATTTTGTCGCCTTTACTTTACAATATTAATCGTCCTTGAGCAATTAACTGTATAGTTTTGATATTGTTCTTCTCTTCGTCCGTTTTAAAAGAAATATTTCCTTCGGGAATATTTGCAACTAATGCGTAGAGATTTAGGTTTTCATCAAGTTTTATTCCAGTTTCTGAAAGACCATCGCCCATTTTTATCAATCGGCGTGAAAAACCAATAAAATCATTTGCTTCGATTCCTTGACTACAGATTCTCTTAAATTGGTCAACAGAATTTTTTAATTCCTGAAAAAAGGTCTCTTGTGCCTGCTTTGCATATTGTTTACTGCCAATTGCTTCGCCTATTCTTCGTCCCGTTTCACGTCCTTGTTGATAGCCTTTTGGAAAACTTATTATCGCACTTAATGTATCCATAAATCCCATTTCTTTACTTTGTGATTCTTCTGTGGCGTCAACATATATAGCGTAAGCAATAATTGTTTTGATGTGTTGCGCTTTGAAATCATCATGATCAAGCGACAAGGCATTTTCTGCTTCTTGCCAAGCGTCCGTGAAATTATCTACATCAAAATGAACTTGCGCCAATACAGAGTGTAACAAGCCAATTGGTTCATCTGCCTTGTTTATTGCAAGTTTAACTAAAGACACAAAATCATAATATTGACGCTCGCTAGGGTTTTCTCCCGCTTCTTTCCATTGCGCTATTGCTCGTTGCATAATATCCATAACTTCATCAAATGACATTTTAGATTCCCTTTCTTTTGGTGCTTGCTTTTTGTCAGTAAATAATTTTTACAAAGCCAGCCAACATTCATACATTTGAATTCTAAAATAATGTAAATACGCAGTATAATTTTGCAATTCTGGGATAATATATTGCTAAAAGACCTGCTTATCACAAGTTGATTGACCATCTTTAAAGCTCAATAAAAGTATTATATATGAGAATCGTTGAAAGAGATGATTTCCTTGTGTTCGAATCAACCTTACCCAAACCCAAAAACGCCTCGACCATCTTCGCGATGCCATCCGATTTAAGCAGTATTCCTTTAGCACTGAGAAGACCTATGTTCACTTGATGCAGCGATGTATTCACTATCACAACAAACCCCATCCGGTTGATATAGGTGCCCCGTCACCTTCGATCTCGCTGGTGTCCCGAGTACGCAGGCTACTTTCTGTGAAGTGTTCTATGAGGAAAAGACCAGCAATTGCCTTTGTCCAAAGTTCTTCAATTTGGATCATACGTTTTTAGTGAAATTGACAATTGTAACTATCCATTTTTGTAAGAACCAATGTTAAAATGGACCTTCTCTTAAGGGTCTGCCATCATAACAAACACAGATGAAATGTGACTTACATCAATCCAACTTCGGGCGATATTGCAGCGCCTCCGCCAGATGCACCTGGATGATCTCTCCCGCCCCGGCCAGGTCCGCAATCGTCCGGGCCAATTTCAACCACCCGGTGATAGGCCCGCGTGGTCAATTGCAACTG
>CAZXRL010000029.1:0-4434 GCA_964643275.1 uncultured Candidatus Brevefilum sp.
AAAACTTTAGATGAGGGAACAGGTTACTTGTCATGAAAGTTGACCCCCTCTTTCTGATCGCAGTTGGCGGTAGGGTGCGTGCTGTGATTGCCATTGCTCGTTTCGGGCGCCGGTCTGCATAAGAGGTGGAGGCCGACCTGAACCCTGCCCGGATCGAATCCGTTTATCAGGATGAACATGCTCTGGTCTGCCGATATTATTGCCCGGATTGCGGCCAGCTCATGCGGCAGGAAGTGGAACTGTCAACGCCCAGACCACGCCAACAGATTGTGACCGCTGAGAGTGGTTATACAAAGGGATCTGCTGTTTGTCCTGAGTGCAATTGTCAGTTCAGGCTTGACTAAGTCAGGGGGACTTAATAACGCTAAACCGCCATACTGACCCGGCTGTAAAGCTGCTCACGGATCTGCAGCACCTGCCGGCGTAAACGATCGTCGGTTTCCATCAGGTCGGTCACTTTATCACAGGCATAGATCACGGTTGTATGGTCACGGCCGCCGACAAGATTCCCGATTTGCGGCAATGAAACGCCTCCTTCTTCCCGCATGAGATACATGGCGATCTGGCGGGGGAGCGCTACCTCACGCGTGCGTTCCCGGCCCAGAAGCCGGTCCTGCGAGATATTGAACGCGCGTGAGACGGCATCGAGGACATCGTCGGGCTGCAGGTCTCCTCCCTGCGGAAGGAAGTCACTCAAAGCGTTTTGCGCCAGTCCGAGAGTCAGTGGAATGCCGCTGAGGTCCGCATAAGCAAGGACCCGGTTGAGCGCGCCTTCAAGCTCACGGATATTGGATTGCACCTGGCGGGCGATGAATTCAAGGATATCCGCAGGGACATTGCGGCCTGCCCGCTCCGCTTTGGCGCGGAGGATCGCCAGCCGGGTCTCGACATCAGGGGGCTGGATGTCGGCCGTCAGCCCCCATTCAAAGCGGGACCTCAAGCGTTCTTCGAGGGTCACCAGCGATTTAGGCGAGCGGTCGGACGAGATCACGAGCTGTTTGTCTTGCCCGTGGAGGGTGTTGAAGGTATGGAAGAACTCTTCCTGGGTCGATTCCTTTCCGGCAATGAACTGGATATCATCAATCAACAGGACGTCCACTTGCCGGTACTTTTCGCGGAATGCGGCTGTGGTGTGGGTCCGGATGGCATTGATCAGGTCATTGGTGAATTCTTCGGATGAGACATAGAGCACGTTCAGCCCTGCCGGCTGGCATTCATTTCCAATCGCGTGGAGCAGGTGCGTTTTTCCCAATCCGACACCGCCATAGAGGAACAGGGGATTGTAGGCGCGGGCAGGGCTCTCCGCCACAGCCAAACAAGCCGCATGTGCCAGGCGGTTATCGGACCCGACAACAAAATTATCGAAGCGGTACCGCCCATTGATGGTTGGGTTATCTTTTTCCGGATTTGGATGAGACGAGGAGGACTCAATGGGAACTGGTGTCGGGATATGTGGGGTGGAGGACCAGACTTTGACGGTCATCGTCACCGGACAGCCCATCATGCCGGTCAGGGTACGCTGCATGGTCGCGCGCAGGCGGTCTTCGAGCCAGTCTTTGGCGTAGGCGTTTTTGACGCCGATTGTAAAGCAGTGGGTGGATTCATTGTATTCAAGCAACTCCGAACTGCGGACCCAGGTGTCAAAGGCTGCTTTCGACATCTCAAGCTGGAGTTGACCAAGGGTGGCCTGCCAGGCATGTTCTGCGTTCATCTGCTGATCCTCTCATCCATGTGTTGCCGTGAACCACCGAGGCGTGAATAATTACATGTGATTTGACAAAAAAACGCCACTGTGAAGGAATATCAGTGGCGGTATGATTCCGACTAAATTATTAAAACGCCAATGGCTGGAAATAGTCGCCCGCTCGGTAGGTAAGTATGTAGAAGTATTTTAACAGACCTTCCGATTCACCTCAAGCGGAATCGGTTGTTTTTTGCTAAAAAAACCTGAATCTTTAAGACATCCCGACCTTAAAAAATATGATACTTGTGATAAGTATTAATCAGGCTGTTCAATGCAATTGACCCACCGCTTTAGCGAAGTGAGTCAACAAGCTCCCCCCATATATGGGGGTGAATCCGGAGTCGCCGGATTGATGGATTCTTCCAGACCGTCATGGAGAAATCTTGTTTGCGGGAAAATGCTCAAATGTTCGATAAAATGATTCGTTTTTCGGAATCGGTCATTTTTCATCGGCGATCATGATCCGGGCCGCGCGCCTGCCGATCTCAACGGCAAAATTTGTCCCACGATCCCAGGGATAGACCTGGCTCATGCTGGCAAAATACAGACCCGGAAGCGGGGTACCGATTGCCGGGATGTTTTCAGAGTGGTTCAAGAGGGGCACGGGTTGGGCGTACTTTGTCCGGAATAACCACGACTGCCTGACCCAATCCGGTTTGAAGGCTGGGTTGAACTTCTTGACATGCGGCAGGAATTTATCTTCCAGCGCTTCTGCTGTGAGGTCAAAATTCTCATGGTCCTGCGGGAGGTAGTCACCGATGTAGACGATATGGTCGCCGCCAAAATGTTCGGGTGGGATAAAGTTGGTGTGCTCCACCAAAGACAGGAATGGAAAGCCGGCATTCTTGGGGATGTTGTACCAGTAATACCCTTCTTCCGAAAGCTGGTGTTTGAGGGCCAGCACCATCACCACTGCGCCCATGCTTTTGAGTGACAGCAGGCCGTGAAGGTAGGCTTCAGGCAGGTCAGGGGCGAGGCGTGCCAGCAGACCAGGAGAGGTTGTGACAAGGACTTGCTTGTAGACCGACGTTTCTCTGTTTGCTTGCAGTGAAACGAGGCCATCCTCTGCCGGTTGGATTGACTGGATCGGAGTTTCTAGGTTAATGGTCACGCCCATCTGGCGCAAGTGTTCAGCGAATTGGTCAGCGAAGGCCTGAAAACCGCCCTCAAAGGTCCCCAGACGCGTGGTGCGGGCGTGGAGCCTGGCCCACATCCAGGCCATGTTGACCTCGCGCGCGTAGGCCTCCCCAAACTTACCGACCATCATCGGTTTCCACATGGAGTCATAGACCTTGTCGCCCGCCCATTTTCGCATCCAGGCATCAACAGTGACTTTCTCCAGTTGCTGCCAGTTCTTGGTAAGCCTGAGATATAGACCGACCAGACCGAACCGGATTTTGTTGATCCCCCATCCCAGGCCGGGATAAAGCAGCGCATTGGGGATGGAATCGAACGGGTAAAATTTTCCTTTATGATACATGACGGTCACCGGGCGCGGGAAGATGACCCTCTCCGACCAGCCCAGTTCGTTGATCAGTCCCAGGATGTGCTTGTCGGTGGCGAACCAATGGTGATAGAACCGCTCCACCGACCAGTCCCAATGCGGTTCTTTGAAACCCGCAGCCAGACCGCCGACATAGTCAGCGGCTTCATAGAGTGTGACCCTCTTTCCGGCCAGCGCGAGGTCGTAAGCAGCGGACAGGCCGCCGATCCCTGCGCCGATCACGGCAACTTTTGCATCGGCAATATTTGCATCGGCAGTTTTTACGGAATGTTGCATCATTCTTCCTCGGTCTTCGTTTTCGCCTGGGACTGCATTTCACTGATATCGGTAGTCCACTTGAGGCCTTCGCGAAGGAAGTAGATGGTTCCCAGGATTGTGATCGGCACCCAGAGCGCGATCCTCAACACCAATATATAGCCCAGGGCAGGTTCAGCCGCAATGCCATATGTTTGAAGCATCGCCCGCCCCGCCGCATCAAACGTCCCCAGCCCGCCTGGAGCAGCAGGGATCAAGAGGACCAGGTTGACCACGCCATTGAGCAGCATGAGCTGTCTGAAATTCAGCCCCAGACCCAGGGCCTGGTCCACGCTCCAATAGAGACCGGTTTCCAGAACCCAGATCAGGATGGAGGTCACCAGGATCATGACCGCGGCCTTGGGCGAACGCAAACTCATCAGCCCATCCAGGAACCGGTCCGCGATGTTGATCAGGGCCTCGCGCCAGCGTTTGGGGATGACTGCATGGATCAAGTTGTGGGTTAAGTGCGTGGCAGGCTTTGGGAAGACAGCCACCAGGACGAAGGTCAACAGACCGGCCAGGAAAATGATCACAGCCCAGGTTGCAAGGCTTCCCAGTTGGGCGAAGTTGGCCGCCCTGGGTAACTCTGCCAGCTGCCCCAGGTTGAGCAGGACGAAGCCGACAATCACGACCGCATCAAAGATCCGTTCCACGACAATTGTTGCCAGGCTGCCGGAGATGGAGACATCTTCACGCCGTTTGAGGACCACTGCCCTCAGCACCTCGCCCATCCGCAGGGGGAAGACGTTATTGCCCATGTACCCGATGTTGATGATGGGGAATAATGTAGAGATGGGGACTTTTTTCAGGGGTCTTAGCAGATATTGCCAGCGCCAGGTGCGAACCAGCACGCCGAGGAAATAGACCGCCAGACCGGGCAGCAGCCACC
>CAZXRL010000029.1:4534-20049 GCA_964643275.1 uncultured Candidatus Brevefilum sp.
CAGGTGCGAACCAGCACGCCGAGGAAATAGACCGCCAGACCGGGCAGCAGCCACCACAGGCTGCTTGCCCGCAGGGTTGCCCACAATTCAGAAAAGTCAATCTCCCGAAAGGCAAGGTAAAGGAAAACCGCTGAGATGACCAGCCCCAGCCAGAACATCCAGCGTTTGGCATTACGTTTCATGTGTTCGATTCTACCATGCAAGGTTTGCGATGAACTCAATCAGTGGCTGCTGGCCAGCTGGTCAAAGTCAAAATTTGAAGGTGGTATACTTTCCAATTATGTCACTGATCACTGCCCAAAACCTTGTAAAATCCTTTGGCCCCGATGATATTTTCGAAGGGATTTCTTTGACGATCTCGCAGAGGGCACGGATCGCCATTGTAGGCGCCAACGGGGTCGGCAAGACCACACTCCTGCGGATCCTGATCGGCGAGGATGGCCCCAATTCGGGTTCAGTCCAGCACGCCAGAGATTTGACCATCGGTTATCTGCCGCAGGAGGCGACCCTGGCAACGCGTGGCACGCTTTGGGAAACCTGCCTGCCCGCTTTTGCTGACCTGATCGAGATGGAAGCTGAGCTTGAAGCGTGTATGAAGGCGATGTCCGAATCAGACCAGACGGATGCGGCTGTTGACCGCTATGGGAAACTGGAACAGGCTTTTGACCGGCGGGGTGGGTATACCTACGAGGTGCGGATCCGGCAGACCCTTTCGGGTTTAGGATTCGAAGAAAAGGATTACAACCGGCCTGTAACGCAGCTCTCGGGCGGGCAGCGCACCCGCGCAATGCTGGCCAAGCTTCTACTCGAAAGTCCGGATGTTCTCATGCTGGATGAGCCGACGAACCATCTCGACATCCAAGCGGTGGAATGGCTTGAGTCATTTCTGAAGGATTGGGATGGCGCGCTGGTCGTTGTCTCGCATGATCGTTATTTCCTCGACCAGGTGGCTCAAACTATCTGGGAAATGACCCCGGCGCTGGAAGTTTATCGTGGGAACTACTCAGCCTATCTGACCCAGCGTGAGGAACGTTATGGGTACCGTCTGGCGGAATATGAAGCCCAAACGGCTTTCATCGAAAAAGAGCAAGAGTTCATCAGGCGTAACATTGCCGGACAGAAGACCAATCAGGCCAAGGGTCGGCAACGGCGGCTGGAACGCTTGCTGGAGGACGCTCGTTTGGCGCCGCCGCCCAGTGAACCAAGGCGTATGCATATTCACCTCAACACCAAAGGGCGTTCAGGTGACCTCGTGCTGCGTACACATGATCTGCAGGTAGGGTATGAAGACGAAGGTCAGCCTTTGTTTGATTGCCCTGACCTGGTCCTGCAGCGGCAGGAGTGCGCCGCCATCATCGGCCCCAACGGCGCGGGGAAGACCACCTTCCTGAAGACAATTCTTGAACAGACACCGCCCTACACCGGCAAGGTACAGCTTGGCGCAAGTCTTGAAGTTGGTTATTTCGCTCAGGCACATGAGGGGTTGAACCATGAGAAAACCCTCATGGCTGAAATTGACCGCGTTGCGCCGAATATGCTGCCGGCTGAAATCCGTAATTATCTGGCAAAGTACCTTTTCACCGGAGAGGATGTGTTTCGAAAAGTGGGGACACTTTCCGGTGGGGAGCGGGGCCGGCTGGCGCTGGCCAAACTCTCACTTTCGAATGCCAACCTGCTATTGCTGGATGAACCCACCAACCACCTTGACCTGCCCACCCAGGAAGTCCTCGAATTTGTTTTCTCAAATTTTCCGGGGACGATCCTGCTGGTATCCCATGACCGATATTTGATTGATTCCCTTGCAACGCAGATATGGGAAGTCGATCCACAGGCAGGGACCCTCCATGTCTTCAAAGGCTCTTATACGCAGTATAGGGCTCACAAGGTGAAGCTGGAGGAGCAGCAGGCCGAAGAACAGGGGGGACAGGCTTTATCCGGAGCCGGTACGGTCCAAAAATCGCATGGGCCTTCACAGCAGAGGTCCCTTTCAAAACATGAACAGAAAAAGCTCCGTGACCGGCAGGCGGAGATTGAAGCGAAGGTACACGACCTTGAATCAAAACAGAGCCAGATCTCAGAGAAGCTGGCAGTTCCCCCGGATGATCAGGCTGAGGTCTTGCGGCTAGGGGAGAAATATGTCGAACTGCAAAAGCAGGTGGACATATTTCTAGTGGAATGGTCAGAGATTGAAACCCGGCTTGGGGGGTAGATGCTGGCTATGAATTCCTAATGAGAAATTGATGGGTTGGCGATCCAATCTCGGATATCGCCTGGTGGGGACGGATTTAGAGGGCATGGCTTCTGTACAGAAGCGTGTTATTTATCGCAAAAAGTTTTGAAATCTCTGAGGATATTCAAAAACTCCTCAGGTAGAAAACCCAGACCTTGCTCAGCGATTGGGTCGGGAACGCCTCCATAGAACGCCTCGGCGATCCCACCCGTGATGCAGGCGATGGTGTCGCTGTCGCCGCCCAGTGAGATCGCCTTCCGGACGGCGTCCTCAAAGCTTTCCGATTTGAGGAAAGCGATAATGGCTTCCGGCACTGATCCCTGACAGGAGACATCAAAGGTGTAACCCGGCCGGATTTCATCCAGCGTGCGGTTCAGATCGTAATCGAAACGCCTGCTGATCTCAGCCCGAATCTCAGGCTGCGTTGCTCCCTGCCGCGCCAGCAGGATCGCCAGCGCTGTGGCCTGTGCGCCCTTAATCCCCTCTGGGTGGTCGTGGGTCACCGCCGCACTGCGCTTTGCCTCCGCCAGCACTTCATCCACAGTATCCAACGCGAACCCCACGGGGCTGACTCGCATAGCCGAACCGTTGCCCCAGCTGTTGTAAGGTTTGGGGTCCTCCAGGTATATCCAGCTGTTGAAGTTGCCCCCATAGCCGCGCCCCGGGTAGCGCCGGGCGAAGTCCTGATAGGCTTTGGTGTAGCTTATCCCATACATGAGAGCTTTAGCGGTTGCGGCCGTGAGCACTGTATCATCCGTGAAAAAACAGTCGGGCTGAAAAAGTGGAAAGTCCGCTGTTTTGATGTTATGCCATTCGTAGACTGAACCAACGATATCGCCGATCATTGCACCGAGCATGATGACCTCCTGTTTTCTGCAAGGATTAAGATGTGAATTATTGGATTGGTTAGTATTTTCTTGCCAGACCTGCAAAGCGGAACCCCGCAGCTTCCCAGGCTGTCTTGTCCCAGGCGTTGACCGCATCAAAGACCAGTTCTGCGCGGGTTTTCCTCCTAATTACAATGGGATCAAGCGTTTTGAACTGATCATGCGCCACGGCCAGGACGATCAGGTCCGCATCAATCAGCGCAGCGTCAAGGGTCGCCACCTGTTGGATATTCGCCACCTCAGCATCCTTCCTGAACGGTTCATAGGCATGCACTGTTGCGCCTTGACCCTGAAGGTTACGCGCCAGCGCGGCTGCGGGGCTTTCCCGGAGGTCGTCAACGTTGGGTTTAAAGGCCAGACCCAAAAAAGCCACGCATTTGCCAGCCAGTCCTCCTGCCTCTTTCCTGATGAGTTCCGAGATAAATTCGGGCTGCCCGTCATTGACCTGCCGTGCGGTGCGGATTAACTGGGCTGCTTCCGGTGCGGCTTCCACGAGGAACCAGGGATCCACGCTGATGCAGTGTCCGCCCACGCCGATGCCTGGCCGCAAAATATTCACCCTGGGATGCAGGTTGGCGATGTTAATTGCTTCCCAGATATCCACATCAAACTGCTGGGCGAGCCGGGCGAACTCGTTGGCGATGGCGATGTTGATGTCGCGGGAGGTGTTTTCCATCAGCTTGACCATCTCCGCCGTGGTGGCATCGGTCAGGATGATGTCACCCTTAACAAAGGTACGGTAGAGGTCTCTACCCGCTTCCGCGGAAGCGCGGTTCACACCGCCGATCACCCGGGCGTTTTCTTTCAGTTCCTGCATAATTTTTCCGGGCAGCACCCTTTCCGGCGAGTATGCCAGCAGGAAATCCTCTCCAGCCTTCAACCCACTTTTTTCGAGGATGGGTGCAAGGATGTCGGCGGTTGTGCGCGGCGGCGAGGTCGATTCGAGGATCACGAGGTTGCCGGGCTTCAGGTGGGGGACGATCGATTCGGCGGCCGAAACCACCGCGCGCAGGTCAGCACGTTTATCCTCGTAGAAGGGTGTCGGTACTGCGATGATGAAGGCATCCGCCGGGCAGACCTTGGTTGAGACCTTCAGCCGGCCGCTTTTGACCGCATCCCCAAACTGATCCCGCAGCCCCGGTTCAAAGATATGTAAATCACCAGCTTGGAGACGAGTAATAATGCCGGCATTAATATCCATTCCTGTCACCCGGATGCCGTTGCTGGCGAACATACTCGCCGTTGGCAGGCCGATATATCCCATCCCGATCACACATAGTGATTTAAAGTCCATATTTATTAACTCTTATTCTCAATACCACCATCGAATATTCAATCAGGGTGAATTTTACCTTAAAACTGTGAAGGCTTTCCAGGATGGGGCGCTGTCAGGAAAACAAGAAAACAGGGGTGGTATGTTCGTTACAATCCCTGTCCGCTGATCAGAACCCAGATGGTTTTAATCGCGATAAAGATATCGAGCCAGATAGACCAGTTGCTGATGTAGTATTCATCCAGTTGCAAGCGTTCCTCAAAAGTGGTGGCATTCCGGCCCATGACCTGCCACCACCCGGTCAACCCTGGTTTGACCTTCAGGATAATGTTGGCGTAATCGCCTATTGCGGGGAGTTCTCGGGGAAGGTAACTTCTTGGTCCAATCAGGTTCATATCGCCTTTGACCACATTGATCAGCTGTGGTAATTCGTCCAGGCTATATCGCCGCAGAAATTTTCCAGTTTTTGTTACTCTGGGATCGTTTGCTAATTTATGATAAAGATGATACTCTTTGGCTGCTTGTGGATCTGAATCTAACAGTTCAACCAGTTTCTCTTCAGCGTTCAAATACATTGTCCGAAACTTCAGGGAATTGAAAGTAGTGCCATTTTGTCCCAGGCGTTTTTGTGCATACAAGACTGGGCCTTTTGAATCTAATTTGATAAGCAATGTCAAGATTAAAAAGAGGGGCCAGCTTATAAGTAAAAGCAAAAGGGTGAGGAACAGATCTACAATTCGTTTAATGAACCGTTCGCGTTTGTTAAGCAAATGATAATTTGTTTCGACCACCAATGTTCCATGCAAATCAATGGTGCTTACCCAGAGTGATCCAAAAGGAGAGGAGTTGAGTACAAATAAGATATTGGGAATTATGTCCCTCATCCAATGGAAATTGGAAGAAAGCATTAAATCATTTGGATCAGTAAAGAGCATATGTTTAATATCAATAACCTTAACTTTTTCCCGCAGTTCATCGATGTCACCAACTGAATCAATTTCCGGGATCGGTTGATGATTATGGTGATCCGGATCAAAAAACAATACAGGCCTAAAACCAAGTCGGCGGTTTTCAAGTAATTTCTTAATGATTAAAGTTGACGAATTCCGTGATCCTACAACGACAACCGGAATTCCCCACCAGGAGAATTTTGAGAAGCGATTCCGCAGAGCAAAACGTCCTAACATCATGAAAAGGACAGAAAGAAACCAGGTCAGGACAAAGATAAATCTGGAATAAGCTAAACCGAGTTGCTGTAAGAACAGGAAAACACCAAGGAAAATGGATGATATTGTGACAGAATAAAGTGCCTTTTGCATTTCCTGAACTGATGCTAAACCAAATCCGGGGTAAAGACCAGTTGTCCAGGCCATTAGAACGTTAAATATTACAAAAAAAATCAGACCATTAACGATCAGTGGCCAATTTACCTCTCCACCCATGATAGGAGTCAGAGCATAACGAATAAGAGCTGAAAGAAGTGCTGCAGTACTGATGGTTAAAATGTCTAGAATAATCAGGACAATATTTACCAGCTGGCTGCGATTTCCAAGGAGTATGTTCGTAATATTCTTCTTTTTTTGGGCACTCATTCTCAAACAAGCTCCTTTGAACCTGACGATGTCAATACATTTGGATTGATAAATGATGATTGAATTATTTGTCCTAACATAGCTGAAATAAGAATTCTTATCATTTATTATTGTTAAACTCTTGATAAGCCTGATCAACAAATGATTTCATTTCAGTTTTGAAGCGTTTTTTGCTAAACCTTTCTGCATTGCGACGAATCTCTGTGCTATCAAATTTCGGATGTTTCTCAAACTTTTCAATGGCATCAATGATCGAGATCGGCGATTGTTCTGGAAAAAACAATCCTGTCTCGCCATCAAGGACAGTTTCCAATACACCGCCCTTACCATAAGCAATCACTGGAGTGCCACAAGCCTGCGCTTCAACAGGCACAATCCCGAAATCTTCCTCTGCTGCATAAATTAATGCTTTTGCCTTTCGCAAAAAGTCTTCAACGACCTTATCCTCTTGGAAACCCAGGAACTCAATATTACTTGAAGAATGTTTCTTCAGGTTTTTCAGCTCTGGCCCATCTCCGATTACAATCAATTTTTTATATGGCAGGTCTGAAAAAGCTTGAACGATAATATCTACTTTTTTATAGGGCACAAGGCGAGAGACCACGAGATAGAAATCTTCTTTTTCCTTTTCAACTTTAAAGCGATCAATCTCGACAGGCGGGTAAATGACATTTGCGGTACGTTTATAAAATTTTCTAATCCTTTGAGCGATGAAATTCGAATTGGCCACAAATTCATCTACACCTGGCACAGTTCTCAAGTCCCACATTCTTATGTAATGGAGTAAATATTTCGCAAGGAGTCCCTTGATTCCTCGTGTTAACCCAGCTTGTGAAAGGTATTGGTGTTGCATATCCCAGGCATATCGGATCGGCGTATGAATGTAGCTAATATGGAGTTGGTTGGGGCTTGTGATTACGCCTTTGGCAACTGCATGGCTATCCGAGATAACCACGTCATAATTTGAGAGATCCAACTGTTCAATAGCCAAAGGCATTAAGGGGAGGTAGGAACGGTGCTTACGTTTGGCAAAGGGCAGTTTATTGATAAACGACCCGATGACCTCGGTGGCTTGAATAATATCGCGACATTGCCCATGTTCATCATAGATCAAAGTGTAGACTGGGGTTTGAGGCCAAATCTCAAGCAATGTTTTAAGTACTAATTCAGCCCCACCATAAGTTGTAAGCCAATCATGGACAAAACAAATTTTCATGTTGTTTCTATCCTAAATTAATAGATGCGGTCATCTCTCTAGTATAGCTGGTTTTTTTACGTATGCCTTTTTCGCAGGTCTTACAGGCAGTGGTACTTTAGGAATTACTTCATTGATCAAATAGAACATAAATCAGAATTACGGCACGCCTTTGATTTCACTTCTCACCGCGCGCTTCTGCTTGCAGCTCGTCATAAAACCCGACTAAATAGGCATGCCGCGCTTCAGCAATCCTTTTTCCGCTCTCCGTGAACATCCGCTCTTTGACACGGCGCAGTTTGAACAAGAACTCATGGTAGGAAGAATGGGGCTCGCCGGGTTCCTTTTCGCCCGTCTCTAAAAATCTTGGTGAGGGTTCAGCGTATGACGGCTCACCATCCAGGGCAGCGTAAGCGATTGTGCGGGCCACGCCTATTGCGCCCAGCACATCCAGTTTATCCGCGTCGAAAAGCACCTGTGCTTCCACCGTCTCAGGACGGTCTTTTTGTCCCCGGAAACGGTGGGCCCGGACGCAGTGCTGGACGGCTTTGACCTTCTCATCCGGCCAGCCTTTCAGGGCAAGCACCTCACCGGCAAATTTGGCGGAAGCGATGTGGTGTCCGGCTCGCTCAGCCCCCTCACCGCCGGGCGCGCTGCCTTTGGAATCATGTAGCAGGACGGCCGCCTGAAGGATTTCAAGATCGGCCCCCTCGATTTTCCCTATTCTTTCAGCCATACGGTAAACCCGCAGGACGTGATCAAAATCATGCACGGGGTCAGCAATTGCATACCAGCCCCGGGCTTCTTCAATGGTGATGGGTTCCATATTCTATGCCTGCTTTCTGATTCAACGGATGGCGATATCGAGAAATCCAAGGAAATATCCTGCAATCAATAACAGCGCGAGCAGGATCAATATGACCCGGACGAACTTCCAGGCCACTTTTAGGACTCCCCGCAGGATGACAACGCCAAGGATGAGGATTACACCAGCAGCCAGGATATAAAGGACGCTTTGAATGGTTTCTGACATTGAGTTCATAAATCCCGGTTCGGACTCTCCTGGCTTTCGGCAGGCCCATTGACCGAATAAATCCTGCCTTTCTTAATCACACAGGCTACAAGATTGATGCCGAACCGGTAACCAAGGTGGCGGTAGTCTTCTTCACCCAGGACCAACAGGTCTGCCTGTTTCCCCGGTTCCAGCGATCCAATGGTGTTCTCCCGGCCGATGGCGGCTGCGGCGTTGATCGTTCCCGCTGCAATTGCCTGGGCGGGCGTCAAGCCCAGCTTGCGGCAGGCCAAGGCAAGGATGAACTGCATTGATTCACACCAGGACGTTCCGGGGTTAACATCCGTGGCAAGGGAAAGCAGGCCGTGTGCTTCGATGATTCCCCTGGCGGGGGTGTACTCACTTTCGTTCAAACCAAAGGGCGTTCCCGGAAGGGAGACCGCCACAGTCCCGGACTGCGCCAGCGCTTGGATGTCTTCAGATGATGTTTTCACCAGGTGGTCCGCAGAAGCAGCGCCTAATTCGGCCGCCAGGGAGGCTCCGCCGAGGCTTTCGAATTCATCCGCATGGATTTTCAGTGGGAAACCCAGCGCTTTTGCGGCTTCGAGAATCCGGCGGGACTGCCCTAAATCAAAAGCCCCGCGTTCGCAAAAGACATCCACAAAAGGCATCGGCTTGCCGCCAGCGTTTTCCTGCCACCACGTCTTCAGGGTAGGGAGCATCTTGTGGCAGACCTGGTCCACATAATCATCCGGGCGGTCTATGTATTCAGGTGGGACGGCATGGGCGGCAAGGAAGGTGGACACTAGTTCTACAGGTCCCTGCGCATCCAGCGCCAGGATCACATGCAGTTGTTTGAGTTCGGACTCAAAGGACAACCCGTATCCGGTTTTCACCTCCGCTGTGGTTGTGCCGTGTTTGAACGCCTGCCAGACTCGCCGGCATGTCTGTTCGATCAGGTCATCTTCTGCGGCAGCTCGGGTTGCTTTCACAGTAGAGAGGATCCCGCCGCCGGCTTCCAGGATTTCAAGATAAGACTTACCCTCGAGCCGCATCTCAAATTCAGCGGCCCTGTCGCCCGCCCAGACCAGATGCGTGTGCGGGTCTACAAAACCGGGCATGACAACTTTGTACCGGGCATCAAGGGTGTCGGCGTCCGGGTATTGTGCTAGGATATCCTTACTTTTGCCAACAGCGAGGATAATCCCGCCTGCAATGGAAACAGCGCCGTCTTCAATAATCCCCAGCTTGCCCAAACGATGACCGCGCTGCGGTCCGCCAGCGAGGGTCAGGAGCTGAGAGGCGTTATGGATGATAAGAGGTTTCGGATCGCTTGCCATAGTGTCTTAATTATACCAACGGCCAGGGATAGGCCCGCCGGTCCTCAGGCGGCAGGGGGAAGGTATCTGAACCGGCCAAAAGCCGGGCGCGGCTTTCCAGTGCTTTGATCTCGCCCGGCAACAGGCGAGGCGTAAGTGTGCTAAACAACGCTCCCCCGGGAGACAGCTTTGGGATCAGGGTCTCCACATCCTTGCGCAAGTTCTCCGGGATGGGTTTTCCAGCATGGTCCCAGATAACTGTCCGCAGTTTATCTTCCTCATGGAAGGACAACCCGTGGTCGATCAACCAGAGCTTGCCTTCCGGGTCTATCAACAGGTGCCCACTCTTTCTATCAGCGTTGTTGATCAGCAGGTCAAAGAGCATCACTTCAGACAGGCGAACCTTGTCTTCTTCTCTGAACACGAAATAGTGATATTCGGGGTCGTGTTCGATGAATAATTGTGCCGATCCCGGCCCCAGTGGGGCGTCCGTTGTTCTGAACACGGTCGGGGGGACGAGTTCCCATCCCAGCGCTTCACTTACAAGAAAGGCAGCCACCTCCCGCCTAGAAAGCGTTTGGTGTGGAAAATCCAAGAGCGGACGCTCTCCCTGCAGAGGTTTGTAAACGGCTTTGAAATTGAGTTCCTGATAATGACAGTCCACCAAGAAGGTATGGTTTGAACCATACACGAATTGACCTTCCAGACTCATTGTGCCTGCCGGCAGGGCTTTCAGGATAAAATCCTTTTCTGTTTTCATTTCTGGTTCAGATCGTGGTTTTATGACCGTTGTTCTTGGGTGAGAATTCACCGGGAGGCAGAATGGGCTCGCCGCTTGAGGGCCAGATTGGCCGCCCGCGACTGGCAAGTTCAATCCCCCAGCGAGCCATTGCCCAGATCTGCGACCGTGTACACCAAAAACGGACCTCACTCAGGTCTTCTTCACCGGCTTCCGGATCATCGATCGAGATTTCTTTTGCGATCAGGATCATCAGGTCTTGCTCAGGATCATACCCCAGACTCAGCTCTCCCACCCGGAATAACGGGTCCAAAGGCGGTTCCAGGACCATCTGCTCCTCGCTGTAATTCGGGGAAGCATCCGGGATATCTGGCGTTTTCTCCTGCAGTTCCGACATCAGGTTTTCAATGGCTAATGCCAGGGTCTGCACCTGGAATTTTTCGACCAGGAGGGTGATGACCTGATCAGGGCCTTTTCCCTGGAGGTAAAAGACACGGTCGCCCGGCTTGCCAATGGCATCCACGGTGATCAGGGTGACCGGATTCAGGTCGATTTCAATGCGAGACATAGGTTTTCCAATCAAAGCACATCGGTTTTATCCGATTCTACCAGAATTGAACCTTAAGCGGATAGTTTTGATAATGGCGGGAGGTTGTTTGGAGTTTCTTTATCCTGTCCAGAGATTAATCCAGATAGATAATGTCAATATTGTGTGATCCCATCATTCCCTCTAATTTGTGGATCAGGATGTCGGTCAGCCCGATGGTCACATTGGGAAAGTTGATCTCGTAATGATAACCATTTTCCCGCACCCGGAAGGCGAATCTGTCCCGGCCGGGCCGGGAGATTAGGATATCATATATGCGGCGCAGCCGGCGGACATCCTGATTTTTATCACCGCAGGAAACCAGGGTGATATGAACGCAACGCGGCTTTTGGTCCGGCCCCGGCAGAGGTTCAGGTTTTGGCAAGGCGGATTTCAGGATATGATACCGGGTTGAGGCACTGGCTGCTTCTTCAACCCGCGGCCTTGAAGAAGGGCGTTCAGCTACAGCGACCATGGTATCCGGTTCAGGCTCGGCATGGCTCAGGGCGAGGTGGCCTTTGTCGTAGCCTGGCCCATTAGAATAAGTGCTCAGTGCTTCCTGGGCATCGAAGGACTCTGTTTGCAGGGATAGGGAGTCCGCTGATGGATCGAGAGATGATGATATTTTGAGGTCGTCAAAGCCTTCAGAATTGGGGATCAATGGATCAGGGCTGGCGGGCTGGAGGGCTGCCTCTGACTCGGTTTGAAGCGCTGACTGGGCGAGAGGTTTCATGCCATTTCCGTTGTGGCCGGTGGGGTCTGGTTCGTCCAGGTCATCAATCGGGATATCAGGCAGGTAGTCTTCCAGAAAATCATCTTCTGGTACGGTAGGAGAGGTTGTGTCAGGGGTTACTTCACGCCAATCCTTCTCAAGGTTGTTGAGTGCAAGCGGTGTGATTTTGTTGACTAAAATCTTTGGGTCTCCCTGGCCGGTGTCAACCCGGCCTTCTACCTGCAGTAAACTGTCCATTTCCATCAGGTGATAATATTGTTCCCAGACTTTGGGGAAGATCACCAGGTCCATTTTGCCATATAAATCCTCAAGGGTCGCAAAGCCCATGGATTTGCCGTTTTTTGTTAAGTGCGGGCGGAACCGATCAACCATCCCGGCCACCACAACATTCTCATTTTCTCCCAGTTCCGCCAACTGGTGGGAAAAATGGGTCACCCGTTGTGAAAGGAGTTTGTGATAGGGGCTCAGGGGATGGTCGGAGACATACAGGCCGAGCAGTTCCCGTTCCCAATTCAGTTCTTCATGTTTGTCAGCATGGGCTGTTTCATGCAGGATGATGTTGTCATCCATCGCGTCTGATGCTTCAAAGAGCGTCATCTGCCCTGCCTCCTTGGCCCGGAAAAAACTACTGCTGACGGCAATGATGCTTTCAAGGTCCTGCAATAAGCACAGACGCGGCCCGAAATGATCCAAACCGCCGACTTTGATCAAACATTCCATTGCCCGCCGGCCGATCTGGCGCAGATCCACCCGTTTGGCGAAATCTGTCAGGTTGACAAAGGGGCCTTCTTTACGGGCGTCCATGATCAGATCAACCGGGTTTTGCCCTACATTCTTGATCGCACCTAGGCCGAAGCGAATTGCCGGCTCCTTACCCTCACGGTCTTCAATACTAAAATCATAGCCGCTGGTGTTGATATCCGGCGGGAGAACCTCGATCCCCATAGCGCGGCAATCTGCAACATAAGCGGCAACTTTATCCGTGTCGTTCTTCCATGCGGAAAGCAGCGCGGTCATATATTCAATCGTGTAGTGATACTTCAAATACCCGGTTTGGACGGCGATCACGCCATAATCCGCTGCGTGGCTTTTGTTGAAACCGTAACGGGCGAACTCTTCCCAATCCGCAAAGATCAGGGCAGCCTCATTTGAACTGACGTTACTGTGTTTCTGTGCGCCTTCGATGAATTTCCTGCGGTGATCATCCAGCTGTTTTTTCTTCTTTTTAGCGATGGCTTTCCGCAGGCTGTCCGCCTCGCTTGCCTCATATCCTGCAAGCTGCATGGCAGCCTGCATGATCTGTTCCTGGTAGATCGCGATCCCAAAAGTGTCTTTGAAGATGGGTTCCAGAACAGGATGCGGGTAGGTCGGTTTTTCTTTACCGTGCAGGCGGTTAATGTAGGTCGGTATGAACTGCATCGGCCCAGGCCGGTAGAGAGCTATCATGGCGATGACGTGAGCCAGCTCGCGGGGTTTCATCTCGGTGATATAACGGGTCATGCCCGTGCCTTCAAGCTGGAACATCCCGGTTGTATGCCCCTGGCTGATGAAGTCAAACACTTCTGGATCATCTGTTGGGATTGAACGCAGGTCAAATTCGACTCCATGGCGTTCTTTGATCAGGTCACAAGCCCTGGACATAATGGTCAATGTGACCAGACCCAGGAAATCAACCTTGAGCAGCCCAAGATTATCGACCACTGACATCTCGTACTGTGTTATGGTGTTAATGGGGTTGTCCTCGGATTGACTCGTAGGACGATGGAGGGGGATATATTTCACAATGGGTTTGTCGGTGATGATGACGCCCGCGGCATGCGTCCCTGCGTTGCGGACAGTTCCTTCCATCTTGCTGGCGGTGTCGATCAAGGACCGGTAAAAGTCTGCGGAATCGTAAAGCTTGCGTAATTCGCTGGCCTCATTTAATGTCTCGGCTATCGTCACGGGCTTGCCGGGGATGGCGGGTATCAGCTTGGCGACTTTGTCCACCTCGCTGATTGGGATATCCATAACCCGGCCGACATCCCGGATAGCGGCCCGGGCACCCATTGTGCCGAAAGTGATAATTTGTGCGACCTTATCCTCGCCATATTTTTCAGCACAATAGTGCATCATCTCCGCCCGGCGGTCGTCCTGGAAATCAAGATCGATATCGGGCATGTTGACCCGGCCTTTTTGGAGGAAACGCTCAAAAAGCAGGTCATGTTCCAAAGGATCGATCAAATTGATATCCAGGGCATAAGCCACGATTGACCCGGCAGCGGAGCCGCGGGCGTTGTACCAGATCCCGTTTTCTTTGGCATGCTTACAAAGGTCCCAGACGATCAGGAAGTAGGCGTCAAACTCCATCTCCCGGATCACTTCCAGCTCATAGTCAAGTCGATCCTGGACTTTGGGATCAGTTGCCCGATCCCTGTAGATCCGCTTCAATCCCACTTCGCAAAGGTGGCGCAGGTAAGACTGCGTGGTAAATGGTTCGGGCACCTCGAACAGCGGCAGGTGATAGCCATCGCGCCGCAAATCCACTTTGCAGCGTTCGGCGATCAGCAGGGTGTTGTCAATCGCACCCGGGATATGTCCGAAGAGCGCTTGCATTTCCTCCGGCGTGCGCAGGTAATATGTATCATCATCCATGCGCATCCGATTTGGATCCGAGAGTAGGCTGCCTGTTTGGATCGCAAGCAGGATATCCTGCAGCCGGGCATCTTCCTGGTTGATATAGTGCACATCGTTTGCCGCAATGAACTGCATATTGAACCGTGTGCCGAGGTCCACAAGTTTCTGGTTGGTTTGCGGTAATCCTTTGATGTTATGGGACTGGAGTTCGATGAAAAAGTTGTCTCTTCCAAAAACATCAAGATACCATCGCAGGTGTTTCTCTGCTCTTTCGAGGTCATCATTCATTATTGCTCGAGGGATTTCACCGGAAAGGCAGCCAGATGTCGCGATCAGGCCTTCGCTGTGGGCGGCCAGGTAATCCCGGTCAATCCTTGGGCGGTAATAGAACCCTTCCAGTTGAGAGGCGGATGCGATTTCGAGCAGGTTCTGATATCCAGTCATATTCTCGGCGAGCAGGAGCAGGTGTGCTGCCCGTTTATCCCGCCGGGGGTCCCGGTCGGTCATCCTGCGGGGCGCAAGATAGGTCTCCAGTCCGATGATGGGTTTGATCCCGACCTCAATGGCTGCATTGAAGAACTCCACTGTGCCGTACATCGTGCCGTGATCGGTCAGCGCCAGGGCCGGCATCCCAAGATTCCTGGCGCGTTTGACCAGGGGCTTGATCTGACTGAACCCATCCAATATGGAATAGGTTGAGTGGACATGGAGATGGACAAATGACATAGCGATAAGTCGTTGTGGTGGGCCTACCTGTTAAAAAGTGCGTCCCAACAATGATCCAGGACGCCTGACTGATTTCTATTATAGCATGCGGGATTCTCGAAAGAAAATAAACCGCCTTAAAATTGTTGGATTTTTAAGAAAGCTGTTTAAAACTGGCGGCATGAAAGCAGTCTGGAGGGGTTTCTCTCAAAGAAGAACTGAACGGTCAGGGTGCATCATCTGACCGAAAGCCGGAACTATTTTTTGAGTCTTGCGCTCCCAAACCGGGTGTAATAATTTAATTTTTTACCCAAGGCACTTTTTCGCAGATAAATGGCAAGCTGATCCCGGCCTTCTGTCAGAGGGGTCTGCCCTTTGTGCGTTGTCCTGAAGAGATAATAGGCCGTTGTCACTCCAATAACTGCCATCACGACCAGGAGTGTTTCGATCAGGAAATTCGCGAAAGTCCGCCCTTCCAAAAAAAGCGGAACGATGAGATACAGGTAAAGTGGATAGGGCAGCATCATCAGAAACACCTGGCCGATCTCGTTTTGGAGAGCGCGTCGGGCACAGTGATCGCAGACAAAATGGGTTTCAGAGCCCAGAATCTCTTTCTCCGAAGGAAGGA
>CAZXRL010000030.1:0-10564 GCA_964643275.1 uncultured Candidatus Brevefilum sp.
CCAATAGGACATTTTAACTTTGCTGAAATAGGACATTACTACTTTGCCGTAACATGGTAAAAATTGAACCTTGGCAAATTTGTCATGTGATGGTAGAATCATCGGGTTTCGGCTTAAAAGCCGAACTTTTAAGGTGGCATAAGAGCATTTCTTTCCGTAGTCCATAAAAATACGGAATGGTCGCGGAAAAAATGTTGACTGTGCTGCGGTCGGAGATGATGCAGCCTTGCCCAGGCTGACAGTCTCGTCATAATATTTTGCAACAGGAGAATATTAATTATGTTTAAAGGGCTGATTGGACGAAAAGTTGGAATGACCCAGATTTTCGATGATGAGGGAGTTGCGCTCCCTGTAACGGTTATCGAAGCTGGGCCTTGCTATGTCACCCAGGTGAAGACGTCGGATAAAGATGGTTATTCAGCTGTTCAGCTTGGGTTTGAAGAAGCGAAGCCCAAACGCTTAACAGGGGGGCAGCTCGGGCACCTTAATCGCAATGATTTGCCACCATTAAAAGTTTTACGTGAATTCAGAACAAGTTCTCCGGATGTCTCCGAGGGTGACACAGTGAATGTGGAAATCTTTGAGATGGGTGAACATGTCGATGTTGTTGGGGTCAGCAAAGGCCGCGGTTTTGCAGGTGTGGTGAAGCGCCATAATTTTCGCGGCGGGCCGGTGACACATGGTCAATCTGACCGTTTGCGGGCACCCGGATCCCTTGGCGCTGGCACAACACCCGGCCGTGTTTTCAAAGGGAAACGTGGCCCTGGACGGATGGGTAACGAGCGCGTGACCTCATCTAATGTTCGTGTCGTGCTGGTTGATCCCGAACGTAATTTATTAGCGGTTGATGGTTCCGTGCCCGGCCCTAAGGGCGGTGTGGTTGTCATCAAACCTGCACGGAAACTATAGGACGCCCGGTTGGGCGAGAACCAGTAATGGGAGTTGAGTAATCATGGAAGTTGATGTCTTCAACATGAAAGGCAAGAAAGTCAGCACAGTGGACTTGTCCGCTGAGATTTTCGAAGCCCCAATAAAAGTTGATTTGATGCATCAGGCATATGTCAGGCAGATGGCCAACAGCCGTTTGGGGACCCATTCGACCAAAGGTCGCAGTGAGGTGTCCGGTGGCGGCCGCAAGCCATGGCGTCAGAAAGGTACCGGTCGTGCCCGGCAAGGCTCTATCCGAGCTGCGCAATGGGTGGGCGGCGGAAAAATATTTACGCCAAAACCGCGAGATTATGACAAGGCAATGCCTAAGAAGATGCGCAGGGCAGCGTTACGGTCAGCACTGTCAGCGAAAGCTGTTGAGGGCGAAATCGTCCTGGTTGACGAATTGAAGCTTGATGATGCAAAGACCCGCACGATGGCCGAGACATTGAAGAAATTAGCTGGTGAGTCAACGGTTTTGTTGTTGATCCCTGAAAACAGCCCCGAGTATGAAGCGGTAAAACGGGCCTGTGCGAATCTCACCAATGTCAAGACCCTGTTAGCCAGTTATTTGAATATCCGGGACCTGTTGGGTTACGAGAACGTCGTAATGCCTATGGCAGCCCTGGACGTTATTCAAAGTTATCTCGGATAGGTAGGAATGAAATCATGAAGAAATCAGTATTTGACATCATCCGCCGACCGATCATCACTGAGAAATCGAACTATCTCTCATCAAATCTGAACCAGTATGTTTTTGAGGTCGATTATGACGCGACCAAGACCATGGTGAAAGATGCCATCGAGATGATTTTCGATGTCAAAGTGGCAAATGTTAATGTTATGATCGTGCCTGCCAAGAGATCACGCAATATGCAGAATCGTCGCATGAGGACTCGTTCCAATGCGTATAAAAAAGCAATCGTGAAACTTTCTGAAGGCGAGCGCATCCCGATTTTTGAAGGGGTGGAGTAATGGCTGTAAAAGTATATAAACCGAAGACCCCCGGTACTCGACATAAGACCAGTTACACTTTTGAAGAGATTACCAAGACGAAGCCTGAACGGTCGCTGACCGTTCCTCTGAAGAAGCGTTCCGGCCGGAATATGTATGGCCGGATCACGGTCCGCCATCGCGGCGGCGCTCACAAACGTCACATCCGCCTGGTGGATTTCAAACGGGATAAACTGGATGTTCCCGCCAGAGTAGCGGCGATTGAATATGACCCGAACCGGACTGCCCGGCT
Organism: uncultured Candidatus Brevefilum sp.; assembly: GCA_964643275.1. GTDB lineage: Bacteria > Chloroflexota > Anaerolineae > Anaerolineales > Anaerolineaceae > Brevifilum. Next base: position 2,174 of record CAZXRL010000030.1, read on the forward strand.
GGCCTTATTGAACTACGCCGATGGCGAGAAACGTTATATTGTGGCTCCGGTTGGTCTGATGGTTGGCGATCAGATCCTGTCAGGGACGAGTGTTGACATCCGACCCGGGAACAGCATGCCTCTGGCAGGCATCCCGGTTGGAACGACCATTCACAATATTGAGTTACAACCCGGCAAAGGCGGGCAGATGGTCCGTTCGGCAGGTACATCAGCGCAGCTCCTTGCCAAGGAAGGTAAATATGCGCATGTACGGTTGCCTTCGGGTGAAGTCCGGCTGGTGTTACAGACCTGCCGTGCCACAGTTGGTCAGGTTGGCAATGTTGAACACGCCAACATCAAGCTGGGTAAGGCCGGGCGTAAACGCCATATGGGTTGGCGGCCTGCTGTGAGAGGTTCTGCAATGTCACCTCGGGATCATCCCCATGGTGGTGGTGAGGGCCGTTCTCCGATCGGTATGCCCGGGCCGAAGAGCCCCTGGGGTAAACCTACCCTCGGCAAGAAGACCCGGCATAACAAACGAACCGATAAATATGTCGTGCGCCATCGCTCCCAAGCGAAGCGCCGTCGTAAGTAATGGATTATTAGAGCGAGAAAGAGGACGTAATTATGTCGCGATCGCTAAAAAAGGGTCCGTTCATTGACCCCAAATTATTGAAGAAGATCGATGTAATGAATGACAAGAGCGAAAAGAAGGTCATCCGGACCTGGAGCCGGGCGAGCACCATTTTCCCTCAGATGGTAGGTCATACCATCGCCGTTCATGATGGACGACGCCATGTGCCGATTTATATCACTGAGAACATGGTTGGCCATCGCCTGGGTGAATTTGCTCCCACGCGTTTCTTCCGCGGCCATGTGGTTGCCGGCCGGGCTGAAAAACGGAGACAAGAAGGGTAAAGAATTATGGTTACTGATATTCGAGCGAAATTAAGCAATCTTGATACCTCAGCCCAGAAAGCCCGTCTTGTCATTGATCTGGTCCGTGGCAAACCTGCTCTGGAAGCGGTGAATATCCTGCAGTTTATTCCGAATAAATCGGCGCAACCCGTACAGAAACTCATCCGTTCGGCGATGGCAAACGCGGAGGAGAATTACGGAATTGCACGTGATGAGCTGTATGTTCACAGCATTTTCGCAGATGAAGCACCCACTCGCAAATGGCGCCGGTTTGGCGCACGAGGCCGGTTCAAACCGATCCTGCGGCGACGTTCACACATCACGGTTATCCTGCGGGAAAACGAGTGATAGGGCGCATGAAGAAAGAATCATTGAAAGGAACCAGGAGCAATTATGGGTCGTAAAGTACATCCAACTGGATTTCGACTGAAGATCAACAAACCTTGGTTAGGGCGCTGGTACGCCGAAGGTAAGGACTATCAGGATCAACTGCATCAGGATCTGGAGATCCGTAAAAAGATTCAACAGGATAATGACCGCGCAGGGGTTTCCGCTATTGAAATAGAACGCTTCCCCGGCAAGGTGAAGATCTATGTTCATACTGCGAAACCCGGTATCCTGATCGGACGCAACGGCGAGAATGTCAAAGTCCTGCGAAGCGATCTGGAAGCGATGACGGGTGAGAAAATTGATCTTGAAGTCAAAGAGATCAAATCACCGGATCTGGATGCCTATCTGGTGGCGGAAAATATCGCCAGCCAGCTAGTGCGCCGGATCAGTTACCGCCGGGCTATGCAACGCGCGATCCAGCAAGGCATGCGTCAGGGCGCTGAAGGCGTCAAGGTGATGGTGTCTGGTAGGTTGGGCGGCGCCGATATGTCCCGCAGCGTTTGGCTGCGCGAAGGGCGTGTGCCGCTGCAAACATTGCGCGCGGATATTGATTACGCTCAGACCGAGGCGTTAACGACCTATGGTCAGATCGGGGTCAAAGTTTGGATCTATAAAGGTGAAATTCTGCCCCAGGTTGAAGAGGAAGCAGCAGCAACCGAAGGCGTTTATGTCAGTGAGTAGCATTATCGCCGGCTGGGCGGTCGGCGGTTAGCGAGGTAGTTATTATGTTAATGCCAAAACGAGTTAAGTACCGCAAACAGATGCGCGGACGCATGACGGGCAAGGCCTATCGCGGCTCCGATGTGTCCTTTGGCGAATTTGGTTTGCAGGCTCTGGAACCCGGATGGGTCAGTGCACGGCAGATTGAGGCTGCCCGGCGCGCAATTGTTCATGCCATGAAACGGCGCGGCAAAGTCTGGATCCGAATCTTCCCGGACAAGCCTTATACCAAACGTGCGGCTGAAAGCCGGATGGGTAAGGGTAAGGGCGCGGTGGAATATTGGGTTGCTGTTGTCAAACCCGGCCGGATCATGTTTGAGGTGGGCGGCACGGACCCGGAAACCGCAAAAAAGGCGCTCCTCCGTGCGAAATATAAATTATCTGTGAAGACGAAGATTGTCTCACGTGATGTTGCAGGAGAAGCGTAAGGATGAAGGCATCAGAGATTAGAAAAATGAGCGTTGCTGAAATCGAAGAACAGATTTCGGAGACCCGTCACGAGTTGCTGAACCTCAGATTCCAGTCCATCACCGGGCAGATGACCGACACCAGCCAGGTGCGTATCATCCGGCGGAATATCGCCAGGATGGAGACCATTATGAAAGAGAAGAAATTGGCTGAGGCGGCCGAGGAGAGTGAAGCATGAATAAACGACGTCGATTGGTTGGGACTGTTGTCAGCAATAAGATGCAAAAAACAGCCGTTGTGGATGTGGAACGTGTCTTCAGGCACCCGCTTTATCACAAAGTCATTCGTTCCGTGAAATCCTATAAAGCGCACGATGAACTTGGCGCTAACCCGGGCGATAAAGTCCGGATTGTTGAAAGCAAACCGATTTCCCGCACAAAACGATGGGTCGTTGAAGAAATCCTGCGTGTTGAGGAACGGTCAGAAGATGATGCTGTCGAAGAATTGGGAGTTTAGACCATGATCCAGCAAGAGACCCGATTAAAAATCGCCGATAACACCGGTGCACGAGAACTTCTGGTGATCCAGGTCACTGGCGGCTCCCGCCGGCGGTATGGTTATGTGGGCGATATCGTTGTTGGCACGGTCAAAACTGCTACACCGCAGGCGACCGTCAAGAAGAGTGAAATTGTGAAAGCCGTGATTGTCCGCACCGCCAAAGAATGGCGCCGGTCTGATGGCTCAAGCATCCGCTTCGACGATAATGCAGCTGTGATCCTGGATAACGATGGCGTCAACCCGCGGGGTTCACGTATCTTTGGTCCTGTTGCTCGTGAACTTCGTGATAAAGGTTTCATGAAGATCGTTTCACTGGCACCGGAAGTTGTGTAGTCGGTGGGATAGGAGTAAGGATATATGAAGACAAAAATTAAAAAAGGCGACCAGGTTATTATGGTCAGCGGCAAGGATAAAGGAACCGTCGGGGAAGTGATCCGGGTGATCCCGGATGAGAGCCGGGTTGTTGTGCAGGGTGTGAACCTTCGCATCAAGCACCAGGCCCAAACGCAATCCCGCGGGAAGACTATTCCCGCCGGCAAGATCGAATTTGAAGCGCCTGTGGCAATTTCGAATGTGATGCTTGTTGATCCCAAAGACGGCAAACCGACCCGCATCCGCATTGAACGTAAAGATGGCAAACCGATCCGTATCTCAAAACGCACCGGCACGCCGATTGATAAATAGGCAGCCATTTGGAGTTAGTATGAATCAACTAAGAGAATTTTACAGAGAAGAGATTGCACCTGCCCTGCAAGAGGAGTTAGCGCTCGAGAATGCGATGCAGATTCCGAAGATCCAGAAAATTGTGGTCAATATCGGGGTTGGCGAAGCCCTTGATAACCCCAAGGCTCTTGACGAAGCTGTTCGAGACCTGCGGACCATTACAGGTCAGCAGCCGGTCATCACCAAAGCCAAGAAATCAATTGCGAACTTTAAATTACGTGAGGGGCGTTTGATTGGCACCAAGGTGACCTTGCGCGGCGACCGCATGTGGGCATTTCTTGACCGACTGGTCAATGTAGCGCTGCCCCGTGTGCGTGACTTCCGGGGTATTTCCCCCGACTCATTTGATGGGCGCGGAAATTACACCCTCGGGCTGGAAGAACAACTGATCTTCCCGGAAATCAACTATGATGACGTTGAATCGGTCCGGGGTATGGAGATCACCATTGTGACAACGGCTGATAATGACGATCAGGCACGTGCGTTACTGAGCAGAATTGGGATGCCGTTCAGGAAAGGATAGTATGGCTAAAAAGTGTATGTTATATCGCGAGAAACGGCGAAAGTATCCGAACCAGGTTGTAAACCGCTGCCGGCGCTGTGGGCGTCCCAGAGGTTATATCCGCAAGTTTGGTTTGTGCCGTATTTGTTTTCGGGAATTAGCCCTGCAAGGAAAAATTCCTGGTGTGACCAAGTCGTCGTGGTAGATCGGCGGAGGTATTATCGATGAATGTTTCAGATCCAATTGCTGATATGTTGACCCGGATCCGTAACGTTGCCATCAGCAACGGAACAACGGTGAGTATGCCGAGTTCGAAGATCAAGGCGGAGATCGCCCGGATTCTTTCGGAAGAGGGTTTTATTGATAGCTATGATGTGGTTGATGGAGATCAGCCTTATCAGAAGGTATTGCGAATGCGGTTGAAATACATCGGCGAGAGACGGCACCGCCGCCCGTTAATTACGGGATTGCAAAGGGTAAGCCGGCCTGGCTGCCGAGTGTATACCAAGAAAACAGACATTCCCTGGGTGCTTTCGGGTATTGGTGTGGCGATTATATCCACGCCCAAGGGTGTTATGACTGGCCAGCGCGCCCGAAAAATGGGTGTCGGTGGCGAGATATTGTGTAAAGTGTGGTAGCGCCTGGCGCTATAGGAGGTACGAGACGTGTCTCGAATTGGAAGATTACCGATTGAAGTGCCGTCAGGCGTTGATATCAAGATAAAGGGCTCTTATGTACATGTGAAAGGGCCTAAAGGCGAGCTGGAATGGACCTTTTCACCGGATATGACCATTAAGCAGGAGGATGGCATGATCGTTGTGGAACGCCCCAGTGATCAACCGACCCATCGAGCCCTGCATGGCACGACCCGCTCACTGATTGATAATATGGTGGTCGGGGTTAGCAAAGGTTTTGAGCGAATTCTGGAGATTGAAGGTGTGGGATACCGCGCCGAATTGGATGGCAAGAACCTGATCATCAATGTCGGCTTTTCCCATCCCGTGGTTATGGAACCACCAGAGGGAATCAGCTTTGATGTTGATATGAAGGTGCGCCAGATCAAGATCTCCGGTTATGACAAACAGGTCGTCGGACAGGTTGCTGCGGATATCCGCAAGCTGCGCCCGCCTGAGCCTTACAAGGGCAAGGGTATTCGCTATCAAGGTGAATACGTCCGCCGTAAACCGGGTAAAGCCGGCAAGACAGTATAATTTTGAAGGTGACATACAATGGCAAAGAAATCACGAAATGAAGCTCGTTTACGTCGACACCGGCGTGTGCGGAAAAAAGTATTTGGAATGCCAGATCGCCCGCGCATGAATGTGTTTCGCAGTACAAATAAGATCTATGTGCAAATCATTGATGATTTCCAGGGTCATACACTGGTTTCGGCATCGAGCATTGATGCTGAGTTAAGCCCTGATCTGAAGGGGTTATCTAACATAGAACAGGCGCAAAAGGTTGGACAGGCGATAGCTGACCGCGCCAAAAAAGTTGGGATCGACCGGGTTGTGTTTGACCGCGGTGGATATAGATATATTGGCCGTGTGAAAGCATTGGCTGAAGCTGCCCGTGAAGGCGGACTGGAATTCTAGGAAAGAGGCGTTTATGTCGGACTACCAAAACGAGAACCAATTTGATGAGCGCGTGGTCGATATCGCGCGTGTTGCGAAAGTTGTCAAGGGTGGCCGCCGCTTTTCTTTCCGGGTGGTCATGGTGATTGGCGATAATGCTGGCCGCGTTGGCCTTGGGATCGGTAAAGCAAATTCCGTTCCGGATGCCATTCGAAAAGCCAGCGACAAAGCCCGCAAGGATATGCGCCGGATGAACCTGCACGGCACAACGATCTCCCATGAGGTCATTGGCAAGCAGAGTGGCGCGCGGGTGTTGTTGAAGCCTGCATCGGCTGGCACCGGAGTTATTGCCGGCGGCGGCGTGCGTGCTGTACTGGAAGCGGTCGGTGTGCATGACATTCTTACGAAATCTCTGGGCAGCCAGAACATTCTGAATGTTGTTCGTGCGACCTTTAATGCTCTGGATCAATTGATGTCACCTAAAGAACAGGCAGCTTTTCGCGGGAAACCCATTGAACAGGTGAAACCCTATTGGGAGCGAGAGACCCATGGCTAAAAAGAAACAACCAAAATTGACATTAACTTTAGTACGAAGCCCGATTGGGTATTCGAAACGACAAAAAGCAACCCTTCAGGCGTTAGGTCTCAAGCGGTTGAACCAGACGGTGACGCGCAGCGATAATCTGGCTGTTCGCGGCATGATTGACAAGGTGTCTCACCTGATTACTGTTGATGCGGCATAGGTGTTATTATGAAATTACATGATCTAAAACCCAATGTGGGTGCAACCAAAGAACGAAAGCGCAAAGGGCGTGGGACTGCAGCAGGCCAGGGAAAGACGGCCGGCCGCGGCATGAAAGGCCAAAACTCACGTGCCGGCGGCGGTGTGCCTTTGTATCACCAGGGTGGGAACCTTCCGTTCTACCGGAAACTCCCCTTCAAACGTGGTGAGGGCATGACGGTTATCAACCGCGTTCGGTATGAAGAAGTGAACCTGGATCAATTAAGCGATTTTTCTGCAAAAACAGAACTTTCCCCCGAGGTTATGCTGGAATCTGGTCTGGTGAAGACATTGAAGAAACCTGTCAAAATCCTTGGTCGTGGTGAGGTCTCGGTTGCCTTAAAAATCAAGGCTCATGCTGTCACAAAAAGCGCCCAGGAAAAAATCGAAGCCGCTGGTGGCAGTGTTGAAATTATTCAGGAGTAAAGTTTGTCGCTAGGAGATAAAAGGAGACCTAACTCATGAAACGGTCCGCTTGGCGCTACCTTTGGAAGTCGAAAGACATACGTCGGAAATTGCTCATCTCGCTGGCATTGCTGGCGATCTATCGGTTGGCATCTAACGTCCCGGTTCCGGGAATTGATCGGCAATTAGTGGCACAGTTGACCCAGACCGGCGGCGCTGCTGGCGGTTTGATTAACCTGCTGGATATGCTTTCGGGTGGCGCTGTATCTAATTTCTCGGTATTGGCGATGGGCGTCTATCCCTATATTACCGCTCAGATTATCCTCCAGCTTCTTATCCCGATCATCCCTGCTCTGGAAAAGAAGATGCAGGAAGATCCCCGTGAGGGGCGCACCTGGATGGAAAAATGGACCATCATTTTGACAGTTCCAATGGCTGCCCTTTCTGCCGTCGGACAGATCAATATTTTCAATGCGATCCTTGGCCAATCTGTGGCAACCCAATTTGGGTTCTCAGGCGGCGCGCTTATCCCAACACTCGCAACAGTCATCTCAATGATGGCTGGCACCATGTTTGGCGTCTGGCTGGGCGAGCTGATTTCTGAATTCGGGATCCGCGGACAGGGTCTTTCACTGATCATTTTTGCCGGGATTGTGGTGAATATTCCCCGTAACCTGATGGCGCTGTTGAGTGACCAGACTTATTGGTGGTTGATCTTCATTGTGGTCGCCCTGCTGATCGTGACAATCTTTGCAGTTGTCTACGTCCAGCAAGGCCGCCGGCATGTGCCAGTGATGTTCCCGGGCCGCCGTGTTGGCAACCGGATGTCCATGCCAGTCAAGAGTAGCGTACCTCTGATGGTAAATATGGCGGGCATGATCCCAATCATCTTTGCGCAGTCAATTATGACCTTCCCGACCATTCTTGCGAGTTTCTTTGTTAATGCGGATGCGAATTGGCTGCGAAACATGTCCAACTGGATCCAAACGACGTTAAGTGGCGAAGGGTTGATCTACCCGGTTTTGTTCTTTGTCATGGTTGTGCTGTTCACCTTCTTCTATACGGATGTGTTGTTCACACAACAGAATTATGGTGAGAACCTGAAGAAACAGGGCGCCCAGATCCCTGGTATTGCCCGTGGCGCTGCGACTCAGAAATACCTGACCAAGGTGCAGCGGCGGATCACATTACCCGGTGCTTTGTTCCTGGGTGTGGTTGCCGCACTGCCCTATTTTCTTGGTCTGTTTCTTCCTGAGGGTTTGTCACAGGCGAGCATATTCCTGGTGTCTTCTTCTGGTCTGCTGATTGTTGTGGGTGTGGTCCGTGATACCTTCCAAATCATTGAAACCGATCTGAAGCTGCACGGTTATGACGACCATCTGATCAGCTGAGGCAATGGAATTGATGAGCGCACCGACTTACATCGTCATGCT
>CAZXRL010000030.1:10664-19693 GCA_964643275.1 uncultured Candidatus Brevefilum sp.
AAGGTTCCTGACGAAGAACTTGTGGCACGTTTGAGCGGGCGCTGGATGAGTTCCTCCGGCCGTGTTTATCATGAAATCCATAATCCACCGCTTGTGAAGTGGATTGATGACATTGATGGATCGCAGCTTTATCAGCGCGAAGATGATAAACCTGAAACCGTTTGTCACAGAATTAACGTTTACAATGAGCAGACTGCACCTTTAATAAATTATTATCGTGAAGAAGGCACCCTGATCGAAATCGATGGCACGCAGGCCATCGAGGCTGTTTTTGCAGACATCCTGTCTGCTGTTGAAGGAGCTTCCTAAAATGATTTCCATGGAACGGTCCATCAACATAAAAACGCCTTATGAGATTGAGATTATGCGTGAGGCCGGGCGGATCAATGCGGAAGCATTGGCTGCCGCAGTAGCGTTGATTGAACCGGGCGTGAAAACGATTGATTTGAACGCAGCTTTTGAAGCGGTTCAGAAAAAATATGACGTATTTTCACCCTTCAAAGACTACCCTGGACCTTATCCCTATCCGGCCAGCATCTGCACCAGCGTTAATGAGGAACTGGTGCATGGCATCCCGAGTGATCGGAAACTGAAGGAAGGCGATATTATCAGCATTGACTGTGGGACGGTGTATCAGGGTTTTGTCGGCGATATGGCGGTCACGATACCGGTTGGCAAAGTCAGCCAAGCAACGGAAAAGTTGCTCAGTGTCACCAAACGTGCGCTTGAGATCGCAATTTCCCAGATGGTCTCAGGAAACACCATTGGAGATGTGGGACATGCCGTCCAAACCTTTGTTGAGAGCCAGGGTTTTTATGTCACCAAGACCTACACCGGTCATGGCGTTGGTCGAGAGATGCATGAAGGCCCCCAGGTGCCGAATTATGGCAAGCCGGGACGTGGGATGAAATTGCGGGAAGGTATGACCATTGCGCTTGAACCGATGGTGCTGGTGGGAACCTCCAGCACGACTGTCAAAAAAGATGGATGGACTGTAGCTTCTGCAGATGGTTCTCTGACTGCCCATTTTGAAAATACGATTGCGATTACACCGGATGGGCCACGGATTCTGACGGCGTTATAAGAGCGGACTGGACGAAAGAACTTGCAGGCAGTATAATTATTACTTTGCGGAAAGTCTTAAGAAAGATTGAAGGAGAAGGACCATGAAAGTATCAGCATCGATCAAGAAACGCTGTGCTAAATGTAAAATTGTGAAACGCAATGGCCGTTTATATGTCATTTGTGAAAACCCGAAACATAAGCAGCGTCAAGGATAAGGATAAAAGCTATGGCACGTATTGAAGGCGTTGACCTGCCACGCGATAAACGCGTTGAGATTGGTCTCAGATATATTTATGGCATTGGCCCTACCCGGGCAAACGAAATTATTGAATCAACCGGTGTTGACCCTGATGTTCGAGTAAAGGACCTGACAGACGCTGATGTTTCGAAGATGCGTGAATTCATTTCCAGCAATTACAGTGTTGAAGGTGATTTACGCCGCCAGGTGCAGATGAACATCAAGCGCCTGATCGAAACCGGCACCTACCGGGGCTTGCGGCACCGGCGCGGGCTTCCAGTCCGCGGACAGCGCACCAAGACCAATGCCCGGACTCGTAAGGGCCCGAAGAAGACGGTTGCCGGTCGCGGCCGCCGCCGTGGTGTTGGCAAGAAGTAATTTATCTATAGAAAGTTCTCTTTCACCTGTCTGTCTGGGGTTCTCCTTCCTTTCTACCCCGCGGCAAGATAGTCCGGTGAATGGGATTAACGATTGAGTTAGTGAGGTACAATGGCTAAAAAAGCACAACGATCGCGGCGAAGCACAAGCTCGCGCAAAGTCAAGCGCCAGATGTCATCAGCACAGGTGCATGTGTTTGCTTCCTTCAACAACACCATCATCACGGTGACCGACCAGCAAGGTAATACTGTCTGCTGGGGAAGCGCTGGATCTGCCGGTTTCAAAGGCTCCAGAAAAAGCACACCCTTTGCTGCCCGTTTGGCGGCTGAACAGGTGATGAAGACCGCACAATCCTTTGGTATTCAGGAAGTTGACATTATTGTCAAAGGCCCTGGGCCGGGACGTGAGGCTTCGATCCGTGCTGTGCAGGGAATGGGAATCACCGTCCGCTCGATTGAGGATGTGACCCCCGTCCCGCATAACGGCTGCCGACCCCCGAAGCGCCGCCGCGTCTAGTAGGAAAAAAAAGAGAGGAATTAAATGGCAAGAAATACTGGTCCGGTATGTAAATTATGCCGACGAGAAGGTGAAAAATTATTCTTGAAGGGTGAGCGGTGTTTCACCCCTAAATGTGCGTTTGAAAAACGAGCATATCCCCCCGGAGAGCATGGGCGATTCAGCGGCCGACCGACCCGCCAATCGGACTACTCCCGGCAGTTGCGCGGAAAACAGAAAGCAAAACGGATCTATGGCGTGCTTGAACGTCAGTTCAAACGCTATTTCCGGGATGCCGTCCAGCGTAAAGGTCTGACAGGCCTCAACCTGCTCCAGATCCTTGAATCTCGCCTGGATAATGTTGTATTTCGTTTGGGATTTGCAGACAGCAGAGCACAGGCCCGCCAGTTGGTGAACCATGGACATTTCATGGTCAACGGCCGCCGCAACGACATTGCCTCGACTGTTCTCCTGCCGGGCGACACGGTTGCCGTGCGGGAACGATCCAAGCAAACAGAATATTTCAAGACACTTAAGCAGTTGGAAGAAACTCGCACACCGCCAGCCTGGGTTGAACAAGACCTAAACAACCTATCTGGCCGGGTCATTCGGTTACCCGAACGCGCTGAAATTGACGGAAATTTGAACGAGCAGCTAATTGTTGAGTACTACTCTCGATAGGATGGTTCACTTGGTAGTGCATAAGATTGCACTGGTAAGGGGTATGACGTGACTGGAACAATGAGTATGGTAAAACCAAAAGTCGAACGAGTGGCAGAAGCTCGTAATTATGGCAAATTTTCAATCAGCCCGCTGGAGCGGGGATTTGGTGCGACCATTGGTAATGCTTTGCGCCGGGTCCTGCTCTCCTCCCTCGAAGGCTCCGCGATTACGTCTGTGCGTATCACCGATGTTCTGCATGAGTTCAGCGAGATTGAACATGTGCGCGAAGATGTGATCCAGGTGCTGCTGCAATTGAAACAGCTTCGGATGATTCTGTTTGATGTTGATGTTGCGCATATGCATCTGGAAGTGAGCGGTGAGGGTACTGTGACGGCAGCGGATATTATCTGCCCGCCGGAAGTTGAGATCGTAAACCCAGACCTTTACCTTTTCACTGTGGACAGCAAAAAAGCCGATCTTGAGATCGATATGACCGTTGAGCGCGGGCGCGGGTATTCACCCGCCAATGAGCGCAGCGACCGGCTCCCGATCGGCGAGCTGCCGGTTGACGCAATCTTTACGCCTGTTCGGAAGGTCAACTGGGAAATCGGCTCCGCCCGGGTCGGACAGAGCACTGACTACGACAGCGTGACAATGGAAATCTGGACCGATGGGACAATCTCACCCGAGCAAGCGATGAGCGATTCCTCCAAAATCCTGATCGATCATCTGCGGTTTATTGCCGGGATCAGTGAAGAAATGCTGGCAGTTCCAATCGAAACGGCTGAACCGGTCAGCACAGTCAACAGCGAAATTGCAGAGATGCCGATTGAAAACCTGGACCTGACGGTTCGGGTGTTCAACTCCCTTAAACGGACCGGTATTACGACCGTTGGTGATGTGTTGGAATTGCTGGATAAGGGCGAGGAAGCGATCCTTTCGATCCGAAATTTCGGTGAGAAAAGCCTGACCGAGTTGAAAGAAAAGATGGCTGAAAAAGGCTTCCTGGAAGAGGAAGAAGAAACAACGGAGAGTTAACGTTATGCGACATAAAGTAAAAGGATATCGGCTTGGTCGGGACACAGGGCATCGCACTGCGATGCGCCGTACGATGATGCGGCAATTGTTCGAACACGAACGCATTAAGACGACCCTGCCGAAGGCGAAATTTATCCAGGCGGATACGGAAAAACTAATTACCCTGGCACGTAATGCTCAGAACGCAGATGAGGTTGCGAATATGAACGCCCGCCGGCAGGCCGTTGCCCGGCTTGGAACTGGCAGCCGTCCTATTGTTCAGAAATTATTCGATGAAATTGCACCTCGCTATATTAGCCGTAATGGTGGTTACACCCGAATCCTGAAAATGGGTCCCCGCCGCAGTGACGGCGCTGAGATGGCGTTGATTGAACTGGTTGAAGAGTAGTCCTCCCGGAATATCAACCGGATGGGCTTAGTACATTACAAGGCACTTCTAATATACAACGGCTCGGAATTCGCAGGATTTCAGCGACAGCTGAATGAACGCACCGTGCAGGGTGATTTTGAGCAAAGCCTGCGGGAGCTCGGATGGGAAGGCCAGAGTATTCTGGCTGCCGGACGGACCGACGCAGGTGTACACGCCAGGGGACAGGTTGTGAGCTTCCATTTGGAATGGGCCCACACGGCTGAAAACCTGGTGAACGCACTCAATCACTATCTGCCACGGGATATATCTATCAGAGATGTGGCAGAAGCACCTGCGGATTTTCATCCACGTTATGATGCCAAGAGCCGCCGCTACCGTTACCATCTGATCTGCCAGCCGGTTAGAGACCCAATCCGAGAAGCGTTTGCGTGGCGGGTCTGGCCTCCGGTTGACATCGAGCGGATGATCAGAGCGGCAACCGCTCTGATCGGAACACATGATTTCAAGGCTTTTGGCAGCCCGACGGGTGACTCCGGTGTGACGGTCCGTGAGGTCTTTGCGGCGGAATGGCAGTCTGTGGGACGGGATGGGCAGAACGATGCCTATCAGTTTGAGATTGTTGCCAATGCCTTTCTTTACCACATGGTGCGTAGGATCACAATGGCGCTGGTCGCCATCGGGCAGGGCGAGGCGCTGGAAAGCCTGATTGCAGAAAGTTTGCAGTCCGGTGAGATGGCACTGACAGGTCTGGCACCTGCGCAGGGTCTGGTATTGGAAGAAGTACGATACACGGAATAATCAATATAGGTTTCATCCTTCAGGCCCATCCGCCTGGAGCTGGATCTTTGAATGATGGAGAGTTAGACAGTGAAAAAGACATATGTACCAAAAGGACAGGTTGAACGGGAATGGCTTCTGGTGGACGCCGAAGGGCAGAACCTAGGCCGCCTGGCGACAAAAATCGCTCAGTTGCTCATTGGTAAACACAAGCCCGATTACACCCCTGGCGTACTGACAGGCGCGAATGTGGTAGTGATCAATGCTGAGAAGGTTGATGTCTACCCCACCCGTTTGGAATCGAAAATCTACTACCGCCACTCGCAGTATCCTGGCGGTCTGAAAGAAATCACACTGGCCCGGCAGCTGGAAAAATTCCCGGAACGGGTGATTGAACATGCTGTTCGCGGGATGGTCCCCAAGAACAAACTGGGTCGGCGGATGTATAAAAACCTGCATGTTTATGCAGGAAAGGAACATCCCCATCAGGCGCAACAGCCTGAGTTAGTCGAGTAAGAGGAGATATCAGGATTTATGGATAACCGATATTACGAAGGAATTGGCCGCCGCAAAGAAAGCTCTGCCAGAGTCCGTCTGATGGCGGGTTCGGGTGCTTTTACCGTGAATGATAAGGAACTTGAAGCCTACTTCACCCGTTTGGGTGATGCACCGGTGATTGTCAGAGCATTTGAAATTGCGAATCAGGCCCAAAAGAATTATGATGTAACAGTTAAGGTTGAAGGCGGTGGTGTGACCGGTCAGCGGGACGCCGTGATGCTAGGCCTTGCCCGCGCCTTGGTCAAGATGGATGAGGATTTGCGCCCACTGCTGCGTCACAGCGGATACCTGACCCGCGACCCGCGTGTCAAAGAGCGCAAAAAACCCGGCCTCAAGAGAGCCCGCAAGGCTCCGACCTACACCAAGCGTTAATCCGTTCCAGGTCCACTGGGAAGCCTGCCCCTGCCCTTGCATAAGCACAGCGGGTAGGCTGGATAAATCTGGCACAACCATGCCAAATTTTGAAAACGCATAAAAATGGGATTATGATAGAGACGTTGATCCAACGTCTCTATTTGTTAATCACTGGGAACAGAAAGACCTATGGCTAACCCCTCACATCAGCAACGGCATAGCGGCATCACGCTCTTGGGCCTAGGCCCTGGCAGCCCCGGATCATTGACTCGGGAAGCCTGGGACTGGCTGGCGCAGATTGACGTCCTGTACCTGCGAACCCGGATGCACCTGACGGTGGGTGCTTTGCCTGAACATTTGACTCTTGAGAGCTTTGATGAAGTTTATGAAACAACGGAGTCATTTGAGGAGGTCTACGCCCAGATCGTGGAGAAGATCCTGGACCTTGGGTCGAGACCGGAAGGTGTGACCTATGCTGTGCCCGGGCATCCGTTTGTGGCGGAGGCGACCTGCCCCGAAATAGCCAGAAGAGCGGAAGCAGCGGACATCCCCGTGCGGGTGATCGATGGGCTGAGTTTTCTGGAACCGACCTTTCGGGCTTTGGGGATGGACCCCTTCCCGGATTTGAGTCTGGCTGACGCCATCAGTATTTCCATGCAGTTGACACCGGGATTTTCCCCTTCAAGTCCGGCACTGATCGCGCAGATTTTTTCCCGCGCAGTTGCCTCAGATGTCAAACTGACGTTGATGAACATCTATCCGGACGAGCACATGGTGAGGCTGGTTCATGGCGCGGGGACGGAAGAGGAAGTGGTGGAGACCCTGCCTTTATATGAGATGGACCACAGTTCTCATCTGGGATTATTAAGCTCTCTCTTTGTTCCACCTCTATCTGAACAAGCCTCATTTGAATCCTTACAGGAGGTTGTGGCGCAGCTGCGGGCACCGGAGGGGTGTCCTTGGGACCGGGAACAGACCCACCAAAGCCTGCGTCCGTTCCTGATCGAGGAAGCCTACGAGGCCCTGGACGCGCTTGACCGGGAGGATATGGCGGACCTTGAAGAGGAATTGGGGGACTTACTGCTACAGATTGTCCTGCATGCTCAGATTGCAACCGAAGCGGGAGATTTTAATATCAACCGCGTCATCGAAGGGATCGGCACAAAGCTGATCAGACGGCATCCGCATGTCTTTTCTGAGGTGGAAGTTGACGGTGTCAGTGGTGTGATCCATAATTGGGAGGCGATCAAGGCGGAGGAACGCAAGGCGAGTCACGACTCGCAGAAGAAAGGCATCCTGGACGGTATCCCTGTTGCACTGCCCGCCTTGCTTCAGGCTGAGGAGATTGTTGAGCGGATGGGCCGGGCGAAGTTTGACGTGCTGGCAGAGCGCGGCAATCCTGACATGATCCGAACGCAACTCTCCAAACTTGATAGCCACGCAGCTGAGGATCAGGAGGAGCTGTTGGGCGACCTCCTGCTGGGAATCGTCAGCCTGTCGCACGCGATGGCACTGGATCCTGAAACCGCACTGCGGCAGGCGCTGAACCGCTTCCGAGCGCGGTTCTGTCGGGTGGAGGACAAAGCCCTTGCCAGCGGTCGTTCTCTGGCTGCGATGACCGCGGAAGAGAAGGCGGCGTTGTGGCAGCAGGCCGACACCAAGGAAGGCGAAGCGCAATGAAGCACCCCATTGAACACCACCACCCGCAGACCGCGAACCAGCAGATCGCCCGGGCAGCCGGGACGGTCATGATCGCCTTCATCATCAGCAACCTGGTGGGGGTGGTACGGGGGATGGTGATCACCGATGCCTTTGGCACTTCCGCCGACCTAGATTCCTTCAATGCCGCCAACCGGATTGCTGAATTGCTGTTCAACCTGGTAGCGGGCGGCGCTTTGGGGTCGGCTTTTATCCCCACATTCACTGGATTTCTTGCCAAGGATGATCGGGACGGCGCCTGGCGGCTGGCATCGGGCGTGATTAATATGGTCTTTTTAGCGCTGGTGGTGATCAGCATTCTGGTCTGGATTTTTGCCAAGGCGATTGTGCAGGACGGGTTGTTCCTGCTGGTGCCGGGTTCGGACCCGGTGCAGGAGGCGCTGACAGTCTCTCTGTTGCGGATCATGCTGCCCTCGGTGGTGATCTTTGGTATGAGCGGACTGGTGATGGGGATCCTCAACGCACATCAGGTCTTTCTGATCCCTGCGATCGCGCCGGCGATGTATTCGCTGGGGATGATCCTGGGAACGTGGTTACTGCCGGAAACGTGGGGGGTAAAGCGTCTGGCGGTTGGCGTGGTGGCCGGTGCGGTAATGCATTTACTCGTTAAGCTCCCGGCGGTATGGCGGTTGAAAGGCCGGGTCTACCAATTCTATCTGGGATTGCGGGACCGGGCTGTGCAGGAGGTATTCCGGTTGATGGGGCCGCGGCTGTTGGGAGTGGCGGTGGTGCAGCTAAATTTCATTGTGAACACCATCATTGCGCTCGGACAGCCTGAAGGGAGCGTGACGGCGATCACCCTGGCTTTTTCCCTGATGCTGATGCCGCAAATGGCTGTGGCGCAATCAGCGGCGATAGCCTCCCTGCCGACATTTTCAGAGCAGGTGGCGCTGGGGAAACTGGATGAGATGCGCGCTTCGCTCGCTTCAACCTTGCGGGCGGTGCTGCTGCTGGCGATCCCGGCTTCGGTGGGGCTGATCCTGGTGCGGACACCGCTGGTCCAGGTTCTTTATCAGCGCGGGGCGTTCACCGAGCGGTCCACCGAGCTGGTGGCATGGGCGCTGTTGTGGTATGCGGCAGGTCTGGTTGGGCATGCGCTGGTCGAGATCCTGAGCCGGGCGTTTTATGCACTGCACGACACCCGAACGCCGGTCACAGTGGGTGTGGTGACGATGGGGTTGAATATCGGGTTCAGTTTGCTGTTCGCGGCCTGGTTTGAGCGGATCGGTCTGATGCCTCATGGCGGCCTGGCACTGGCCAACTCGCTGGCGACCGCGCTGGAGAGCGTGGCGCTGATCCTGCTGCTGCGCTGGCGGATGGAGGGGTTGAATGGCGGCTATGTCTGGAAAGGGGTGGGGGTCTCTGTCTTGGGGA
>CAZXRL010000031.1:0-16962 GCA_964643275.1 uncultured Candidatus Brevefilum sp.
CCCCCAACCTAGGCGTTAGGAGTGCCTTGCTCTATCCATTTGAGCTACTGGAGCTGGAGTGTCATTATATCACATGGATTATGGTAAATATTCCCAGGGGTTGACATAGGCGCCTAAATAGCGGATTTCAAAGTGGAGATGGGGCCCGGTCGAATTCCCGGTCGAGCCTGCATTTCCAATCAACTGACCCTGATAAACACTGTTTCCACAATACACATTGATGTTGTTCAAGTGGGCGTAGACAGTGTGGAACCCTGTTTGATGATCAATCATGATCATATTCCCGTAATTAGCATACCAGCCCGCGAAGACAACCACGCCATGATCCGCCGCGTAGATGGCTGCGCCCATACCCGCTGCGATATCAATTGCCAGGTGCCCTGACCAGTAATCATTGCCAGACAGGTAGCGATTAACCGTCGGCCAGGTGAACCAGCCGCCACCAACCGCGCCTCCTGCCGGCACGTCACAACCGCCCGCAATGGAAGAATAGACCCCTGCCCTGCCAACCGCTGCGACAGGCGGCGATGCCCATCTCTGGAATTCACGTTCTCCGCCGGGGATCATGACCATTTCACCGGGTTCAATCTCGGGGTTGGTGAAATCCAAACGGTTACCGCTCCAATTGAGGATATTGTCCGCACTGGTCTTGAAGCCGCTGGCAACAGTTTCCAGTTCATCCCCCTCCTGCCATTCATATAGGATGCCGTCTGTGGGCGGGATGATCAGGACCTGTTCCGGCCTTAATGAGTGAGGGTCATCTTTCAGGGTCTCGTAATTCGACCAAAGCAGGGTTTCAGGGGTGATATTGTACTTTTTGGCAATGCTGAAGACCGCATCCCCTTCCATCACCGTATATTCGATGGGTTCACTTCGCGGACGGGTCGGGGCAATGGTATGGGTCTCAGGGTTGCGAAGCAGGTAAGCAGCCTGCTGCTCCTCGATCTCAAAATGCGGCATGTTTTCAAGCGCTTCCGATGATACGTCAGCAGCCGGAGCAATATCAATCGAATTCTGACCCCCATTAATCTCATCCAGCTCACGGGCAAGGATCGGCTGCCAGTAGAGGACCGAGACAAGAACCGCAACCAGAAGTGCGGTAACAGCCCAGGAGATCCAGAACTGTCGGCCCTGGCTGGCTTTTTGGGGTTGTTGTTTCTTTTCTGTCTGCTTTTCCAACGAAATCACCTCGAAACAATATTTTAGACTTCACCATTAAGGGTTTCAAGAAATTCCAGGTTTGTTTTTGCACGAGCAACTTGCTGAATCACAGCTTCAGTAGCCACTGCTGTGTCCATGCCTGCCCCTTGGGGCGGTGCGCTGATCATCTGCAAGTACATCCGCCGCATCAGCCAGGCACGTTTGAGGATATCGGGACCAAGCAACAGGTCCTCACGGCGGGTTGAAGACCGTTCAATATCGATCGCCGGATAAGTCCGGCGTTCCTGCAGCCGGCGTGAGAGGTGTAATTCCATATTGCCGGTACCTTTGAATTCCTCAAAGACAACATCATCCAACCGGGAGCCGGTGTCAATCAGTGCGGTTGCGATAATGGATAAAGAACCACCTTCTTCCAGATTCCGGGCAGCTCCAAAAAAGCGTTTTGGCGGATATAAAGCCGACGGGTCCAGCCCGCCTGAGAGCGTCCGCCCTGATGGATTGACCACAATATTGTAGGCCCGGGCCAGCCGGGTTAGAGAGTCCATCAAGATTACCACATCATTGGAGGACTCGACAAGTCGCTTTGCGCGTTCCAGGGCAATTTCCGCCATGCGCACATGGGCGGTCACAGGTTCGTCAAAGGTCGACGCAATCACTTCTGCGTCAACCGAACGGTCCATATCTGTCACTTCTTCCGGCCGCTCGCCGATCAGAGACATTATTTGAAAGACATCCGGGTGATTTGCAGAGATGGCGTTGGCAATTTCTTTTAAGATCGTGGTCTTGCCGGCTTTCGGCGGCGAGACGATCATCCCGCGTTGCCCCCGTCCGATGGGTGAAATCAGATTGATGATCCGGGTGGAGAGAACCTTGGAATCATGTTCAAGATTAAACCGCTGGTCCGGAAAGATTGGGGTAAGTTTTTCAAAACGAGGCCGCAGTTTGGCTTCGTCAGGTGACATCCCATTGACATATTCAACTTTCAATAAGCCATAATGGCGTTCGGATTCCCTTGGGGGGCGGACATGGCCGATAACCATATCCCCCGACCGCAGTTCATAACGGCGTAACTGCGCCTGAGAGACATAAACATCCTCGGAGCCGACTCGATAATCTTGCCGCAGGAAGCCAATCCCCTCGTTCATAATCTCCAACACACCGCCTCGAATCTCTAGCCCTTCAGCCTCACCCTGGGCACGGGAGATTTGGAGTATCAGGCCTTCTTTTTTAAGGCGCTTGGGTCGCGGGATATTTAATGCCGTGGCAATATCCCGTAACTCGGACAGGGTTTTCTTTTCAAGATCTAATATATCCATTATTCAACTTTTCTCTTCTTCTAGAATTTTCTAAAGGATGACACACTATAAACTATATTCTCTCATTCATCAGCTGAGATGGTGAAAAAATTATGACAGATTGAGATTATTGCGCGACGATACCGATTGATGATTATTTAACTCACCCCGCGCGCTTCCCCAACAGTACGCTATGATAATTATGGCAATACCTGCCATTGTTCTGTTAAGTACATTCGGGAGACATACTTTCGTAAAGCGACCGAAACTTGATGTTGGTCCATGAAACGGTCAATTGAAAACAATCCGGGTAGCCCGCGTATTATATCAGAGTATAAAAACCCTCGCAAGCAATTGGAGATGATCTTACTATCCCTCATGATACTTGATTTCTGTCTCTCGTCAAGCCCTTTTCCCGGTTTTTTAAGAAGGCAAATCAGGCCTGATAAAAGAGGTGTTTATCAGGGAATAAACCCTTGCTATGCTATAATCCAATCGAGAAACAACCCCTTCCTGCCATCAGGAGAAACAAATGGCCCGCCGGACCTCAAAAAAAACCAGATCAAGCAAACGTCCCAAATCCTCACCTAAAAAAGGGCCCCAGCAACCCTTCCTGTCTGGGATCACGCCCCAGCGCAGGATCGACATTCTGGGGATTTTCCTCGCGCTGATTGGTATCCTGACATTGATCAGCCTCTTTTCTCAATCTCCGGGTAGTGTCACAGGCTGGTGGGCAGCACTATTGAAAAAAGCTGTGGGATGGGGAGTCTTTATTTTACCTTTTGGCTTTTTGGGGTTTGGGGGGTGGATGCTTCTCCGGAATCTGGAAAAACTTCCCCTTTTTTCAGCGGAACGTCTAACCGGGATCATCTTTCTCTTTCTGAACCTCACAACCTGGTTTCACCTGCTGATTGATGGCGGTTTTCCTCAAGCCCAGGCCGGCACTGGCGGTGGCTATTTAGGCGCCGCGATCAAGATTGCACTGGTCGGAATGCTGGGCAGGCCAGGTGCAGTGATTGCACTGATCGCGGGACTATTGATCAGCCTGATCCTCTCACTCAACCTTACCATGGCAAACCTGGTGAACTGGGTGGGTAATTCGCTTGGGGACTCCTGGCAGAAGCTCAGAGAGTCCATTAACACCCGCTGGCAATCGAAACATCAACCGGAGGATAAATCCAGAGTATCCTCCCCTGAGATCCGCCAGGCAGGCTCGGCCGCATCAGCAACCCATCAAAAGGTTCAACAGATGAGCAAAGCCGCTGACGGTGACCAAACCCAAACACGAATTGAGGCGGCTGGATTAAGTTATGCTGACCAGCCACAAAAACCCGTCTGGGTACTGCCGGAACCGGAGCAGATCCTTGAGCCGGGTGTTGAAGCTGAAGATGATGGCGAGAACGACCGCCAGCGCGCCAGGGTGATTGAAGAAACCCTGCGTTCTTTCGGCGCTCCCGCTCGCGTTGTCGACATCCGGCGGGGTCCAACAATCACCCTTTTTGGAGTCGAGCCGGATTTCATTGAATCCCGCAACGGAAAAACTCGGGTCCGCGTTTCAAAAATCACAGCGCTGGCCGATGACCTTGCGTTGGCGCTGGCAGCATCGAGGATTCGGATCCAGGCGCCTGTCCCTGGCAAAGGCTATATCGGTATCGAGGTCCCAAACCACCAGATCTCTCTGGTCGCCTTGTGGGATATTATCAACAGTCAGGCCTACCAGAATCTAAACTCACCATTGAAAATTGCTTTGGGCAAAGATGTAGCCGGAAACGCAGTCGCAGCCGATCTGACAGCGATGCCGCATCTCCTGATTGCGGGGACAACTGGCGCCGGCAAGAGTGTCTGCATCAATGACATCCTGACCTGCTTTCTCCTTACAATGACCCCGGACGACCTCCGTTTGATCCTGGTGGACCCCAAGCGGGTCGAATTGACCAGTTATAACGGTATCCCCCACCTGCTATCACCCGTAATCGTGGAGCCTGAACATGTTGTCGGTGCGCTGCAATGGATGATGCGGGAGATGGACAGCCGCTACCGTAAGTTCTCTGAGACCGGCACCCGGAATATCGCGGATTATAATAAGATGCGAGAAAAAGCCGGCGAAAAGAAGTTTCCCTATCTCCTGGTGGTGATCGATGAACTGGCGGATATGATGATGCTGGCACCGGACGAAACCGAACGGGCTATTACGCGTCTGGCTCAACTCGCCCGGGCGACCGGCATTCACCTGATTATTGCAACTCAGCGCCCCTCAACCGATATCCTCACCGGCCTGATCAAAGCCAACTTCCCTGCCCGAATCGCTTTTGCGGTTGCCTCCTCAGTGGACAGCCGGGTGATCCTCGATCACCCCGGTGCGGAACGTCTCCTGGGCAATGGGGACATGCTCTTCCAGGCGCCGGATGCTGTCTCCCCTGTCCGGATCCAGGGAGCTTTCGTGTCGGATCTGGAGATCAACCGTCTCGCGGCCTATTGGCGAGGGTTCACCGTCAGCAAACATGCCCCTGAACGGCCAGACCTATCTGCGGCGTTCCAAACAAACCAGGGCATACCGCTAAAGCAGGCTCCTTTGTGGGAAGAGATTGAAGAGGAAAATGACCTCGATCCGAAATTTAATGAAGCCGTCGGGATCGTTCAGGAAGAAGGCCAGGCGTCCATCTCAATGCTTCAGCGAAAAATGCGCATCGGTTACACCCGGGCAGCCAGGATCATTGATAAAATGGAGGAAAAAGGAATCATTGGTGAACCGGATCCAAAAACCCAGATCCGGGAAATTCTGAAGCCTCAGGAAGACGAGACTTGATCTTGCCAGAATACTGCCAGAATCAAATTGACAACCCAGTCGAACACGGTACAATAGGGGTTAGCTGGTTATAATCCTCGGATACAAACCATTAAAGTTTGAGGGTTGTCAAGAATTAATAAAACCCTTATAATCAGTGAGAAATTCAACTTTGGAGTTATATATTTTATGGATCAGAATGAGATTATGAAAAACCAGGGGGAGGAAGAAAGCCAGGAAGAGCCAGTCAACAAGATGGAAGCCTTATTGGAAGCAGAAGGCCTGACAATCGACTTTCCCAAACGAGGTGAGATCCGCAAGGGTACCCTTGCGAGTATCAGTGAGGGGCAAATTCTTGTCAGCGTTGGCGCGAAATCTGAAGGCATTATTGCCGGAAAAGAATTCGAATCGATTGAAGATGAGACACGCGCCGCATTTGAGTTAGGAGACGAGATCACCGTTTATGTCGTCACACCAGAGGACTCAAACGGCAACCTGATTCTCTCCTTCACCCGTGCCCTCGAAGAAGAAAACTGGCAAACCGCCGAAGAGTTGCTGGAATCGGAAGAGACCTTCAACTCGAAAATCGAAGGCTACAATAAGGGAGGGCTTCTTGTGCCTCTGGAAACAATCCGTGGATTTGTTCCCGCTTCTCAAATCGGGCTGGGGCGCCGGCTCACAATTACCGGCAATTCACCGGAAGAGCGATACAGTGAGATGGTTGGAGAAGAAATCGAAGTCAGCGTGATCGAAGTTGATCGCGACCGCCGTCGTCTAATCTTATCTGAGCGTGCTGCCAGCAGTGAAACCCGTGAATCGATCAAGGAACGTGTAATTGACGAATTGAAAGAAGGCGAGATCCGTACTGGCCGTGTGACCAGCCTGGCAGATTTCGGCGCTTTCGTAAATATCAACGGCGCTGATGGTCTGGTTCACCTCTCAGAGCTTTCCTGGGATCATGTCAATCATCCCAGTGAAGTGTTGGAGGTTGGGCAGGAGATTGATGTCAAAATCATCAGCATTGATGTGGAACGGAAACGCATCGGCCTCTCGGTCCGCCGCTTGAAAGACGATCCATGGGAAGATCAGGTCGGCGAACTGACCGAAGGTCAGCTTGTTGAAGGGAAAATCACCCGCCTGACCAATTTTGGCGCTTTTGCCCGCCTGCTCCTTGATGATGTGGAAGGCGACCTTGAGGGTCTGATCCATATTTCAGAGATCAGCGAACAGCGGATTGAACATCCCAAAGAGGTGTTACACGAAGGTGACGTTGTCACGCTCCGGATCATCAAAATTGAAGACGACACCCATCGGATTGGGTTGAGTATGCGCCGCGTGGACTCACCCGCTTATACCGACCTCGACTGGAAGACTTTGACCGAAGAATTGGAAGTTGAAGAACTTACCGCTGAGGACGCCGAAGCCGATCAGGACGAACCCGCAGAAACAGAAGAAGCTGCCGAAAAGGCAGATACCGAACCGGAAGCTGAAACCGAAGCAAAAACTGATGAGGAAGCTGAACCGGTTGATGAAGTCGAAGAAGAAGCTGATGGAGAAGCTGAACCAGTTGATGAAGTTGAAGAAGAAGCCGTTGTCGAAGATGAGGACGAAGTAGAAGAAGAAGAAGAAGCCGAAACGGCTGTTGAAGAAGAGTAGATTAAAAAAGGAACACGGCGCACCGGAAATCCGGTGCGCCATGCATTTAACACTATGAATCTGATCATTGATGCCCATGAAGACCTTGCCTGGAATATGGTCAACCTTGACCGCGATTACACCCGGTCCGCACTTGATATCCGGGAGGCCGAGGTAAAAACCGCCATCCCAGGGTTCAACGGCAACACCCTTCTTGGATGGCCGCAATATCAGGAAGGTCATGTCGCCATTGTTCTTGGCACTCTTTTCTGCGGCCCCAAACGTTTGGAACAGGGCCAATACACCGTTCAGTCGTATGAGACTCCCCAGGAAGCCCATAGTTGTTACCGTGAGAACCTGGATGCTTATCTGCGCCTGACGGACGAACATCCTGATAAGTACAGGCTGCTCCTGTCGCAATCAGATCTCAAGGCACACTGGCAGGCCTGGGAAGCGCATCTTAACACCCCTGCTGAAACACCTCCGCCGGTCGGGCTGATCATTCTGATGGAAGGGGCGGAGGGCGTGCGTGAACCCGCAGAAGTTGAACAATGGTTCGAGTGGGGCGTCCGGTTGATCGGGCCTGCCTGGGCAGGCAACCGTTATGTCGGGGGCACCCGCGAACCCGGTCCCATCACCCAAAAAGGGCGTGAACTGCTTGACGTGATGGCGGATTTTGGAATGATCCTTGACATCAGCCACATGGACTATGAGTCCGCGCGTCAGGCTCTGGATACTTATCCTGCCCAGGTGATTGCCTCTCACTCTAATGCGGAAACCCTGATCCGCGGGATTTCCAATAACCGGCATCTCAAAGATGCCGACATCCAAAAGCTTATTGAGCGGGATGGCGTTATGGGTATTGTGCCTCTCAATGGCTTTCTGGATTGGGAGTGGCGTCAGCACGGCGGACGCGAGTCCATCTCGCTTGAACAGGTGGTCGCCCAAATTGATCATGTCTGCCAGCTTGCCGGCAACACCAGACACGTAGGCCTGGGCACGGATTTTGATGGCGGATACGGCGTTGAATCCGTTCCCCATGAAATTGAGACCATTGCAGACCTGCAGAAGATTGAACCACATCTGGCAAAAAAAGGTTACAATCAAGAGGACATTACCCGGATTATGAGCGGTAATTGGCTCAGGATACTCATGACCAACCTGCCTGAATCATGAAAAAAGATGAATCCCCACCCGAAAAAATCACCCAGGATGATAAAGCGCTGTCCTCCCCGGAGGAAGTCATAGAAAACGACACCCACTTTCCCAAAGGCCGCATCAGGGCTGGCCTGGTGTTGGCCATCTTCGGATATCTGGTATTCCTGCTGGGCGCGCGCCCCAGCTTGTTTAACCTTGACCGCAGCCGTGTGATCGGCTTTGTTCAGGTCTCTGTGTTTCTGATCGGTCTGGGAATTATTGTCTTCGGCAGTTACCTCACTTTGAACGCTCTCTGGCCGCCGGGAAAGAAGTCCATTGCCGCTGATATTGGCTCACGGCTGGTCAGCACCGGGTACGTCATCTGCGTCTTTGCGGGGATGGCTGATATTTTCGGTATGGGAAGCCATCGGTTACCGGATGTATTCTTCGGCCCGCTTCAGGCAAAGGGGGTCGCCATTGGTATGGCAACCATTGCCTTGGGTTTCCTGCTTCTGATCCGTTACAAAGCTCCGGAAGATGGGAAATCTAAACCCGCTAAGCAGAAAAAAAGAAATCAGACCAAAGAAATAGCGGACGAAAACGACTCATAACGATCGAATTGCAGACGGGTCAGGTTTCTTTGATCGCTTCCAGCATTTCTTCCCACGAACCGAATTTGTACTCTGGCAGACCTTTTTCAACCGCGATCCTTTGTTCGACCTCCTCCAATTTCCGTAAATCATCCAGAACAATGAGCTTTTTGTCCACAGGTGGCAGACGCTTGATCGCCTCCCCTGCATCCAGCCCCATTTGCAGCGGCAGAGTCTCAAGATAGGCCATTACCGCCCTGGCACAGCGTTCGGCATCCTTGCGGGCCAATCCCACAATCCCCTCGCTGGCCAGCCGCGCCCAGCCGCCGACAAAAATATCCTCACAACGAGCGCAAAGCTCTGGATTATACACTTCGTACGAAATCCCATCAATTGGAAAACGCGGCTCAGGCGTTGTCAGGTAATTCCCGTGGCCAACCGGCAATCCAAACCCATCGTCAACCCGTGAACCGATTGAATAGATCACCGTGTCTGCCGGAAGGGTTTCAACCTCGCCAGTTCCCCGGGCAATAATCCGGTCCCCATCCCGCACCAAACGATTCTTTTCAAAGACAACCGCTTTGACTCTCCCATTCGCATCTCCTATCAAACGCCGAGGCGAACGGAGGAACCTGATCCGGAAATGCAACCCACCCTCACAGCCGCCTGCTTTTTGTTGCGCCTGATCCAAGAGTGAATAGAATGCATCTACATCCTTGCCAACACCGTTTACAGCCTCAAGGGCTTCATCCACAGCAATCCGGATCTCCGGGAGGTCCAGACAATGTGCAACTGGTGCGAGTGTCTCCCTGTCAAATTTAACCTCGGTCGGCCCGCGCCGGGCGTAAGCTGTGAGAGTGCGGGGCTGATTTTCTTTTTTGAGATAATGCACAATGTCGAGCATCACGTTGCCAGCACCGATAACGGCAATATTTTTCCCGAATTCCGGCTGCCAATCCCCATACCCCGGTAACCGGTTATAGTGATACACAATTTTATTGGCGGGATACACCCCTGCCAGGTCCTCGCCGGGCAGCCCCAACCAGTTCTGCTGCTGGGCCCCGGTGGTGATGACAAGCGCCTGGAAACCTGCCTGGCGGAGCTGGTCCAGTTTAATATCGCCGTTCTGGCCAATCACCACATTGCCCACATAATGGACTTCGGGCATCTCAAGGATCCGCTGAAATTGCGTGTGCAAGCCACGCCGCATCTTATGTTTATCAGGGAAGATGCCATACTCCGCCAACCCGCCCGGTTTGATGTCCCGGTTGAACAGGACAACCTGAACACCTTGCCTTGCCAGATACTGGGCTGCATACAAGCCCGCTGGCCCGGCGCCGATCACGGCAGCCAGTTGTCCGCGATGATCGAAGTCACTCAAATTTTGTCTCACCAGTCTATTCAGCCTTTCAGCTTGAATTATGGAATATAATCAAACCTAAAGTTATCATCAGCATTATACTGGATGTGCATCGCTGATGGCCCGCACCATCAATTCACCCATCATGAAACCTGAGCCAGGACCTTATGACAAATAAAACAACTTTCTATACCCTGGAAAATGGATTGACCGTCCATTTAAAGGAGATCCACACCGCACCCATCATCAGTACCTGGATCTGGTACAAAGTCGGATCCAGAAATGAAATCCCCGGAAAGACCGGAGTGTCCCACTGGGTCGAACATATGCAGTTCAAAGGCACCGATAATTATCCCGCCGGGTCCCTTGACCGCGAGATCTCCCGCGTAGGTGGCGTCTGGAATGCGATGACCTATCTGGACTGGACCACCTACTTCGAGTCCCTCCCGGCTTATGTCTCCGACATCAGCCTCTCTCTCGAAGTTGACCGCATGGTCAACAGCCGTTTCACCCCCGAGGAAGTGGAACTGGAACGGACAGTGATCATTTCTGAACGTGAGGGGAATGAAAATCAGCCGCTTTTTCTGCTGGGCGAGGCTGTGCAGGATGCCGCCTTCAACAGCCATCCCTATAAACACGAGGTTATCGGCGTCAAAGAAGACCTCGAAAAAATAACCCGGGATGACCTCTATCAGCACTATCGCCAGTACTATCACCCGGGAAATGCCGTGCTTGCCATTGCTGGAGATTTTGCAACTGAAGCAATGCTGGACAAGATTGACGCCCTCTTCGGCGACCTCCCCAAAAGGGAGGGGCTGGAAGCTGCAATCCCAGTTGAGCCGCCAACCAAAGAAGAGAAACGAGTCAGCGTTTCTGGCCCCGGACAGACGGGTTACATCCAGATTGCCTATCATGCGCCGAGCGCTGAAAACCTTGATTTTTTTGATCTCACAGTTCTTGACAGCCTTTTAACCGGGCCGAGCAGCCTGAACATGTTTGGCTCCGGCGGGACCACCAATAAGACCAGCAGGTTATACCGAGCGCTGGTTGAAGGAGAGATCGCCGTTTCCTGCTTTGGCGCATTACAGGCCACCCGGGACCCCTATCTCTACGCCATCCACCTGACCGTCCACCCGGCGCACTCGCCGGAAGAAGTCCTGAAGTCTGTGGACGATGAAATCCAGAAAGTGCTGGATTCCCCGGTCAGAAAGGAAGAGATTGACCGGGCGATCAAACAGGCAAAAGCCTTATTTGCTTATAGCAGCGAGAATATTTCCAATCAGGCCTTCTGGTTGGGATACACAGAAATGTTTGGCAGCTATGATTGGTTTGAGAATTATGTAGATCATCTCGCCAGAGTAACACCTGACGATGTTCTCCGGATCGCTCAGACTTACCTCAAACCTGAAAACCGGGTGGTTGGTTTTTATCTTCCCGAAGAAGGGGGGCATTAATCCATGAAGCAGCCTGTTTATGACCAGCATCGCAATGCCCTGCCCGGACCGCATGATATCACCCGGGAAGAACTGCCCAGCGGCATCACAGTCCTTGTCCGTTCAAACTTCAACAGCCCTACGCTTTCCATCCGGGGGTATCTCCCAAGTGGAAGCATCGCTGATCCGGATGAGAAACTCGGCCTGAGTTACCTGACAGCGAACGGGTTGATGTCGGGCACTTCCAGACACGATTTCCAGGGGATCTACAACGAAATCGAATCAATTGGCGCAAAGCTGGGGTTCTCAGGGGGCACCCTGACGACCTCATTCACCGCGCACTGTCTGAGCGAGGATCTGGACCTCATCCTGGGATTGATCGCGGAAAGTCTATGTGAACCCGCTTTCCCGGAACGGGAGTTTAACCGCCAGAAGACACAATTACTGACCGGGCTTGCAGTCCGCGCTCAGGACACCGCTTCGATGGCTGCGCTACTCTTCGATTCCATGGTCTATGCAGGCCATCCCTTCGAACGCCCTGATGAAGGTTTTATCGAAACGGTGCAATCCATTGAGCGGAAAGACCTTGTTGATTTCTATAAGCGCACCTTTGGCCCACAAGGGCTGACGCTTGCTATTATCGGGTCAGTTGAACCTGACCGGGCAATCGCCGCCATCAGGAACACCCTCGGCGATTGGCAGAACCCTGATCAGGAAACGCTCCCTGAACTGCCCGAACTCGCGCCGCTCCAAAAAACGCAAAGAAAAAACATTGCCATTCCCGGAAAATCTCAGGCAGACATCGTCATGGGCTGCCAGGCGCCAGACAGACTCTCTCCCGATTACTTCCCCCTTCGGATTGGGAATAACATCCTCGGCGAGTTTGGGATGATGGGTCGTTTGGGACAACGTGTGCGAGAAGAAGCCGGCCTGGCGTATTACGCCTATTCATCCCTGAGTGCCAGCATTGGGCCTGGGGCCTGGGAAATGATTGCAGGCGTGAACCCGCGAAATATTGACCAGACGATTGATCTGATCGATGCTGAAGTGCGGAAATTCGTTTCAGAGCCCGTTGCCGCGGAAGAGCTGGCGGACAGCAAGTCAAACTTCCTTGGGCGGGTGCCCCTGATGCTCGAATCCAACAGCGGCGTTGCGGTTTCACTGCTCAATATTGAACGCTTCAATCTGGGGCTGGATTATTTCATCCGGTATCCACAGATAATCCAGGCTGTCACTGCTGAGGAGATCCTCCGCGCCAGCCGGAAATACCTCGATCCTGACAGACTGGCAATTGCAGTTGCCGGTCCATAAGGATGGAATCATGATCGTGCGCAGTGGCATTGACACAATTGAAATCTCACGCTTGAAAGAGATTAACCCCGCAATCAGAGCCCGGTTCATTGAACGCGTCTTCACAACAAATGAGATCCATCAGGCATCGAACCGGGACGAAGCCTTGAGCGGATTGTTCGCCGCCAAGGAAGCTGTCTCAAAAGCCTTGGGAACCGGCATC
Organism: uncultured Candidatus Brevefilum sp.; assembly: GCA_964643275.1. Lineage (GTDB taxonomy): Bacteria > Chloroflexota > Anaerolineae > Anaerolineales > Anaerolineaceae > Brevifilum. The sequence continues at coordinate 12,910 of CAZXRL010000031.1, forward strand.
GGTCATGTCAGCTGGCGGGAGATCGAAATTCTGCACCACCCGACAGGCCAGCCGAGTGTCATCCTTCATGGCAACGCAAGGCGGGTTGCTGATGAACTGGGGCTGACAAACTGGTCGGTCAGTATCAGCCATGACCGCAACAAGGCAGTGGCAATAGCAATTGCGATTGGAGAATGAAATGTTAACCCTTTACAACCTAACAAATTTTATAAAAATGTCTTAAAATGCTGTTATGAAAATATTAACAGTCAGCGACAAAGAAGTATCACTCATCTATGGATCCAAAATCAAAGATCTATTCAAAGATGTTGATCTGGCTGTCAGTTGTGGGGATTTATCCTATTATTATCTCGAATATATTATCAGTTCCCTCGACATTCCCCTGTACTATGTCCGCGGCAACCACGCCAGAGAGGTCGAATATGGTTGTGCCGGCCCCAGAAAGGAACCCTGGGGGGCGATAGATATCCATAAAAAGGTCGTCCGTGACCCTGATTCCGGTTTATTAATGGCCGGGATTGAAGGTTCCCTGATTTATAACTACGGAAATCACCAGTACACGCAAAACGAAATGTGGGCGATGGCCCTCCAGTTGGTACCTGGGTTGCTCCTCAACAAAATCAGATATGGACGGTATCTGGATCTTTTTGTGACCCATGCCCCCCCGTGGGGAATCCATGACGCTGATGATATCGCCCATCAGGGTGTTAAGGCCTTCAACTGGCTGATCAAAACCTTTAAACCTGCCTATCACGTCCACGGGCATATCCATGTCTATAACCCGCAAATGATTACGGAGACTGTCTTGGGTGACACCCTCATCCTAAACACTTACGGGTATCGGAAATTGTCATTGGATGGGGAACTCCAACTTCAGACAGACCCCTGAACTCAACGTAGGTATGATATTTTAAAGTACAACCCGGTCATCAAAATGATGCCGGGTTGTTGTTTCCGGCCCTGCTTTCAATCAGCAGCGCCGTTTGAATAGGTGCCCACCGAATGGGTCAGGGACTTGGGATATTTTTTTGTTGGACACCTATCCAAAAATGATGCGGCAGGATGGTCGTATTTGAGAAAATCGTGACCTTCCCGGATTCTGTTCTGCTCTCCTGGATCATACTCGGATGAACGAAACACAGGTTCGGCTCCTCGCCATATTTCCTGCTGTAATAGGCCACCGCTCTATTCACCTTGTTGGTCAGGTCTGATTTTGGATCGTTATCGAACCACAACATGCCAATATCCATCTCAGACCTCCAGGCTGGCAAGCTGTCCCAATAGCGGAAGGACATAAATGAGCCAAGCATTTCCGGTCCAGAGTTTGAATTCTCCCGGCTGAAGGTCACCAGCTCCGGAATCCTTCCGCAATATCAGCGTTTCTGCGTCATCCTGACGAGGGACCCTGCCAATAATCCTGGTCCGAAAAGTGTCAACCCAGAAGCGCAACCGCCCAGCCTGCCGGGCAACGATGGTGGAGACCAGCCACACCCCGGACTGCGACCCATATTCCAGAAGCCAGCGGAGGTTGACCTGGGCTTCATGACTGAGGTTCTCAACAGCGGGCAGGTCATCAAGGATGAATAAGACCTCAACCCCCAGCCGTTGACCATTTCGACGGGCTTCTGCCAGCTCGACCAGGTTTTCGATCAACGATTCCGCTCGGTTGTCATACCAGGCATGGATCCCATAAAGATACTTCTGATCAGCCTGATCCTCGAAAACACCTCCCCATTCCCAGGGGTTGAGGGTCAGGATGGCAATCTGTAATTTGCGCGGAGAATGAGTCCGGATTGCCGAATCGACCATCACCTGTACCTGGTGTGTTTTCCCCCACCCAGCCTCACATCCGATCAGGAGCGCACCCATTTGAGGGTCGCCGAATTCGATCAAAAACGGAAGGTTATCACGGCATTTCCCCAACAGCAGGGACCGCGCTGGCACAGGCTTAAGACCCGCCAGCAGATCGCCAACTGTTGTCACGCTTTTCTTAGCGTTCATCAGACGCTGTGATTGCTTCGCAGATCGAGATCGGCTTTCAGCAACAGGAAGCAGCTTCTGGTAAGTTTTTATGGCACTGGTAAAGATATGGGTGATGCCCATCTGGACTCCCTTTCAATCACTCGAACTTATGTTCTAATTATACAGAACTTTTGTTCTATGTCAAGGGTTTGAAAGGTTATTTAAACAAAAGTTAACGAATTTATTCCGTCTGACTGAGTAATTCTATGATATAAATGAAACCATTAAGCTGCCCTGTCCTCATGACAACAATAATCACGAACTCACCAGGGTCAGGCGGTCACAACTGAATACAAGGAAAATCAGCGGCTGAGTCTCATCATCAAACCAGGATGAGATAACGAGGTGGAGGTTCCTCTCTGCGAGGAGAGTGTTAACCCGTGGAACACGGGAAAAATCGAAGGATCAGCGGATGCCTCCTGGGCCTGAACACGGGTCCAACTTTTCCTGCATAATCAAATGGATGTTCAAAACTGTGTGGTGACACCCAGGCCAAAGCAGCCATAGTGGGCATAACCGGCGCGCTATGAGTGTTTGGATGCTTCATGCTATCCAGCACCAATCGGCGTGATCCGGCGGGAAAACTGATTCGTGTTTAGTAAATGGAGGCTGTAATGAACAACAAAGATATTCTTAAATTAATCGAGCAGGACAATATCAAATTCATCTCGTTCCAGTTCACAGATGTGAATGGCGTCGTGAAAAGTGTGGACATCCCTGCCGGCCAGGCGGAAAGGGCTCTGAACGATGGGATCTGGTTCGATGGATCGTCCGTCGAAGGTTTCGCCCGGATCCAGGAAAGTGACATGCAGCTGGTCACCGATCCGGACACCTATGCAATCCTGCCCTGGTCGCCGGACGAAATGAAACGAGCCCGTGTTTTGTGCGATATTTACCATCCGAATGGAGAACCCTTTGACGGCGATCCCCGGGGAATGCTCAAACGCCGTCTTGCGCAGTTGAAGGATGAACGCAACATGATCCTGAATGTCGGCCCTGAGCCAGAGTTCTTTCTTTTCCTGCGTAACGGCGAGGAAACCGTCCACCCGGTCCCGCATGACGTTGGCGGGTATTTCGACTTCTCGGCAAATGATGAGGCTGTCCGGGTTCGGACGGAGTTAATGGCCGCCCTGAGTACCATGGGGCTTGAAGTTGAGATGGGGCATCATGAAGTCGCTCTGGGACAGCACGAAATTGATTTCCATTTTGCAGACGCCCTGAAGACCGCTGATAATGTGCTCACCTTGAAGTATGCAGTGAAAGCCATCGCAGCTCAATACGGACTGATTGCCTCCTTCATGCCGAAACCTGTCTTTGGCATCAACGGCTCGGGCATGCACTGTCACCAATCACTTTTTAACCTGGATGGCGAAAACCTCTTTTACGATCAGGAAGACCGCTTCCAGCTTTCAGCCCTGGCCTACCAGTTTATTGCCGGACAGCTCCTCCACGCGAGAGCCTTGACAGCCGTTGGCGCGCCGACAGTGAATTCCTACAAACGCCTGGTGCCGGGCTATGAAGCGCCGGTCTATATCGGCTGGGCCCAGGTTAACCGTTCTGCCTTGATCCGTATCCCGCAGCCGATGGCCGGCAAACCCAATACAGTCCGCCTGGAACTGCGCTTCCCTGACCCTTCTTCCAACCCGTACCTGATCTTCAATGCCATGCTGGCCGCGGGGTTGGACGGGATTGATCAGGCCCTGCCTTGCCCGGAACCCCTGAACCAGCTGAATGTGTATGAGCTTTCAGATGAGGTCCGCACCAATCTCGGGATTGAGATGTTACCAGGATCGTTATTGGAAGCCATAAGTGCTTTTGAAGAAGACAATATCCTGCAAAATGCGCTGGGAGAATCCTTGACGGAGGCATTCACCAAAGCCCGCCGTGAGGAGTGGGAGGATTTCCGGATCCATGTTACGGATTGGGAGCTGTCCCGCTATCTGACGACAGCATGATCTATTCGTAAAACATTGTCCACTCGAAAGGGAACGGGTCACGTTCCCTTTTTTAATTCACTCAAAGGCATTGCCA
>CAZXRL010000031.1:16972-19654 GCA_964643275.1 uncultured Candidatus Brevefilum sp.
CTGAGACCGCCATGCCGTCCGGCCATATGATTCGGTGTGGGTGCCCACCAGAGATAAGCATCTCCCTTTGCCACAGCAATCAAATCGCCCAGCCGCTCTCTGGCTTGAGCTTTGAAAGGTGTATTGCCAAACAGCTCGTTTTCAAGGGCCACATCCGGCTCCAGCAGGACGAATTCCTCCGGCCAGGTTGACGCGAAATAATCCCGGAGTTGCCCTTCCCTGCCCGGCTTGATGTAGAAAAACGCCAGGCGGTTCTCACAGGTTGGTTGCATCACCAGACAGGATTCCAGGTCCGGGTGGTTAACCAGATCGTACCGGGGATTTCTCGGAGTGATCTTCGAACCGTGGTCTGCGGACACAACCAGCAGGGTGTCCTTTGCGACGGTCTCGGAGACCTGATCGAGAAAGGCTTTTTTAAACAGCTCGGAGAACATCCTAAATTGCAGCCTCACCCGGTCATCGTCTTTGCCAAACCGATGCATCAGGGTGTCCACGTCACCATAATAGGCGTACACATACTCCCGGACACCCGCCCCGGTATTGAGATGTTCCGCAAGGCTGATCCAGAGATCCGCCTCATTGACATAACCCTTCACATTCACATCATCCATTTGCATGACTGACAGGCCTGAATGGGCGATATGGGAATGCATGAACGCCGTTGCCATCACGCCATGCGCCTGCAGGTGAGTTCCCAAAAGCGGGCGTCCCAGGAATTCACGCGGTTCAAAACCGGATTTCGACAACCGCCCCACATCACTCCGGGCAGAAGCAGGCGCATGCAGGATATTGTTTATGATCATCCCGAATTCCTTTGCCCACATCTCGTACCCAATGATCCCATGCGAGGCCGGCCCCACCCCCGTCCAGAGGGTTGTCAACGCGGAAGCGGTCGTACTCGGACAGACGCTTGTGATCGGCGAATAAACGCCCCTGTCTCTGAAGGCGCTCCAGACCAGTTGGGGGTCCTGCTGAAGCATTCGATCCAGCAATGCAGCGCCTAACGCGTCAACCACCAGCAAGACCACTTTCTCATAAGGGCCACCCAGCTCAGCCAGGATCGAATCGTCCAGCGGCGGTTGACCAAAACCGGGAACCCCTAACAAATGCGTCATCGTGTGAGGGAGATTGGTCAGGGACAATCCGTCATAGAACGGAAGGGTCAGATCGCCATCCTGTGGCAGCCCTTCCATGGTTCCTGCCGCAATTCGGGAGAGGTTAATCGAAGTCAGGTCCGTCATGATCACTCCTTTGTTTGTGTCAATCTATCATACTATAATTAAATCCAATGAGACTGTGCCTGAAAATTCCACACCAAAATACGCGACTTTCCGTGTTGCTCTGCTGGATAACCAGCGGCGTAATCCTGGCCTTTCTGACGGGCTGTTCGGGTTCTTCCACGCCTGTGCTGACACCGCATTCCTCTCCGACAATTACAACAACCCTTCACATCATTCCTTCCCAGCAGCCTTCACCCACCCAGACCCTCCATCCAACTGTCACCAGGACTGCCGGGCCGAGCCCCACAAGCACAGTCCGGCCGTCCCTCTCACCACAGACCTGGCAGGCCGAACCGATCATAGTGGAAATGTCCCGGATTGGGAACGATCCCTCCAACCCCAACCTGCACACACCGTTTTTTGTGTTGTATGGGGATGGTCTGCTGGTAATTAGAACCTGTGAGGAGGGCGACTGCCGATTCTTGCAGACCCAGCTTGATGAATTTACACTTTCCCGGTTGATCAATGCCATTGAACTCACAGGCTTTCTCAATGTGAACCCGACGGCTTTCACCGTCCCGGGAAGTACGGGGGCAGTCGTGCGCATCTCGGTGCAGGTATACGCTGAAAATACCGCCCAGATCCCCGACCTGGACCTGTGGGCGACGATACCTGACTGGTATGGGCAGTTGATCGGCTGTACCGGCTGTTATACGCCGCCAGATATCGATCCCGCCTTCTTTGAGATCTACCACCTGTTAAGCGCCTATCAGGGCGAAGATTGGCGTGGTCTGGAGACCGACCGCCTTGCGCTCTGGATCACAGAACCTGTTATCATGGGAATTTACCATCCATGGGATCAGGAGCTGATCACGCTCGATGAGCTGGCCGCCCGTTCCAACTGTAACGGGAGCGGGACACAAAAGAAGGCCGTCATCCTTGAAGGCGCAACTGCCAGGGCAGTTTCAAGTTATCTGGGTCAGAACGCAGCAATTCCTTTATATGCAGCAGACGGCCGGGTCTGGCAGGTGCAGAGCCGCTGGCTCTTACCGTATGAAATGCCGCAAACCTGTGATTCACCGGCAGGTTTTTATTCCCCATCCGCCTATCCCGAAATAACCTGGCACATTGAACCGGAAACAGGCGCCATCCCAACCCCAACACCCACCATCACCCAAACCCCGACCATTACGCCTACCCCCCTGCGTTGAACTTCATAATTCAAAAGCAGCTTCTGCTGCCAGCCAGAACAACTGGCGGCGGATTTCCTCCCGAGAGGTCCAGGTACGTCCGTCCCAGGCATCCGGGATCACAGCATCCCCGCCATAGAGGATTTGTCCAAAATCAACCCCCCGGAATTTCGCCAGCGCGATGAAGGCGGCGGGTCGTGCGGCGATGTCGGGCAAGCGCCCCGACGAGATCGCCGAGGCGGCACTTCGCCCGATCCGTCGCAAGACCCGCT
>CAZXRL010000032.1:0-9101 GCA_964643275.1 uncultured Candidatus Brevefilum sp.
ATGCACGGCCGCTTAACCCTGAACCCTCTGGCGCATCTGGATGTTATGGGGACGATCACCCTGATTTTTGCGGGATTCGGGTGGGCAAAACCGGTCCCGGTTAACCCCTATGCTGTTCAACGCAAGACCAAAGCTGGGATGATGCTTGTCTCCCTAGCAGGGCCAGCGACGAACCTCCTTCTGGGGGTGCTGGCTGCACTGCCCCTCAGGTTCGGATGGGTACGCCTGACCATGAGCCAAAACGCCATCCTTCCCACTCTTGGTGAGTTCTTGCTCGAATTCCTGTTCATCAACCTGGCCTTATTCCTTTTCAACCTGATCCCTCTTGCGCCTCTAGACGGCGAGAAAGTGATCACTTTCTTCCTGCCGGAACACTGGACGGATTTTTATGACCGGATCCGCCCCTACAGCCCGCTGATCCTCCTGGCGATCCTGTTCGTCCTCCCTATGTTTGGCCTGGACCTGGTCAACCTCATCATCCGGCAGCCCTTGATGAACCTGACCTATTTCCTGATTGGAAGCCGGTGATATGTTTCACCCCGTCCCAGACCCTGGAAGAGATCACCGCTGATGGCATATTTTTGTTACATGGTACGTTGCTCAAACGGCGCTTATTATACCGGGTGGACAACAGACCCCCATCGCCGGATGAAAGAACACAATGCCGGCCGAGGTGCGCGTTATACCCGGATGTTCGGGCCGGTTGAACTGGTCTATCTGGAAGAAGTGCAGGACCACAGCGCCGCATTGAAAAGGGAGGCTGAAATCAAACAACTCAAACATAACCGCAAAGCAGCGCTGGCCGTATCCCAAAATGTTTCTGAGGAACTCGTGTCCCTGGTAATTCAAGAAGGTGCTGCCGATGACTGAGACTCTTCCATCATTTCAAATCATTGCTCCCGGAAGGGTTAACCTGATCGGCGAACATATTGATTACAACGATGGCCCGGTGCTGCCGGTTGCCATTGACCTGTCATTATCATTAAAAATCACACCGCTCGAAGAAGACCACATCGAACTGCACCCTCTGGATCTTGGTACAACAGTCGTATTCCGGATCAAGGACATCGCCAAGAAAGTGGATATTGATGGCAATCCCCTGCCGCACTTTGCCCTCTATCCAGCCAGCGTTGCCTGGGCGGCGCAACTCGCCGGCTACCCCCTCTGGGGAATGCGGGCGGAATACAGCTCAAACATCCCGATCGGTTCGGGGTTAAGCTCTTCGGCAGCAGTGGAAGTCGGGTTTGCCCAGGGGCTTAAGACCCTGGGGGGGTGGGAAGCTGACCGGATGATGCTTGTCAAGCTCGCGCAGAAAGGCGAAAACGAATATGTCGGTGTCAGTTCCGGGATCATGGACCAGTTCGCCTGCCTGTTTGGCAAGGAAAACCATGCCCTCTATCTTGACACGCGTTCTCTTCAATGGGAAGCGATACCCCTCGCTAATGACGTTGCCATTATCGTGGCTGATTCGCGGGCGTCCCGCCAGTTAGCAGGATCTGCCTATAATGATAGGCGCCTGGCCTGCCGGCAGGCCGTTGAAGGATTGCGCCAGGTTCTGCCGGGGCTTGAGTCCCTTCGTGATGTTAACCCTGAGACATTCAACCGCCATGCCGGGATCCTGCCTGAATCCATCCGTCAACGTGCCCGGCACGTTGTGGAAGAGATCGCCAGGGTGGAAAAATCGGTTAACCTTCTGAAACAGGGGGATATCTCGGGATTTGGGTCTGTGATGGTTGACGGACACCGCAGCTTGCGGGACCTCTATGAAGTCAGCACACCCGAACTGGATGCGCTGGTTGCGATCGCCCTGAAGCAGGAAGGCTGCTTCGGTGCCAGGTTGACCGGCGCAGGTTTTGGCGGATGCACCGTCAATCTGGTGCGGGAAAAGAATGCAGAGGATTTTATCGCCGCAGTGACCGGTGAGTATTTAGAGAAAACCGGAAAGCACGCTAAGCTTTACCACTGTCATGCTGCCCGAGGCGCGCACGTGGTATAGAGTCAGCAATCCTTCCAGAATTCAGATGATAAGATCAAATTATTTAAGGTGGCAATCTGATACCATTCGCCTCAGGTCGGGAAAGAGAGTACTAAAGAGTCCCCTCAGAGTTTCCCCCCATGCTCTCAAACATCTCTCCCATCATCATTTACCTTAATCTTGATGAGGTGAACAACAGCAGCGCGATCCCAAGGATGCTCACCACCACCAGCCCGATCCCCACCCAGAGGGTGTCACCGCTGAAAATGTTGCGTAGGAAATTTCCCCGAGGATTCGGTTCTTCAACAGGCGTTGGCGTGATCTCATCCGGTGTGGCCGCAGGAGTCTTAGTGGGGGATGGCGTCGGCGTAGGTGTCACAGCCTCTGGCGTCGCCGTGGCTTCCACCGTTTCTCCCGTGCCCTCAATGATCAACAGCTCTTCGTCGGGATAAATCGCGGAATCCTCAGTTAAGAAATTTAGGGCAAGGATGTCAGCCAAAGGGACTTCATAAGCATCGGCAATCGTCCACAGGGTTTGTCCGTATTGGACGACATGAATGACCGATCCATCCGGCCCGGGGGTCGCTGTCTTGATCTGCTGAACAATGGGGCCGGTGGTCCCGCCGGAAGGGACGGTTGACTGTACCGGCACACTGCCATCTACACGCCCAAATTTCACCACATACACTGTAAAACCATCACCATCCAGCGATACACCCGCGCCGAATTCGTAATATCTTGTGGTCAACATATTGTTGATATGATCCGCTGATGGACGCCACATATCATAGACGCAACCATAGGCTGTCAATCCGGGTCCTCTGGCCCAGTTTTCATCGACCCAGACCTGCGCGCCTTCGCCATAACCCACAGCCAGGGCCCGGTCCTTCTCTGAGCTGCCGCCTTCGCCGATATGCCCCCCCTGTCCCGTTGCCGCAATCCAATCCGCATGATTTTGGGCTGCAATCGTCAGATAGACATTTTCCACCAGGGGTGCAAGCCCGTTTGCCGCCCGCAGACCATTGATTTCCGCCATCACTTCGGCAGCGGTGCCGGCGGTTTGCGCGCTGACAGGCTCCGGCGCTCCGAAGAACAGGAACCCGAGGGTTAAAATCGAGAGAATCGTGAAGATTCGATGCCATTTCCTGACCATAATTAGTATCTTTAAATGTAAGCTTTAAGTTGGCTGGGTAAACATGAGGATCACTTTGCGGCTGAATTTTACTCAAGAATCACAATATTATCAAATTGATCGTCCATTGAAACCCAATGACGTGATGCAACATTTTACCCCTTAACAGTGATTCCTGCACCGGAAACGACCTCGCCGACGACCCAAACCGGGATATCCTTTCTCGCCGCCTCACCCAGAAAATCATCAACGCTTTCTTCGGGTACACCAATCAGCAAGCCGCCGCTGGTCTGGGGATCAAAAAGCAGCATTTGATCTTCTTCCGGGAGATGTTCATCAAATGTCACACGATCTCCTAAATAGAGTTTGTTGTCAAATGCTCCCCCCGGAAAGATCCAACCCTGGGCATACTTTTTTGCACAGGAGACAAATGGAACCTGTTCAAAATTGATTTGCAGGCCGAGTCCTGCTCCGGATGCCATTTCCCAGGCATGGACCAGAAAGCCAAAACCGGTGATATCCGTTGCCGCCTTCAACTCAAATTGCACCGCCAGCCGGGCTGCATCCCGATTCAGGCGCATCATCCAGCCAACGACTTCATCCACATCCGCTTCCGAGGCCTTTTCTTGTTTAAGCGCAGTGGTGGTCACGCCAAAACCCAAAGGTTTGATCAAAACCAGCTGATCCCCCAGCCGGAGACCATCCTTGCGCAGCAGCGACTTCTCATCCGCAAAGCCCATCGCCACCAGCCCGATTTTGGGTTCCTTATCCTGGATCGTGTGGCCGCCTGCAATGACTGTGCCCGATTCGGCGGTCTTTTCCGCAAGGCCCCTGATAATGGCCTGGGAAACATCAACGGGGAGATCAGGCGGCAGGGCAGCCACCGTCAGTGCCACAAAAGGTTCTGCCCCCATGGCATAAACATCGGACAGGCTGTTGGCGGCGGCTATAGCACCGTAATCGTAGGGATCGTCCACCACAGGCGTAAAGAAGTCCGTGGTCATCACCAGAGCGCGGCCGTTTTCCAGCCGCCAAACCGCGGCATCATCAGGGGTCTCCAGGCCGATTAAAAGGTCCGGAATAACCGCGTCACGGTAAACCTCAGTGATTGGCTGCAGTACCTGCGCCAGCGTTTCCGCGTTGAGTTTGGATGCTCAACCCGCACAACTTGAGAGCGTGGTCAGGCGGACCTCACGTCCTGAGGTGGCTTGCTCTGACATGAACAAAGTCCTTTACTTCAGATAGTGTGGATTTCCATTGTTTTCAGGGCTTAATGGTAGTCCAAAATCAGGTGACCGACAAGACATGCGTCACAGCCGTCGCCCCCATGCCGCCCAGTGACTGGATCAACCCGAGTCTGGCGCCGCTGACCTGGTTTGCGCCGGCGTCACCTCTCAGTTGCAATGCAGCTTCCACTGCCTGATAGACACCGGTCGCACCCAGTGGGTGACCGCGGGCTTTAAGGCCGCCAAAGGTAGCCACCGGGATCTGTCCCCCCAACCCGATGACCGCTTCCTTCGCCAGCATCCAGCCCTGGCCCTGCGATGCGAACCCTGCCGCTTCCAGTGAGAGAGCTGCGTGCAGGGAGGTGGCATCATGAACCTCAAAAAAGTCCACGTCACCGGGCATAACCCCGGCATTCCGGCAGGCCCGCTCCACCGACAGACGGGCCGCATCCCACACCAGCGGGGCAGGCCTGTCATGGATGGAGAGCGTATCGGTCACAAGGCTCGACCCGATAATCCTGACATGCGGATGAGGCCAATCTTTTGGCAGAACATCTTCCCGTGCCAGCAGGACAGCCGCCGCGCCATCCGCATAGGGCGCAATATCGTATAGACCCAGCTCACCTGAGGGGTCAACCGTCTTTTCATAAGTGCCAGGGCGCAATGCTCGCTGGAACATCGCCTTGGGATTGGTCGCACCGTTGGCATGGGCCACTTCCGGGAACCCGGCAAAAGCGGACTGTTCGACATCATACTCATATAAATACCGATGGAACAACAATCCGGCCAGACTGTGGGGCGAAAGTCCCTCCGTTGCCTCATAGTCTGCGTCCAGCATTTGGGAGAGGAATGAATCGGCTTCAGGGCCGATGACGTCCGTCCATTTTTCCACACCAACCGCCAACGCGACATCCACATCACCGGAAAGGATGGCCAGATATGCAGCCCGGAGGGTAGCCCCGCCGGAAGCGTCCGCTGCTTCCACCGTGACTCCTTCCATCCCGACCCATCCAACATCCTCGGTGAGCAATGCTCCGAGGTTGGCCTGGCGTGAGGCGGAAACAGCCAGCATATTGCCGATATACATGATCTGGGGCTTTATCCCCCCCGAATCCCTGTATGCGCCGAGAATGGCTTCTACGCCGAGGTTCCGCAATGATTTACCCCAGTGCTCGCCCACTGGCGTCTGCCCGATCCCCGCAATTACAACATCCGAATGGTTTGTGTTCATGACCGCCTCATCTCATGGCGATCTTACCGCGGAAGCGGACATAGGTCGCATAATCAATCTCCGTCCGGCGGTCAATATATGCCCGGGTGCTCAGGGCGGCGTCCCGACGTTCAGGGAGGGCCTCCTGCGCCGTGATCACAAAGGCATCCGAACCCGCGCCTGAACCATAAGAAGTGATGAGGATCCTGTCACCGGGTGAGGCGATATCCAGCACAGCCGTCAACCCCAGCAGAGCTGCGCCAGCGTAGGTGTTCCCGATCACAGGTGAGAGCAACCCATCCTTGATCTGTTCCGGCGTGAAACCTAACTGTCTGGCGACCCTTTGGGGGAACTTCTCGTTGGGCTGGTGAAATATCGCATACTTGAAGTCATCCGGCTTCATGCCAAGTTCTTCCATCAACATTTCAGCAGCGGAAGTGATATGATGGAAATAGGCCGGCTCGCCGGTGAACCGCTGGCCGTGTTCGGGGTATTTTTGGTTCGCCCGCCGCCAGAAATCAGGCATGTCAGTCACATAGGAATACTGCGCGTCAATCGTCGCCAGGGAGTCTTCCCCCGGGCCGATAATAAATGCCGCACCTCCGGAAGACGCCGTATATTCCAGCGCATCGCCCGGCTTAGCCTGAGCGGTATCCATGCCAATCGCCAGGGCATACTCCCCCATCCCGGACCCGACCAGACCCATCGCCGCCACCAGAGCCTCCGTTCCGGCCTTACAGGCGAATTCCCAATCGCCCGCCTGGATGTGCGCCGATGCGCCGATCGCTTCCGCGACAATCGTGCCCGAGGGCTTGACCGCATAAGGATGGGATTCCGACCCTACCCAGACAGCTCTCAGATGCTCAGCATGGATCCTGGCGCGAGCCAGGGCGTTCCGCGCGGCTTCAATTGACATGGTGATCACATCCTCATCCACGCCAGCAACCGCTTTCTCTCTCACCGGCCCCGGGGTGGATTCGCCGCTCCAGATTCGGGAAATCTCCGTCCCAGGCAGACGGTAGCGCGGGATATAGGCGCCATAACCCACAATACCCACAGGGTGAGAGGTTCGATTGATATGTTGTGAGGTTTCCGTTAAATCGCTCATAAGATCATCCACTCCAGTCCTCCAAAATCGCTTTGGCGCGATCAATTCTCACTGTTTTTTCAGCCACCAGCTGCTGTGCCAAGCGGCCCACCTGCTCCCCCTGAGCGCCGGCAGCCACAGCCACCTGGCGGGCATGCAGGCTCATATGGCCGCGCTGGATCCCTTCGGTTGCCAGAGCGCGTAGCGCAGCCAGATTTTGCGCCAGACCGACCGAAACCATGATCTCAGCCAGTTCCGAGGCGGTTTCAATCCCCATCAATTTTAATGCGGCCTGAGCACCAGGGTGCACCCGGGTCGCGCCGCCGATGATACCGACAGCCAGGGGCATCTCCAGCGATCCGGCCAAATTACCCTTGTTATCGACACCCCAGGTGGAAAGACTGGTATATCTGCCGGTCCGGGCTGCAAAAGCGTGTGCGCCAGCTTCGACTGCCCGCCAGTCGTTCCCAGTTGCCAGGACCACCGCATCCACACCGTTCATAATGCCCTTGTTATGGGTGGCGGCCCGGTAGGGGTCTGCTGCCGCAAAAGCCCAGGCTTCAATAATACCGTCTCTGACCTGCTCGCCGGAGAAATCATCAAAGGCCAGGTCTTCGGTCTGGATTGTGACAGCGGCTTTTGCCAGCCGCCTGTCCGTCAGGTTGGAGAGGATCCGCAGCAGCACCCGCCCGCCTGTAATCTCCTCGACCATGGGGGCAAGCCGCTCAACGGCGGTGTTAACCGCATTTGCGCCCATGGCATCCCGCACATCATAGATCAGGTGCACCACGAGAAAAGGACCGATGGGGGATTCCGGCATCAGCCGGACCACAAGGTCCTTTGGGCCGCCGCCTAACCGTATTAAGACGGGGTCAACCCTCGCTGCCTCATCCAGCAAGGCCTGCTTTTCAGATAATAGTTTTTCCTGCGCCACAGCCAGGTCAGCCACGTCAAGGATCTGGATCTGGCCAATCATCTCCGGTGCTGACGCCTGGGCAAAAAAGCCACCGGTGGGCTGAGCGAGTTTCGCCATAAACGACGCGCCGGCAACAATGGAGGGCTCCTCCACCACCATCGGGACAGGCACATCACGGCCGTTGACCCGAAAATGCCGGGCGATCCCAATCGGGAGGCTGTAGGTCCCCACCACATTTTCAATCATCATTTCAGCGGTTTCAGGGGTAAGGCCCGGCTCTCCTCTGAGAGCTGCCGCTTCCGCATTTGAAAGACCAGTTTCCTGCTGTAAACGCGCCAACCTTTCCCTCAGGGAAAGATTGTAAAATTTTTTAATCTGTTTTTTATTGGTGGACATTTACAATTCACTCCTTAACTTGAAATCACCAATAATGTATTCTCAAATTTTATTGCATTCATCCAGGTCCAGTCCAATGATAAAAAAGGCTTATCTGCCAGCAGTTTATCACTATACCGGACTTATCCTCCCAAAAGCTATCAGAACCGGACGGAGGAGTTTCCATCTGGTCAAACGGGCAGGGATCGGTCACGCTGGCAGGATATCGTCCTCCCTGAGACTGTCCCGGAGTTGATGGGCCAGTTCGCCGAACTCGTTGGTATAGCGCATCTCCGGTGTGCGCGGCCGGGGAAGGCCCACTTTCAGATCAAGCTTGATCATCCCCGGGCGCGGCGAGAGGACCAGCACCCGGTCGGAGAGGTAAATTGCTTCGGAAATTGAATGCGTCACCATCAGGACGGTCTTGCGGCGCGCCTGCCAGATCTGGAGCAGTTCGTCGCCCATCCGCTCCCGGGTGAGGGCGTCCAGGGAGCCAAACGGTTCGTCAAGCAGGAGGATGTCCGGGTCCTGGATCAGCGACCGCGCAATGGCGACCCGCTGCGCCATCCCGCCGGACAGGTCCTGAGGATAGGCATTTTCAAAGCCTTCCAGCCCCACCAGTTTGATCAATTCCCTGGCGCGTTCGGCGATCACCTCTTTGGGCAGACCCTGCAATTCCAGCGGCAGGCTGATATTGTCGATCGCCCTTCGCCAGGGCATCAGGTTGGCTTTCTGGAACACAAGTCCGATGTGGGGGTTCTTGTGATTGAAACGAAATTCCCCGCGGGTGGGCGGGACCAGACCTGCCAGGACGCGCAGCAGTGTGCTTTTCCCGCTGCCCGAAGGGCCGATCAGTGTGGCGAACGCATTCACCTTAAGGGAGAAACAGAGGTCATGTAGGGCATGGACCACGCCGCTGGCATCGCTGTAGGTGACTTCCAGATTCCTGACAGTAAGCGCGGTATCAGGGGATGAGGTCATTCGTGAAGGCCTTTGCCAGATCCAGTTTCGTGTCCAGCAGGCCCATCTCCAGTAGCACGGCCTGCATATTCTCCCATCCTTCTGGATCGCTGTAACCCGGTCGTTCTGTTTGCCAGAGCTTGATCGATTCCGCCAGAATCTCCCGCTGGACAATTTCGTCTGCTTCCGCCAGGTTCTCGACGTATTGACCGCTGATCTC
>CAZXRL010000032.1:9201-19242 GCA_964643275.1 uncultured Candidatus Brevefilum sp.
GCCCCGGCGAGATCTTCAGGGGCCTGAATCCCGGCAGCTTGCAATGATGCCACCCCAACCGGAAAATCCTCATACCAAGAGGCCACATAAACGACCGGAAGGTCCTGTGCCCGGGCAAGAAGCACCTGCTCGCCGCTCGCGACGGCAAAGGTCTGTTCACCTGCGCCAACCCGGGCAACGGCATCGGTCTCATCCCCGTATTCCAGGGTCACATCAAACCCGGCATCCTGAAAATAACCTTTCTCCAGAGCAACATAAATCGGCGCGAACTGGATATTGGGGATATACCCCATGGTCAGGGTGATCGGGATAAGGTCAGGTGCTTCATCAAGAGAAGAGTCCTGGCAGGCCGTGAGTCCCAGCATGAGGATCAGCAAACCCGCGAGTAAGGTTTTATTGCGTTTGGACATGGATGCTTCCTTTCAATGATTAATGCAGCTTATTTTTGTTCCTGCCGCCAGGATTGCCAGGCGAGCAGTCGGGTTTCAATGGTCAGAACAAGGGTATAGAGGGTCATTGCCATCACAATCAACGTGAGCACTGCGACAAAGACCAGGGCTGTGTCATACTGGCCGCGGCCCACGCTGATCAGGAAGCCCAGGCCCCGATCTGCGCCAACAAATTCACCCACAACCGCGCCGATCACGGACAGGGTCGCACCAACCCGTAGCCCGCCCAGGAAGATCGGCAGGGCGGCAGGGACTTCCAGTTTCCAGACTGTCTGGCCCCGGCTTGCGCCCAGCGAACGCATCAGGTCACGCAGGTCATCCGGCACTTCCCGCAGGCCGACAACGGTGTTGATCAGGACTGGAAAGAAGACGATCAGGCTGCAGATCAGGATCTTCGAGAAAATCCCGGGGCCGAACCAGATCACCAGCAGGGGCGCAATGGCCACAATTGGGATTGACTGACTGGCGACCAGATAGGGTGAGATCAGTTTTTCCAATGAGGGGGATTTCGCCAGCAGATAGCCAAGGATAGTGGCGGTCAGCCCGCCCAGCAGCAGCCCGAGGATCACTTCCAGCAGCGTGGCGAGGGTATGGCGAAGGAGCTGACCATCGGCGGCCGATTTCAGGAACCGCTGCCAGACCAGCACCGGCCCGGGGAGGATGAAAGCGGGCAGTCCCAGCAGGCGGGAGAGGGCATGCCAAATCAGGATGCCGGCAGCCAGCGACAGGATCAGAAACAGGAGCCGGTTCCACAGGCGGCCGGTGGGTTTTGGAAGTTGGGGTTGGGTGTTTCCTGACATTGAAAATGCCCCGGTAAATGGTCTCGGGGCATGGCATAAACATCACAAAGATGCGCTAACCTTCTTTCATTCGGACTCTAACCGCCGGCACCGGACTCTCACCGATTCATGCATGAGGTCATGCTCGTGGGCTTTCCCATTTTTTGGGGAACACCACCGGTCGGGAATTGGATCATTTGCGGACCCTCACCCTGCCCCGAAGGTTGACTGGATTTGATTACGGTAAAAGTATATCCGGTGTTGGAATGGCTGTCAACAAATAGTGGAGAGGGTCGTTGGTCATACCCAGCAACAAAAACCGAATATTTGCTGAGGTAAGTGGGGAGGATTCTAATTCAAGCAGGCGGAAAGAGGTGGTTTATTTTTTACGCAGGATCCACAACGCCACACCTCCGCCCACGGCAATCACCGCAAGAATGATCTGCGCAAGGCGGAAAGGGTTGGGGCCACGGGCAGTCGTAACCGGTTCTGCAGCTCCAGTTCCTGGTTCACTTCTGGCAATGGTTTCCCCGCTTTCTTCCAGGTTCAGGCCCAGAATGAGGCTGTCTTCGTCTGTGGCAGGGGCTGCCCGCATTCCCGGTTCAGGGTCTTCCGCTTCAGGTTGTGAATATTCCTCATCAGAATCTGCTTCCAGTGGGGGGCTATCCTGTTCGGCTTCCATATCTTCCTCTTGCGCAAAGGTTTCCATTTCTGCCACCGCATCATCAGGTTCACCTTCAGCGGGAGCCTCCATTTCGACCATGGTCTCCTCAGCTTCATCAGAGGATAGGTCATCCATGCCAACCAGGGGTTCTTCTGTGGCAAAACTTTCGATGACAATACCGGACTTCATATCCGTGTCGCCGGCACCGCCCAGACCGCCGCTATCCGGGAATCCCCAGATGATTAGGGGCTCAGCAGCGGGTTCTTCGACATCAGATGCCGATTCCATGAGCGGCATGGCATCATTGGCCAGGTAAGCGTGCGGGGTGTTCAGAACCAGTTCGAGGCCGACCAGGGCAACAAGAAATACAGCCGCCATTGCGGATGCCAGCCGAAGTACAGAAGACCAGGGTTGTTTCTTTGTCCTGACCTTTACCATCTCAGGGGTCAGGGTGAAATTCCGGGGGGCATCCAGATGCGGCAAACTACCCAATAAGACTTTGGTTTTACGCAGGTTTTCCAGTCTTTCCCGAAGTTCCGGCTCCTGTGCCAGGCGTGTTTGCAGATGCTGACGTTCTGATTTCTTCAGTTCGCCATCAAGAAGTGCTGAGAGAGTATTTAGTTCTAGGGTCCATTCTCTTTTGCTGGTCATGCGGTATCCTCATCGTTAAGACGAAAGAGGTCGGGTAAAAGTTCCCAGAACCCTTGCAGACACTGCTGGACACGCTCCCTTGCGCGGGCCAGACGGCTCTTGACCGTCCCCAATGGCGTACCAGCGACCTCGGAGGCTGTCTCATAGTCCATGCCTTCGACATCCACCAGAACAAGCACCGTCCTGAATTTAACATCAAGTTCATTGATGCAATGCTGGATGGCTTCCTGCAATTCCTCCTGCTCGGTTTGTTCTTCGGGATCGAGGTTGTCATCCGCAATCCAGTAGGGGTCTTCAAGTGTTTCGCCATCCTCAAGTTCAGGCATCAGGGGCGTAACCGGCTGCCTTTTTCGGCGGCGGAGTTCATCATAACAGGCATTGGTCACGATCCGCAGGAGCCAGGCCTTAAAGGATCCGCCCCGAAATTGATTGAGTTTTTGATAGGCTGAAATGAAGGCTTCCTGGGTGGCATCACCGGCCGCGCTATGTTCGCCCATGATGCGGAAGGCCACATTAAAGGCCAGATCCTGATAATGCATGACAAGACTGTTAAAAGCAGTCAGGTCACCATCGAGGGCTTCATTTATGAGTTCATTTTCATCCATAGATCCGTGTCCGCTTCAGCGCCTTTGTCAATAAAAGGAAGGATCAAGGCTTCCCCTCTGGGGTTTAGTTTTTATCTTCGTCTTCGTCCAGGCTTCGCAGGTGGGGGAACAGAATCACTTCCCGGATGCTTCTGCGGCCTGTGAAAAGCATCACCAGCCGGTCTACGCCAATGCCAAATCCGCCGGCCGGGGGCATGCCATAGCTGAGAGCGTTAAGATAATCATCATCCATGGGATGCTGTTCCTCGTCCCCTTCTTCGTAAGCTCTGCCCATCTCAATGAACCGCTGTTCCTGGTCAAGGGGATCGTTGAGCTCAGTGAAGGCGTTGCAGAGTTCCATCCCACCGATGAAGGCTTCAAACCGTTCGACGATTGTCGGATCACCGGGTTTGTTCTTTGCCAGGGGCGAGATATCCCGGGGGTAATTATAAAGGATGGTGGGCTGGATGAAGTTTGGTTCGAGAAAATCGCCGATCAGGGCGTCAATTAATTTCCCGCGGGGTGCCCCTGGTTTCGGTTTCAGCCCTTTGCTTTCCATCGCTTTTTCGAGAGCTTCGTCTGTTTTGTGGTCTTCGATATCAATCCCTGCTGCATCCAGAATGCCCTGCCGGAGTTCCACCCGCTGCCAGGGAGGGGAGAGGTCAATCTCCTGTCCATCAAAGGTAATTTTGGTGGTCCCCAGAACCTTTTGGGCAGTGAATGAGACCATTTCTTCAGTCATTTTCATAACTTCCAGATAATCGGCATAGGCCCAATAAAACTCAAGCTGGGTAAATTCCGGGTTGTGTTTGTAGGAGACGCCCTCATTGCGAAAGTCCCGTCCGATCTCGTAAACCCGTTCAAGCCCGCCCACGAGCAGGCGTTTGAGGTACAGCTCAAAAGAGATCCGCAGGTAGAGGTCCTGTTTGAGCTGGTTGTGGTGGGTCACGAAGGGACGTGCGGCTGCGCCGCCATAGATGGGCTGCAGGATGGGCGTTTCGACCTCAATGAAATCATGGTCATCCAGAAATTGCCTTAGGGCGCTGACCGTGGATGCACGCAGTTTGAAGATCTCCCGCACTTCAGGGTTGACTGCCAGGTCCACATAACGCTGGCGGTAGCGGGTCTCCGGGTCGCTCAGCAGGGCGTGCCGGATCACTTCACCATCAACAACTTCGTCTTTCGCTGCCGGCAGGGGCCGCAGCGCCTTGGCCAGCATCTTAAAATCCTCAACATAGAGGGTCGCTTCTCCTCTTTTTGTCCTGAACATATAACCGCTAGCCTGGATGAAATCCCCCAGATCATAATAATCATCGAGTTCCGCCATTTTTTCTTCGCCAAGGTCATTGACCCGGAAGAAAAGCTGGATCCTTCCCGCGCGATCGTCGATATGTGCGAAGGCGATCTTCCCCATCGGACGCAAGGCGCGTAAACGCCCTGCCAGGGTCACCTGGATGGGCGGGGCATTTTCCAACGCTTCATTTTCTTCAAAGGACTTGATGGCTTGCTGGCTGGTATGGGTCTGCTCTGCTCTGGTTGGGTAGGGTTCAATCCCCGCCTCTGTTATTTTTTGCAATTTTCCGAGACGTGTTTTTTCCA
Source organism: uncultured Candidatus Brevefilum sp. (assembly GCA_964643275.1). Lineage (GTDB taxonomy): Bacteria > Chloroflexota > Anaerolineae > Anaerolineales > Anaerolineaceae > Brevifilum. Next base: position 13,928 of record CAZXRL010000032.1, read on the forward strand.
GATCGGAGAATGAATCTTCACGCATGATACCTTCCTAAAACAAATGGGTGGATGGTGAATACATAAAAGCCCCGACCAGACGAGCCGGGCGGGGCGCTTTTGACGGTGGCAGATTCAGCCAATTTTGATGATTTCGATCTCAAAAGCACCGCCTGGGGCTTCGACCTTAACTTTATCACCAGCCTGATGATTAAGCAACGATTTTCCAAGCGGGGACTCATTGGAGATCCGCCCCAATCTTGGGTCCGCTTCTGCATGCCCGACAATCACATATTCCTCCGGATCGAGGCCGTCTTCTTTGACCGTGACCTTTGATCCGACCTGGATCGTGTCATTCTTGGCATTTTCATCAATCAATTGCGCGTTGGCAAGCAGGATCTCAAGCTCTTTGATCCGGCCTTCTACAAAGGATTGTTCGTTTTTTGCTGCTTCCAATTCAGCATTTTCAATCAGTTCGCCATCTTCCATGGCATCACGCAGGCGATCTGCGACTTCGGCCCGCTTTTCAGTCCGAAGATATTCCAGCTCTTTTTGTAGCCGATCATACCCTTCTTTTGTTAAATATGAACTGGGCATAACATGTTCCTTCCGAAAGTTGCTTTTCCTATTGGGATAATTAATCCCCTTAAATTAAAATAAAAAATTCGCCATTTTCAAGATTCGCTATTCGTACCGAGATCTGGAAAACAGTGATTATCTCTAATAGGATGATATCTTATCACAAATTAACATTCAATGCAAGTCATTTTTGACCAATTCAATGAATAAATTTGTTAAGAATGAGCAATCACAGTGCTTCTCTAGAGAGGTTTTAGATCCATCACTATCCGTTGTTAACTCATAAATCCTCTCGATTTTCTCGACTATAATAATTTATCTCATGATTGGACTATTGCACTTCCTCCAGAGAGTATTGCGTCCCGATCTCAACTCACGACCAGCAGCCATGCGTTACCTGATCATGAGTGATGTGGTGGGCGCGCTCTACAGCCTTCCTCTGACCTTGCTGGGGCTGGTCTGGCTTTCGTATCAGACGGATTGGTCTGTCCTGACACGTCATTGGCCCTGGCTGTTGGTTGTCCTTGCAGCCATCATCCTTTTCAGCCGGCTGCGATTTTATATGATGCATGAGCTACGCAGCGGACACATGATTGGCACGGATGGCGATTTTGTGGGAGTCATCCTTTGGACGAGCCTTTTACTCTTTGGCCCCGCCATCGTCTGGTTGTTCCTGTTCTGGGTTGTGGTGGAGCTTTGTCTCTCCATAAGACGTTCCTTCAATCCCGATATGCGCTGGGACAGTATCCGGTCCGCAACGCTCAATGCTGCGTCTTTACTCATCCCCTCCCTGCTGTCTTTGAAAGTCTTCAGCCATTTCAAAGGCCAATTCCCGATTGCGGGATTGGGTTGGGAGAGCCTGCTCCCGGCCATGGCAGCTGTGCTGGTCTATGCTCTGACTTATTTCCTGGTCTGGATGCCTTTCATCATTTATGTTATCTGGGTTCAGGGAAGTAAATTCTCTGCTAAAAATACTGGCAGCCTGTTCTGGTTTACGGTTATCACAATGGAATTGCCTTTTGTTGCCTTACCCTTTGGCGTTCTGGCCAGCGGTATGCTCGTGGAACATGGTTGGGTGTCTTTCTCGATTTACTTCATGGGGTTGTTTTTCATTGCGCTGCTGGCCAACCAGCTCAGCCGCTCCGCGGCTCAGAGCCGGAGACAGACCGTCCAGTTGATGGGGTTGGAACAGCTCGGGCGTGATATCCTTGCGGCGCCCACTGACGCCCGGAATCTTCCCAGATTATTGCGCAAACATATCCCTGAAATGTTTCCCTGCCGCCGCGCAGTCGTCTGGTTATCGCCCGAGACCTACCTGTTACGTTTCCCTGATGCGAAGGATAATCACACACCGGCGATTTGGGACTGGCTGATGGAACAGAAAAGCCCCCGAGGTTTTTCGGATAACCAACCGCTCCCCTGGGAAGCCGCGCCTGATAAGCATGCCGCATTGCTCACCGCACCCATTCTTGACCCCATTTTGGGTGAGGCAATCGGAGGAATTTTCATAGAGCTGCTTTCATTACCAGAGATCTGGGATAGAAAGACCATCCGCGAACATACCCCCGGTTTGCAGAACCTGGCGGCGCAGATTGCCACGGCATTGCAGCAGGCTGAGACCTACCAGGAGACTATGAAGAACCAGCGGATCACCCAGGAACTACGTCTGGCAGGAGACATCCAGGCCAGCTTTCTGCCTGAGTGGACGCCGGATCTCCCTGGCTGGGATATCGCCGCCAGCCTGACCCCGGCGCTGCAAACCTCCGGTGATTTTTATGACTTCTTTGAACTTGAGGACGGAAGGCTTGGGATCATCATTGCTGATGTGGCAGATAAGGGCCTGGGCGCGGCGTTGTATATGGCGTTGGGACGGACGTTGCTGCTCACCTTCGCCCACCAGTATCCTGATAATCCGGCGGCTGTCCTGCAGGCCACCAACTGGCGGATGTTAAGCGATGCGCGGGCCAGGATGTTCATCACGGCCTTTTATGGCATCCTGGAGCCCAAATCCGGCCGATTGATCTATTGCAATGCCGGCCACCATCCGCCGATCCTGATCCGGAACAGTGCGCAGCATGAATTCCAGAAGCTGCCGCCGAACGGTATGGCGCTGGGCATTGACGAAAACGCGGCCTGGGTTGCTATCTCCCAGAAGATCGAGAAGGAGGACACGCTGCTTCTTTATACCGATGGGGTCGTGGAAGCCAACAACCAGCAGGGGGACTTCTATGGGGTGGACCATTTAATTGAGACCACCATCAAAGTCGCCAACCAGCCCAGCCAATGGGTCATCCGCGCGATTCGCGAAGATGTACAAGGTTTTCAAAAAGGCATTGCCCAATCCGACGATATCACCTTGATCTGCATCCGCAGACGGGGCCAGGTCTGACTCGGGTCTCTATCTCCACTTCTCAGGTATTTCACTAATTCTTTATCCCAAATTACCCAGCGGCGTAAACGGCCTTGGGTAATGTCTGGTGTTAATGCCTGAGTGGAACAAAAATTGCATCCCCATTCGTAAGCTGTTTGTTTTATGATATTTTCTCGGCTTCAACTCATGCATATGGCACATATATTGCACTGAATCTGTGTTAAAAATCGTACTATTTCAGAACAGTCCTCTTCAAATCCCGTGGTAAATGGGATCAACCAAGGGAGCTTACAGTGAGTAAAACACTAAAATTCGGGATCTTTATCCTTATCATACTTTGCCTCTTCCTTCTGGCGATGACAATTATGGATTTCCCTTCGGATGAGAAGGATCCGGAAATCTCGTTACAATCTGAGCGCACGCCGGATACTGATACCCCTGATGATCTGATCACTGCTGTGACGGCCGAACTGGAAACAGGGTTCGAACAATTCGCTGATGAGAGCCATATCATTGACCATATCCTGATCCAGGATGACGGCCAGCTGGCCGCGGTTTGGATGGCGGCTGTTGACGAAGAAACCGGTGACATCATCGCCCGGGAACCTGAGCTCATCCTGGCCGAGCGTGACCCGGACGGGGTGTGGCAATTGCTGGCGCAGGGCGATGAGAAATTCGCGGAAGTATTCCAAAGTTTCCAGTATGCGGAAAAGAGCGTCCATGGGGATCTGGATGCCGACCCGGCACCGATGTCGAAAGCCGGGACGGTCTTTGGCGGGTATTACCTCCCCTGGGCGGAGAACCTCACCAAGCGTCTCACCTGGTCGGTCGGCCATACCTCATGCACACCGACGTATTACTGCACCCATGCTTTTGACTTTGCCGATGGTACGATGTTCCCCCTCGTGGCGGCCAAGGGCGGGACGGTTTTTCATTGGAAGGACACCTGCGCGAATGGCGACTCATCCTGCACGAACAGCATCACGCTTCAGGACCGGTCAACCACGCCCTGGACTTATCAGATCTATCTTCATATCGCAAAGGGCAGCATCCCTTCGAATTTAAAACAGGTAGGCGCGACTGTCCGGCAGGGACAGTTCATTGCCAATGTGGATGATACCGGTTACAGCACCGGACACCACGTCCACTTCATGGTGGTCACCGAGAACACGAAATATTTATCGGGTAGCGGTTATATCTGGGGGGTGGCGGAGGATATCACCTTCCGCGATGTCACCATCAACTGGCATTCCGGGACTCAGGGCGGGCGGCCGCGTTTGGCAACAGAAGCTGCCACTTACGGCGGGGTCGGCCAGACCTACTACACTTCGGGGAATAAACCCGCTTATCCGCCGACCGGCGCATTAACCGCACCCGCGAACAAGACTTATGTCACCGGCCCGAACCTGACGGTTGCTGGGTCGGGGCAGGACGATATTGCCGTCGTGAAATTTGAAATCCTGGCGAAATATGGCACCACGGACTGGGTCACCATCAGCGAACAGACCGCGAACCCCTTCAACGCTTCGGTTAATCTCTGTAACACGGATATCCCGGATGGGCCCTTCCAGCTTGCGCTGCGGGTATGGGATTACGAAGGCAATCCTTCGGCCATCCTCAGCGCCCGCAAACTGATCAGGAATATTGAATGTGGAACTGCGGGGAGCGATCCCCAGGTCAGCCTCACCCGAACAAATGGGAATGTCCTGCTTACCGAAGGAGGTCTGGTCAGCGCTTCGGTCACGCCCGGCAGCGGCGGCAGCGCGATTACCTCCGTTGAGTTCTGGTTCCATGGAGTGAACTGGAACCAGGGAGACTGGGTGAAGCTTGGCACGGACACGGACGGTTCCAACGGCTGGCAGGCGCCCTTTACGGTCGCGGGCCTGTCAGAGTCAAACCAGTATACCGTGATGGCGGTGGTGACGGACGCGGCTGGCAGGAAAGGCGTGGATGTCAGTTTCGTTGCCATTGTGGATAAGACAGGGCCCTGGATTAATGTGGTGTCAATCCCATCACCTGTGATGGATGACATTGTGACGCTTTCCTGGACAGGTGGTGACAGTCTCTCGGGGTTGGATTATTATTCTTTGTTTGTCACCAAAAGCGACCGTAGTAAAGAGACTCTTGCAGAGACCCTTCCGGGAAGTACGACTTCTTATGAAGTGTCAGTTTCTCCAGAAGAACTGATGATTTTTGAGTTAGTCGCCTATGACCTGTCAGGCAATCAGACATCGCGGAAATTTTCATTATATGCCGATGGATATGAGTTTCCGAACTCATATATATTCCCGCTATTTTTTGATGATTGATTGCCATATTCAATAAGTGCTATCAGGGCAATCGCATTAGAAATATGAGAAAATCAATGTACAAGAAAAGGAGAAGT
>CAZXRL010000033.1:0-19189 GCA_964643275.1 uncultured Candidatus Brevefilum sp.
GCCAAGAACCTCCCTTATCTGCGTACCCACTCCCATTACGGTTTCCTCGAATCCCTCCTTTCTCCAAATTCCCTTGTCGAGCTGGCTGTCGAAAATGGGGTAACCTGTCTGGGTTTGACAGATCACGCGTATCTGACAGGTTCAATAGAATTCTATGAGGCCTGCAAAGCTGCAGGAATCAAACCCCTCCTGGGGCTTGAAATTGATCTTACATTCCATGGGTATAACGGAAAACTGACCCTCCTGGCAAAAGACAGAGACGGATGGTCAAACCTCTGCCGGTTGAGCAGCCGGATGCTCATCAAGAAAACGCCAATCACGACCAACGAACTCAAAACGCATGTCAGGGGGTTGATCGCTGTTGCGGAGGATTACCGGGGCCTTTTTTATGACCTCCTTCGCTCAAGCCCAAACGCGCAACACCTCACCGATCAGTATTTTGAGGACCTCAAATCTATCTTCTGTGATGATCTCTTTATTGAAATCCAACGCTTCACCGAAGGTCCACTAAAAAATGAGTCAGCCCTGATCGAGCAGGCAACCCGGCACAACCTCCCCCTCATCGCATCTCAAAACATTTTTTACGCCAAACCTTTCGACCAAAACAGATATCGCACCCTCACAGCAATCAAGCACGGGACATTGATCGACAACCTTGCTAGAAGTCTGCTTCCGCCAGGCAGCGCGCACTTTCCCGCGCAAGATGACTTTGCCTACCGCTACCAGGACCTGCCGCAGGCACTGGACAACCTGGTCCAGATCGCCGAGCGCTGTAACCTGGAGCTTCCCCTTGGCGAAACTCATTTCCCGGAATTCCCAACACCCCAGGGGCAATCACAGGCGGACTTCTTACGCGAAAAAGCCTTTCAGGGTGCTAAAGGACACTACACCAACCTGACCCCAGATATCATTGAACGACTCGAGTACGAACTGGATATCATCACAGGGATGAAGTATGAGCCGATCTTCCTGATCGTGGAAGACGTCCTCAACCATGCCCGGAGGCGTGGGATACCCACGTCTTCCCGTGGTTCCGCAGCTTCTTCTCTTGTCGCACATTGTCTGAACATCACATCCCCTGATCCGCTGGCCCTCAATCTCTACTTTGAACGGTTTTTGAACCCAGCCAGAAAGAAACCACCGGACATCGACACGGATATTGCTTCTCACCGCCGCGATGAAGTCATCCAGTATGTCTTCGACGCCTATGGGCATGACCGGGTTGCGATGGTCGGGACGATCAATCGCTATCGCCCCAGGTCGGCCCTGGGCGACGTCGCCAAAGCCTATGGCCTCTCGCCTGAAACAATCCGTCAGCTTTCAAAAAAATTACCGTCTTCCTTCGGGTTTCAGCGGGGAGAGGGTGAAGCGAATCCATTTGACACGCTTCTCAGAACACAATCCATACCTATTATTAAAGACATCATTGCGGATGCCTATGCAATCCTGGACATGCCGCGCCACCTTTCGGTCCATCCGGGCGGCATTATCATTGCCCCCTTCCCCATCACGGACTTAATCCCTCTGATTCATTCCAGTACACTCAATATCAACCACGCTCAGTTTGATCTTGAGGGGATTGAAAAGCTGGGCATGGTAAAAATTGATCTCCTTGGAATCCGAGGCCTGACCGTCCTGGGTGAAGTGGCTGACAGGATCCAATCCTGGCGGTTGAGAGAATTCTCAACCGGTCTGGAGGTGCTGGGAAAAATACCGCTTGAAGATGAGCCAACTACCCGCACAATCAATGAAGCCAGGACCATCGGCTGTTTCCAGATTGAAAGCCCTGGCATGCGATCAACCTTGCGGGAGATCAACGCGAAATCACTTGAGGACATCATGGCCGCTTTTGCGCTTTACCGCCCGGGTCCCATACGAGGCGGCCTGCGAGATGCCTTCGTCCGCCGTTTCCGTGGGGAGGAAGTGGTTATCCATATCCATGAGTCCCTTTCAGACTTGCTGGACAGCACCCTGGGTGTCATTCTTTACCAGGAGCAGGTCCTCAGAATCGCACACGAACTGGGCGGTTTATCCATTTCCCAGGCGGATATTCTGCGCCGGGCGATGAGCCATTTCGATCCCGGCAAAGTCATGGACACCCTTCGGCAGAATTTCATCTCAGGCGCATCAGAACGGCGCAATGTCCCAAAGGAGACCGCAGAACAAATCTGGGAAATGATGGCAGCATTTGCCGGTTATGGATTTCCAAAAGCCCATGCAGCATCCTATGCACAGCTGGCCTGGAATTCCGCCTGGTGTAAAACCCATTATCCTGCGGAATTCATGGCAGCCGTTCTCGGATTTGGTGGTGGATATTATTCTCAACGGGTTTATCTGATGGAGGCTCGAAGGCTCGGATTGCCTCTCCACCCGCCTCATATCAATCATTCCAATAATCGATTCAAAGTGACCTATCCAAAGGGAGAACCCCAACTTTATATGGGGCTGGACCAGGTGCGGGATCTCACCCAAAAGACCATTAGAGCCATACGCCAGAACCGTCCGTTTCATTCTCTGGAGGATTTTTTGCTCAGGGTTGATCCTCAACGGAAAGAAGCTCAACACCTGGTGATGTGCGGAGCATTGGAGGGACTGACCACCATACCGGAAGGGCTGGATCGGATCGAACACAGGCGGCCGCCAGGCCAGATGCAGTTATTCAACCCTGTCCACAGCGAAGAAGCATGGTCCGAAGAAACGAAACAAAAAGCACAGCTTGAAATACTTGGGGTCGGTCTGGGCATTTCACCGCTGGAACAATTGGCAGATGACCTCAAATCAATTGGTGCGATCAATACCCTCGAAGCGAAAGACCTGATCGGAGAAAAAGTCAAAGTCGCTGGTATGCGTCAGACCTTTCGACGGGTCCGCAGCCGGTCAGGCCAGAGGATAGGGATCCTCAATCTTGAAGACTTAGAGGGTTCACTGCAAATCCTGATCCCGCCGCAGCTCTATATCAGGGTCCAATCCTATCTCATGGAAACAGGCCCATTTCTGGTGGAGGGGAAAATTGAACTTGACCAGGCACGGCAGCAACCACGGCTGATTGCAGAAGAAATCTCTCTGCTAGAATATCCATCCTGATCGGTCCTTTTCATGCTTGCCTGAGTTTTATGATAAAGCTATACTTAATTTACCTTTACCTATTCTGGAGGATGAATCATGGCGACTGACCGGAAACCCTGGTATATGAACGCATTTTTTTATGAGGTCCACATCAGGGCTTTTTGTGATTCGAATGCCGATGGCAAGGGGGATCTGCCTGGTCTGATCTCCAAACTGGATTATATTAAAGACCTCAGTGTTGACTGCATCTGGATCCTGCCGATCTACCCCTCACCTCTCAAAGATGATGGTTACGATATCGCGGATTATTATGGCGTCCATGAGGATTATGGCACAATCGAAGATTTCAAAACGTTGATCAAAGAAGCTCATCAAAGGGGATTGCACATCATTGCAGACCTGGTACTCAACCACACATCCGATCAACATCCCTGGTTCCAGGCCTCTCGCTCTGATCCAAATTCTAAATACAGGGATTATTATGTCTGGTCGGAGACAAAAGACAAATATGCCGACGCCAGGATCATCTTCCTCGATACCGAAGAATCCAACTGGACTTATGATGAAGAAGCCGGGATGTATTTCTGGCATCGGTTTTATTCCACCCAGCCGGATCTGAACTATGACAACCCAGAAGTACGGGAAGAAATGCTCAAGGTCATGAAGTTCTGGCTGGATCTGGGAATTGATGGATTCCGTGCAGATGCCGTCCCATACCTGATTGAACGCGAGGGGACTAACTGCGAGAATCTACCGGAGACCCATGAGATTCTCAAATCCATCCGTCAATATCTGGATGCCAATTATGAAGAGAAAATTTTGCTGGCGGAAGCTAACCAATGGCCTCAGGACGTCCGGGAGTATTTTGGAGACGGTGATGAATTCCATATGGGATTTCATTTCCCCGTCATGCCCAGAATCTTCATGGCTCTCCGTAAAGGCGACTCAACCCCAATCCAGTGGATCATGGACCAGACCCCGGAGATCCCCAAAGGCACCCAATGGTGCACGTTCCTGCGCAACCATGATGAATTAACCCTCGAAATGGTCACAGAAGAAGAACGCCAGTGGATGTGGTCGGTATATGCCCCTGATCCACGGATGCGCCTGAACCTTGGAATCCGCCGGAGGCTGGCTCCTCTGCTTGACAATGACCACCGGAAAATCCTGTGCGCGAATTCCCTTCTGTACAGCCTGCCCGGTGCGCCGATCATTTATTACGGCGACGAGATCGGCATGGGGGACAATATCTGGCTGCCGGACAGGAACGGTGTCCGCACACCCATGCAGTGGGATAACAGCGTAAATGCCGGCTTCTCGGATGCACCGCCAGAAGACCTCTATGCACCTCTGATCAGTGAGGGGGAGTATTCGTATGAAGAAGTTAATGTCTCTGCGGCATCGGATGATCCTGATTCATTACTGAATAAAATGCGGCACTTAATCGCCGTACGCAAGGCCCACCCCATACTGGCGACCGGCAAGTATGATTTCCTGGAACGCGAAAAAAAGGAATTACTCATCATTCACCGCTCAGAAGGCGGTGAGCAAATCCTCTGTATTCTGAATCTGACAGACAGCGTCATGGAACCGGCTTTGGATTTCGCCCCCTTTGCTGGCAGCAATGTCACGGATCTTCTGACAGGAAAAGACCTCCCAAAGATCACCCGGGATCACTACAAGATTAAACTCCAGCCTTTTGGTTGCTACTGGTTGAAATTAACCTGATAAGCAAATACATCAATGCAATCCGATAAAATCTGATTTTAAAGTAGAATGGTTTCCATGGATCAGGAAAATGGGTTTCAAAACTGGTTGTCGCAATATCTCAAACCCCTCGACCGGAAGCACCGGAAGGATATCTTAGACTATATCCGAACGTCTGCTTCTCCAGGATTTGATTATTTTTTCATGGTCGTGTTATCCAGTGCGATAGCGACGCTGGGCCTGATCAATAATTCGCCCGCCGTTATCATTGGCGCTATGGTTGTAGCGCCTTTGATGTCCCCCATCCTGGGTGTCGGCCTGGGTTCTATCACCGCCGATACCAAACTTGCACGCAATTCAACCACTGCCCTGATCCGGGGAGCAATCATTTCCATTCTCCTTGCTACACTTCTGACACTCAGCAATATTTATCTCCCTTTTGTGCCCTCTTTGCTGGAAATCCCCAGTGAGGTGCTGGCCCGGACTCAACCCACCCCCAACGATCTGATTATCGCCCTGGCAGGCGGCCTCGCAGCGGCCTACGCCATGGCTCAACCACACCTGTCTGCTGCTTTACCTGGCGTCGCCATTGCAACTGCACTCATGCCGCCCCTCTCAACCATCGGCATTGGGATTGCGCTGGGCCGCTGGGATATTGCCGGAGGAGCGTCACTCCTGTTCCTGACAAACGCAGTTACGATTGCCTTTGCGGCAACACTGGTGTTTTTCCTGGAAGGGTTCAGACCGCGTTATCGTCAGGATGTTGAAAAACCGCGCCAAACCCTGTTGATCGCAGCCATCCTCACCGGGCTGCTCCTGATCCCGCTGACTATTGTTGGGGCGCGTTTTGTTACTTTTACCCAGCAAAACCGGCTGATTCGCAATGTGGTTGAAACTGAAATCGCAGACCTGCCCAATGCGGACCTGGTTGAACTTGATATCTCCCACATCGAAAAAGAGATTCATCTCAAGATCACCATCCGCTCGAACACACCCATGAGTTATAGTCAGGTGGTCCGCCTGCAGGAGGCACTGGTAAGCCAATTGGATAAATCAGTGGCTCTCATCGTTGACCACATCCAATCGGAGACTGTGGACCCCCTGGTCCCGCCTACCCCGACTCCGACTTCGACAATCGGGCCAAGCCCGACCTTCACGGTTACATCCACGCCAACAAAAACACCAACGGCCACACCAACGGATCCACCTGTTATGACCAGCACAGACATTCCAAGCACGCCAACACCTCAGTCCGTGTTCGTGATCCGCTCAACACTTCCTCCCTACACTCATCTCTATCAGTCGCCCGGCGGCCCGGTTATCGCTCAGGTCACAGCAAATACGCTGTTATACGACTTGTACGAAACGGTCACATATAACGGGCTGGTGTGGGTCAAAGTTCAAGACAGCGAAGGCCGGATCGGGTGGTACCCAGAACGCTATCTCGCCTACCCCACATTAGCCCAGACAGCTACAACGACTGCTCCTGACTAACCACTCCTGATCGGAACCAGACCCCACATTCGCCTGTACAAGCGCCTGCTTGTGGTAATGTAGAGAACCTTCCCGAAGAACTTCTGACCATTATCCCTTTGAATGAGACAAAACATCAAACGGAATATTACGTCTGTAATTTGACAAACACTATCTAACCATGGATAATTAAGTTTGGTTTTTTAACATTCATTTATTATTTTGAACATTCATTGACATCGCAGCGAGAGATGAGGGAGCTCTATTGAAGACAATTTTCCAGGATTCAACGAATAATGGGGTCATTGTGCGTGCTGTGGGTGTCATCGTGGATGTCGAATTTCAGACAGGCAACCTGCCAAGCATTCATAATGCACTTAAGGTCGTATGGGAGGATCATAAGCCCCTTATCCTTGAAGTTCAGGAACATATCGATGCCAATACGGTTAGAACCGTCGCAATGGGATCAACAGCCGGCCTGCAAAGAGGGTTGATGGTCGAAGATTCAGGTGATTCCATCATTGTCCCGGTGGGCAGGAAAACCCTCGGCCGCATGTTCAACGTTCTGGGTGAACCCATCGACAATAAGGGGCCGGTTGACACTGGGAGATTACGACCTATTCATGTCAAATCACCACCTTTGACCGAACAGCAGGTTGTCACCAAACCCTTTGTCACCGGGATCAAAGCCATTGATCTTTTGATCCCCTTCCCTCATGGCGGTAAGATAGGGCTATTTGGAGGAGCAGGTGTGGGTAAAACTCTCCTCATTATCGAATTGATGCGAAATACAACCGTTGAATACGAAGGGATTGTTGTCTTTGCAGGTGTTGGCGAGCGCAGCCGCGAAGGCAACGACCTTTACCGTGAACTAAGTGAACGGGACGTCCTGAAATCCACAGTGCTTGTTTTCGGCCAGATGAATGAACCCCCTGGCGCACGTCTTCGTACGCCGCTGACAGCCCTGACTATGGCCGAATATTTCAGAGATTACGAACGTCGCCCGGTTTTGGTTTTCATAGATAACATCTTCCGGTATATCCAGGCCGGGTCCGAAGTGTCCGCCCTCCTGGGTCGCCTTCCCAGCGAAGTGGGCTACCAGCCCACCCTTGAATCTGAAATGGGCGCATTGCAGGAAAGGATCACAACGACCTCTTCCGGCAGTGTGACTTCCATTCAGGCTGTTTATGTCCCTGCGGATGATATGACCGACCCGGCAGTGACTGCAACATTCGCACATCTCGATGCATCCACAGTGCTCACAAGGCGTTTGGTGAACCTTGGCATCTATCCCGCAATTGACCCCCTCAATTCATCCTCGACCCTCCTGGCACCTCATATCGTTGGTGAAAAGCACTATGAGATTGCCATGCAGGTCAAGTCAACCCTGGCGCGATACGAGGAACTTCAGGATGTGATCGCCATTTTGGGAGTAGATGAATTAAGTGAGAGCGATCAAAAAATTGTAATGCGTGCCCGCCGGATTCAACGTTTTCTATCACAACCCATGTTCGCGGCGGAAGAATTTACGGGCAATCTCGGGAAATTTGTTCCATTGGAGCAAACACTGCGAGGCTTCAAAGAAATCCTCGATGGCAGGCATGATACAATTCCTGAACAGGCTTTTTATATGGTCGGCACAATTGATGACGCCATGGAAAAAGCCCGTAACCTGACACAGACAGAGACAGTATGAGCCTGGGCAATGAACTGGGGTTGAAAGTCCTTTCACCGGAGGGCATCATCCTCGAAGCCCACAATTTGGATGCCGTCAACGTCCCTCTGGTTGATGGTGGAACAATAGGCATCCGCCGCGGACATGCACCGCTGATCGCTGAAACAATTCAAGGGCCTGTTGTTTACAAACAGGGAGCAGATCTTAATTCCATCAATCTGCATGCAGGTGTGCTTGATATAAGGAATAATCTTGTCACGATCCTGACAGCCGGAGAAGTGGAACAAACATCCTCGGATATAACCCAGCCAGCGGAAACAGAATTTGACAGATTGATCCAAACCCTCATAAATCATACTGAACCTGATAATGAGTAAATCAAAAAAATTATGGTAGAGAAACAAAAGTCTGATAAGAAAATTCGTCTGATTAAAGACATTAACCTGACAGCGCTGGGTTGGGAGTTAGCCATTCCCATTTTTGGCGGCGCTTTCCTGGGCTACAAGCTCGATCAGCATTTTTCGACCTCTTATATTTTTACGATTGTATTTCTCCTGGCTGGGATTTCCATTGGATACTTTGGATTATACAAGCTGATTGAAATCGAGAACCTGAGACTCAAGGTCTCCCGCCACGACAAAGACCAGAAAGGATCAAACGAATGACCTTTCTGTCTTATCTCACTTGGGCTGGTACAGGGATTCTGTTAGCTTTGATTCTCTTAAAGACACAGGCCTGGGCTGTGGAGCGAATCACACCTCAGTATCCAAAGTTAAGTGTCGCCCTTGTGGTTGGCGGCGCTATAATTCGCTGGCTGCTGATTGGTGCTGTCTTCATCATGGCGCTTCGCCAATCTATCGGTGCACTGCTGATGGTGTTTGCTGCCATGTTGGTGACCAGGACTCTTTTCCTCTTTCTCTGGCAAGGGAAAGTTCTGCCAATACCACTCCGATCCTCTGGAATAAAGGACTGATTATGGAGGGAATTTCTGCACAAGTTGTTTTTACACTTTTTGGATTACCGATCACCGACACGGTTGTTTCAACCTGGGTCATGATGGCAATTCTGATCCTCGCTGCGATCCTGATGCGCAAATTCAAACCGGAAGCCGCTGAATGGATCATCGAGATGATTAACGGGATTGTTGGTTCCGTCATGCCGGAAGATACACGCGTTGTAAAATACCTGCCCCTGCTTGGGACCTTAGCCCTGTTCCTCACACTCGGAAATATTTTCAGCATCTTCCCATTGATGGTTTCGCCGACAGCAAACATCAACACCCCGCTTGCGATCTCGCTTGTGATATTTTTTGCTGTTCATTTTTACGGAATCAAAGAAAAAGGGTTTATTGGTTATTTTAAAGACCTGGCAAGCCCAATCTTCATCTTCCCGCTTGAAATTGTCAGCCAGGTTTCACGCACACTATCTCTGACTCTTCGGCTTTTTGGCAATATCCTCAGTACCGACCTCGTTGTCATCATCGTTTTCTCCCTGATCCCGTTCATCCTCCCGATCCCTCTTGCAGTATTAGGGATGTTGACTGGCGTTTTACAAGCCTATATTTTCACTGTCCTTGCCTCACTCTATATCGCCTCTGCGGTGGAAATTGAAACAGTCGAGGAAGAACGACGCGCTTTGAAACAAGAGGTCAGGCCATCATCTTAAAAAATTAGAAAGGAACAAAATCATATGTGGCAACTTGACTCAGGAACAATCATTACCGTCATAACCATCCTTGCATCGAGCATTGGCATCGTGTTGGGTTGTGTGGTCCCAGCTTTTGTTGAAGGAAAAGCCGTGGTAAAAGCCCTGGAGGGGATTGCCCGGCAGCCTGATGCGGCAAATGACCTGCGAACGACCCTGCTGATATCAATGGCGCTGCTTGAATCCACTGCGATTTACTCGCTCCTCGTTATATTGGTATTGTTATTTGCCAACCCCCTACTCGACCGGTTCTTCGGATAGAACCCAAGGAGGGTTTGAATGCTGGATTTTGATCTGGTAACAATTCTGGCTGAAGTTATCAACTTTCTGGTTCTTGCCGTAGCCCTTTATTTCCTGCTGTTTAAACCTATCGTAAAAAGAATGGAAAAAAGAGCGGAGGAAAAAGAAGTCTCACTGCAGGAAGCCAAAGAGAAACAAGCCCAGGCAGATCAGAGACTGGAGGAAATCGAATCACGGCTCGCCAATATAGATGCTGAAATTGAAACAAGGCTGGAAAATGCATTCCAGCAGGCTCAAAAAGAGAGTGACGCACTCCTGGAAGCCACTCGGAAGGAGGCTGAGAAGGTCCTCAGTGATGCTGAAAATGAAGCAGCCATCCGCCAGCATCAGGAGGTCATCCACCTCCAGGAGGATCTGGTCGATTCGATTCTTGAATTATCAAGCCAGGTCCTTGTCAGAACTGCTCCTGAGATTGTGCATAACAATCTTGTTGATGAATTGAATACTGAGATCTGGGACATGGGTAAAAATGACATGCGTCAGGTGAGGGCAATTCGTGAGACTTTGTCCGAACGTACACCATCAGCATTTGTCACCACCGCAAAAGAGCTCACGCCGGATCAACAACGCGCCCTTGTCAGGACATTCAGCGCCTTAGCGGATACCAGTGTAAATGTTGAAATTGAGGTTGACAGCAATCTGATCGCAGGACTCCGGGTGCGCATGGGTGATCTTATTGTTGAAAACAACCTTGCCATGGAACTTGCAGAACTCAGATCCGAAATCTATGCTTCGCTTGAGGAGAGCCTGAATGACAAAGAGTGAAGCCGAAAGAGGTAAATCCAATCATAAACATCTCGAATCGCTTTCAAAAGAGATTGCCTCTCGGTCAAGAATCAACGAAACCGAAGCGACATTTTTGGATAAAGTCAAACATAATGTTGAACGGGATCGTAAATCCTCTCCGCAACGTGAAGTCAAAAGCCTGGTTAAAACCCTGACCGAAAGGTCTGCTACTATTTCAACCCGGGTTCGGTTCAGGGATGTTGGCACCGTCCAGCACATTGGCAACGGGATTGCTTCAGTTTCCGGCTTGCCGAATGTGAGCATTGACGAAATTGTTGTTTTCCCCACTGGTGTGGAGGGCATGGCTCTGAATCTCGAGCAAAAACAAGTTGACCTGATCATGCTGGGCAGTGAGAATAACATTCGCGGCGGTGATCTGGTTCAGGCGACTGGAAAACGTCTGCAAGTTCCGGTAGGTTCTCAATTGCTGGGCCGGATTGTTGATCCCTTGGGAAATCCGCTTGATGGGAACCAAACACTTGATTTCAGTGAGCTTAGATATTTCTCAAAGATTGCACCCGGTGTGATCAAACGGTCTCCTGTTAATGAACCTCTTTATACCGGAACAAAGATTATCGATATGCTTTTTCCCATCGGACGGGGACAACGTGAATTAATCCTTGGGGACCGTCAAACTGGTAAAACCACTCTGGCAATTGATGCCATTGTGAGTCAAAAACACTCTGATGTTCGTTGTATTTATGTCGCCATAGGGCAGAAAAAATCTTCCGCCTTGGCCGCAATCGAGACACTGAAAGAACACGGTGTCTTTTCAAAAACCATCGTCGTAATGAGCAGCCCGGACGATCAACCAGCTTTACGTTATCTCGCACCCTATACCGGTATGACGATGGCGGAATATTTTCTTGATCAGGGATTGGACGTACTGATCGTGTTTGACGATCTCACAAAACATGCGGACGCATATCGGGAGTTAAGCCTGCTTCTCCGGCGGCCGCCAGGTCGGGAAGCCTACCCAGGCGATATCTTCTATTTGCACTCACGGCTTTTGGAAAGAGCCTGCAAGCTGGATGAAGAACACGGCGGCGGTTCCATTACAGCCCTGCCGATTGCATCAACTCAAAGCGGGAATATTGCAACATATATCCCCACTAACCTGATTTCCATCACTGACGGTCAGATTATGCTGAATACCGAACTTTTTAATCAGGACCGGAAACCAGCCATTGATATCGGTCGGTCTGTCTCCCGGGTCGGCGGCGCTGCTCAAAAACCGGCCATGCGGGAACTGGTCGGGAACCTCAAATTGGAATTATCTCAATATGAAGAAGTTGAACATTTCACGCGGTTTGGAACAGAGGTTGATGAAGCAACCAGCCGCCAGATTGAAAAAGGTAAACGAATTTTGAGTGTGCTGAAACAGAAACCGAATCAGCCGTTTTCTTTTCCAATGACGGTTATTATCCTTTATGCGCTCAATCACGGCTATCTGGATGATGTTATCCCGGAAGAGATCGGGGATTATCAGGAGCAACTGGGAACCAGCGTTTTTCAGAAGGAATTAAAATTACTCAATGAAATCGAAACCGAAGGCCAGCTTACAGATTCAATCACCCAGCAGATGAATAAGGTATTGAAGATGTTCCATGAAGATTGGTTTGAAAAGCGAGGTGATGTCTTATGAAGATGGTGATGGCTGTCGTACCGTCAAATACGGCTGAACGTGTTCTGGATGCGCTGATTAACGAAGGTTATGGAGCGACTTATGCTGAAACGAAAGGCGGAATGCTTCGACAGTCACAAAAATCCCTGTTTATCGCTGTCAAAGCCGTCCAGCTTGACGATGTTCTTAAGTTGATAAAAGATAATTGTCGAACGCAAGTTGAAATGAACACCCATAAGAATGAGGACTCAGCCGTTTTCGGCAAATCCCATATCACCGCCGATTTAGGAGGTGCTGTTACCTTCGTCTGGGATATCGAACAGATAGATACTTTTTAATTTAACCAATGAGTCTGACACCTGAACATGCAAAGTTGCGATTGAATAACCTTGAGACTATTGAGCCGCTTCTTGGGGCTCTTAGAACGATCTCAATGGGCACATGGCGGCTTGCCCAGAAAAAAGTTGCTCAAATGGTCCAGTATGAACAAAATTACCACGCCATCATAAAGGAAATACTTCCTCACATCAAACCACCAAAAAATAGAAAACCTGCACGTGAGGATGCAGAGGGACTGGCAGACTCCATTATTTTAATCCTGGGTTCAGAAAGAGGGCTTTGCGGAAGGTTTAATGAGACGCTTGCAGAAAACGCGGAAAACTGGATCAATCAACAGGGATTTCGTTCACATCAAATCTGGGCGATGGGATCCAAGATGGTTCGGACCCTCGAAAGAATGGGGATCTCAATCGGCTGGAGGAATCCCCTCCCGAGTGGAGCCCTGGTCTCCTATCAGGATTCTTATTTGTTGACCCAAAAATGGTTAATGCAATTCGAAGCATATGATTTCAACCAATTGACCGTTTTATACAACCAGCCTATCCGCGGTGGACAAATCCAATTTGCTTCTCTGAACATATTCCCTTATGAGATTGATTACCGGGCTTCCATCCTCACAGAGAGTGCAAATCGATGGCCTCCCCCCATTATCGAAACAGATCCCTGGGGGATTTATCATCAAATCATCCAGCATCACATCGCCTCCCACTTTTACCAGGCGCTTCTTCAATCAGCTGCCGCTGAAAATTCAGCCCGCTACAGAAAGATGGAGGAAGCCAAACAAAATGCGGAAGAAATTATTGTCGAGTTGAAATGGATTATCAATGCAGAAAGAAAACGTCAGATCACCCAGGAGATGCAGGAGCTTGCCGTTGGTGCAGGATTAATGGATCAAGGTAAATAGGCTGTTGATTTCGACGTTTGAGTGAACACAGGTTAAGGAGAAATTATCTTGAGCGGGAAAAAGAAATTTACAATTGGGATTGATTATGGAACCGAGAGCTGCCGCGCTGTCCTGGTTGATGTGCAAAATGGCGACCTGGCAGCCTCATCAGTTTATCAATATACCCACGGCGTGATCACCCAAAAATTGCCGGGTACTGATATTGAATTAGGACCCGATTGGGCGCTTCAACATCCAAAGGATTACATCAATGCTTTGAAGCGGACTATTCCCAAACTCATGAAGGAAAGCCAGATCGATTCAGATCAGGTCATCGGAATCGGTGTTGACTTTACCGGATCGACAGTCATTCCAACTACGTCAGACGGCACGCCCTTAGCCCTGATTGATGAATTCAAAGACGAACCTGACGCCTGGCCAAAAATTTGGAAACACCACGCCGCGCAGGAAAAAGCCAGCCAATTAACCCAGCTGGCTGTGGACCGCTTTGAGACTTTCCTTGATCGCTATGGTGGGAAGATCAACGCTGAATGGTTCTTTCCCAAAGTGTGGGAAATCCTGGACAATTCATCCAATGTCTACAACGCTGCTGACCGGATTATTGAGGCAAGTGACTGGATCGTCTGGCAGTTGACGGGTGTGGAATCCCGGAACATCTGTGCAGCTGGGTATAAGGCACTCTGGTCAAAGAATGAAGGCTTCCCCCTCGAGACATTCTTTGGAGCACTGAATCCCGGCCTGGCTAATGTTGTAGATGATAAAATGAAACGAGAAATCATACCGTTGGGTGAGCAGGTCGGCGAATTGACTGAGGAAGCCGCAAAATGGATGAAACTCAAACCTGGGATTCCCGTGGCTGCTGGCATTTTGGATGGACATGCCGCTGTTCCAGCTGCCACCGTTGTCGAACCCGGCAGTATGGCCATGATCCTGGGTACCAGTTTTGCTCATATAATCCTGTCCAATAAGGAATTCCGTGTACCAGGAATGAGCGGCATGGTTGAGGATGGGATTGTACCGGGCCACATCGGCTATGAGGCTGGTCAGGCAGGCGGCGGCGATCACTTCGCCTGGTTTCTCGAAAATGCTGTTCCTAGCGTTTATGAGAAAGAAGCCCATAAACGAAAGATTAGCATTTTTGATTATCTCGAAGTAAAAGCAGCGGAATTGGAGCCCGCAGAATCGGGACTGATCGCCCTGGATTGGTGGAACGGGAACCGCAGCATTCTGGTGGACAGCGATCTGACAGGATTGATGCTTGGCTATTCATTAAGCACCAAACCTGAAGAGATCTACCGTGCGCTCCTTGAGGCCACGGCTTTCGGCACTCGCAAGATCTTTGAAACCTTCATCGCTTCGGGCGTTCCAATCAACGAGATCATTATCACCGGTGGCAAGCCAACGAACAATAAGCTGCTTCTGAACATTCTCGCAAATGTAACCCGTATGGAAATCAAACTGGCGAAATGCCTCTATCCGTCTGCGCTGGGTTCAGCAATGTATGCGGCAGTCGCGGCAGGTGAAGCTCGAGGGGGGTATGCAACCATTCAGGAAGCAAGTAAAAATATGGCGCATCTAAAAAAGGAAACCTTCCCGCCAAATAATAATGACAAAAAAACCTACAATCGTCTTTATACTGAATATACGCTCCTGCACGATTACTTCGGATATGGTCATAACAACGCAATGAAACGACTGAAAAAACTGCGGATGAATATTTTAAGAAAGAAACAGTAACCATCCCTTGCCAGAATCTCACACACCAGCCAGGCATCCTGGCTGGTATTTTTTGTCAGAACCAATTCCTGAATCTGATGGAAACAAAAGCGCGGTATATATCCGAAGTTCATATCATGAATCAACCCCATGCCACCGATCAATCATGGTATAATTTTCGCACTAAACCTTTCAGATTGGAGGAACATTTATTATGGCAAGTGTAACGTACGACAAAGTGTCCAAGAAGTTCGGTGATGTCGTCGCGCTTGACAACGTGACCATTGAAGTTGAGGATAAGGAATTCCTTGTTCTCGTGGGTCCGTCAGGCTGCGGAAAGACCACCGCACTTCGCTGTCTAGCCGGCCTTGAGGAGGTCACCAGTGGCGAAGTCAGAATTGCTGACCAGGTCGTCAATGATGTCGCACCAAAAGACCGGGATATCGCCATGGTTTTCCAGAGCTACGCTCTGTATCCCCATATGTCAGTTTATGACAATATGGCGTTTGGCCTCAAGCTGCGAAAGGTGCCCAAAGCGGAAATCAAGAACAGGGTGCAAGAAGCGGCAGATATCCTTGGTATTGGTGCATTATTAGAGCGGAAACCTCGGGAACTCTCCGGTGGTCAGCGCCAGCGTGTCGCAGTAGGACGCGCTATTGTTCGCGAGCCAAAAGTGTTCCTCTTCGATGAGCCGCTATCAAACCTGGATGCGAAATTGCGGGTCCAGACCCGTGCCCAGATCAGCAAGCTGCATCAACGACTGCAAACTACGTTTATTTACGTGACCCACGACCAGACCGAGGCCATGACTATGGCCACTCGGATCGCAGTCCTCAACAAGGGTCTGTTGCAGCAGCTCGATACCCCCCAACAGCTCTATGACTATCCTGACAATCTTTTCGTTGCTGGTTTTATCGGCTCCCCCTCAATGAACTTCTTCGATGGAAAGATCTCCAAAGAAGGCAGCGAGATGTATGTGGACCTCACCAGCTTCAAAGTGAAAGTCCCGAAAGAGCGCCAGGGTGTGTATGAGAATTTGGTTGGACAGTATGTGATCTTCGGTATCCGCCCGGAGGACATCCATAATCCTGAATTCACACCGCCATCCATTATTGCCGAACCCGTAGAAACCAAAGTTGACGTGACCGAACTGATGGGTAATGAGATCTTCCTGTACCTGATCAATGGCGATCACAACTTCGTGGCCCGGGTTGATCCCCGCACACGGGTTGAGATGGGCGATGAGATGACAGTTGTCTTCAATATGGATAACTTCCACATTTTTAACCCCAATGTCGATCCTGATAATCCGGTTGCTGTCCGCTAATTTCAGTTATCTCAATTACCAAAAGGCGACCCGTTTGGGTCGCCTTTTTTGTTTTGAAAATTGATCCGTCTCAAACTTTGTCCCCACGGGCGAATATGAGGATCAAAACAGCAAACATCAGGCTTAAAATTCCCACATAAATAAAAGCATCCTGCCAGAACCTCATCGGGAACAATCTAATGAGCGTGTCCGACGTATAGAATTGCCAGGTACCGCTTTCAAAAAACAACATGTGGAACCAGGTAAACAGTTGATTGAAACTCATGGCAACAAACAACAGGATTGCCGCAATCAGACCGATCACACCCCAGGCGCTACGCCTGAATGCTCTGATGATAGGTTCGCGCCATCCCAGACGAACTGCAAGGATAACGGCCCCCAGTAAGAATATTGATAAAATCATCAGTACAATCCGCATCCAGGTTATGACGGCTTTGACATCCACCATGTGTGATAATTCGCTGTCATTGAATAAAGGCTCCCCGTCCTCAAAGGTCAAACTCTGAAGATATGAGATATCTTCTGAATTCACCAGATACTTGATCGCTGGCTCAGACCAGCGCAGGCGATCCTCCAGGGTGAAACCAAAGGGATCATCTGGGAATGCTGGCATCCGATATTCAATTCTGGCAAACATTGGCGTGATCAGCAGCCGGATTGATAACATTAATATCCCAAAAACGGTCATACCTGTAGCCAGCCACAGCAGAAGTCTTTGTAAGAATCGGTTATCTTTCATTGCAGTCCCTCAGCGCCGCCAGTCAGGATGAAATCAAGTACGATCTTATTCGTCAGCCATTCAATCGGCGATCTGTCATCCGTGTAGACCCGGGTCAGGTCAGGCTGCGGTTGTTGATAATTAATAGTCAATGTCATAGCTTCAAGCAACAGAGGGTGACCTTCCGCTTCCGTCAGATACCAGTAATTATTATACAAATTTTCCCAGCTCCCGGGCTGGCGTGTGGCAAAAAGGATGGTGTTAAAAGAGTTGGGAAGATCCATTACGAATACGGTCGGGAATACTTCCAGAACTGTCGTAGCCAGATCGTCAACCAGTGAACGGTCAATCGGGCTGCGGCCGATATTGATGGCCATCACGCCGTCCTCAGTCAGACGGTCATGAACAATTTGAAAAAACTCAACCGTGGTCATATGCCAGGGAATATAAGGCGGACGGTAAGCGTCCACACTGATAATGTCATATGTTTCACTAGCGTGAGCCAGTCCCCAGCGGCCATCCTGAACAAAGACATCCAAATTGGGTTGTGTCATGTCAAAGTATTCTCGCCCCACGTCAACAATCTTCGGGTCAATCTCAAATCCGTCAATCTCAACCCCATCATAAACAATTGAAGCCTGGCGGGCAGTGGTCCCTGCTGCCAATCCGACGACGGCCATCCGTTCGACCGAATCTATTGAATGCGGGGCAGGGTTAAAGAAAGGCGCTGCCAAAACCTGTGACCAGGGGCCGGCGTAATTAATTTGTTCGGGATGGTAGATGGAATGTACCCCCTGCCCCTCATTTAACCGGAGATAACGGTAGGAATCCTCTTCAATCACCTGGATGTAGTTATAAGCTGATTCGGTTTCATAAATCATATTCGCCGTAGCTTTATCAGCCCCTCTTGCGCCAAAAATCCATAAAAAGATTAACACCACAGGCATCCAGCAATAGCGAAGCCACTGTCTGGCGCCGACATAAACAAAAAAGCCTACCGAAGCAATGATCATCAGGAGGCTGCTAAAAAACAGGAAGGTCCGATAGGTGCCGATAAGCGGGACAAGAATCAGCACAGGTAAAAACGTTCCAATGAATGACCCCAGAGTCGAAATCGCTGAGATCCGCCCGGAGGCCTTCCCGGCATCATTCGCATCCTCCAGAGTAAGCTTCAACGCAAAAGGCGAGGCCATCCCGATCAGGGTGATCGGGATGATAAAAAGCACAAGAACAGAAACGAAGGCACCAGCCAGAATCGGCAATTGCAGCTGATCAAAGGCTGTTGCAGATAGTCTCAGAACAGGCCGGGAAACCATGGGAACAAGACCGACTGTGAGGCTCCCCCACATGAGGATCTTATAAAATACATGATACTCCGGGTATTTATCCGCCAACTTCCCCCCCAGCCAGTATCCTGCGGTGAGATAGATCAGGATCAGACCAATAATGCTTGCCCAGACCAGGTTGCTGCTGCCATAAACATTACCCAATAAACGGGATGCCGCCAATTCAACTGCCAGAGCTGTCATCCCGGAAAAGAAAACTGTGATATAGATGTATGTTTTCTTCAAATGATCCTCCAGAGGCTATGATTCAAGGAATGATACCATGATAATAGAGGTCAGCTATTGCTCTTGCTTCAAAAGAAAAAAGCCCGGAAAACCGGGCTTTCAGGCTGGGGGTGAAGGATTCGAACCTCCATAAACAGATTCAGAGTCTGCTGTCCTGCCGTTAGACGAACCCCCAGTGCTAACTTGCGCTATATTTTACCAAATCATCCCTAAAGTATCAAGGGCGCCGCGTTAGCTCATCTAAAATCTAACTGAAATACAATCGTTAGCTCAAAAGAA
>CAZXRL010000034.1:0-19052 GCA_964643275.1 uncultured Candidatus Brevefilum sp.
CGCCTCAACCTTTTCATCAGATTATGTCCCCGCCGGCTGGCTGCGGGCGCTGGTCCATAACCACTATCTCTTCCTCGGGGGTAAACCCGGGATCAGTGTCATCCCGGATCTGGCCCATGGGATTCAGGTCCAGCGGTTAATTCAGAAGATTGCGGATCATCTGAAATCGAATTAGATCGCCTTCTTGGCTTTGGCTTTTTGAACGCGCCGGATCAACCTGATCAGCCCTTCCCCGTCATAAAGCACGATCGGCTTGCCGACAGCCCACGCAACCGCCTGCCGGGAGAAGGTCCCGGTTGTGATCAAATAAGCCGCCTGGGCGTCTTCATGGAGCATGGTGCCGTAAAGGTCCCGCACAACCGGCTCACCAACTGACCCTGCGTAGCGTTTACACTGAACCACCCATTTTTCCCCCTCATCCGTCCACACGACAACATCAACGCCATGGTCACTGTTCCCCCCTGAGACCTCCGCCCGATGGCCGAACGCCTCAAAAAGGGAAGCCGTCAGGGCTTCAAAGTTGTCCGGTGACATCTCGAGCAAGTCTTCGAGGGTTCTCGCGTTCCGCAAGCGGATCTGGTTTTCACGCAATTTGAAGATGATGAAACCAATGGTTATGCCGCCGGTGATGATCCCCAACCCAAAAAATAAAAGCTGATCCATCGAGGGCGAGAAAATTAAAACCAGTTGTCTCTGCTGCCAATGGAGACAGGCATAAAAGAAAGCCCAGACAAGCCAAGCGACAAAAATCCGGCCTAATGCATTGCGGACTCGATCAGCAAAAGGTTTTCCCCTGCTGAAAAAACTGCGAAAGCCAAAAAACAGGATCATGGGCCAGAACATATAAAGGACGGAAAATAACGCGAGTAAGGCATCCATAAAATCTAATTCTCCAAATTAAAACAAAACCGGCCGCCACTGTGATGACAGGCCCAGACCCTGACCGGATTATACCATGCCATCGAGATGAGAAATTTCAAGCCTGATAAAAACCATCCCCCTTAATGGTCGCATTCTTGCACCGAAAATACTGACATAATGCGTTCGACGTGCTAAAATTGAATTAAAGGGAACTTTTTTGAAATTGAGCACGTCCATTAAATAGAGAGTCCTTTTATGAGAAGAGAAATGGATGGCAAAATCATGAAAAAACCTGCATTTTTAATGATCATCATTCTGGCCCTCATCGTCTCCGGTTGCAACTACCCCGGCTACGAACAGCCTGTGGATGAGGATGAAGATACGATGGCAACTGAGATTGCCAAAATCCTGACCGGCACGCCGGTTGAGATCCAACTCTCCGCCACAGCCGATATCGATCAGGAAGAACCGGATGCCGCTCCCGATGCAACCGATACCCCTGAACCGGTTGTTCAGGAGGACACCCCCACACCAACCACAACTTTCACGCCGACGATAACCCTGACGCCGACCCTCTCCGATACCGATCCTGTCCTGACCCTGGGAACGCCGGATTGGGTGGATACCATGGCAAACGGGAACAACTGGTACACTGTCAAGGATATTTATACATCGGTAAAGGTTGAAGACGGTTTCCTGAAATTAACTGCCGAATCCGACCTCTATGGGTGGCGGTTATCCTGGCCATTCCTTGAGGATTTTTACCTCGAAGCAAAGATCCAGTCGCCAAAATGTGAGGGCAACGATCATTATGGTGTGATGTTCAGGGTGCCAAATGTATCCAATCCAAAACAGGGCTATTTGTTTGCGATTACCTGTGACGGCCGTTACAGCCTGCTCAAGTGGGACGATCCAAAACTGACCTTCATTGAAAACTGGACATCGCATGAGAGCATCAAGAAAGGTGCTGATACTCAAAACACCCTTGGGATCATGGCTAAGGGAAGCAATATCGCCCTCTACATCAATGGGGTCAAGGTTAAAGAAACCTCTGACAATGCCTTCTCTGCCGGCGGTTTCGGTTTCTTTGTAAAGCGTTACAACGTTCAGAACCTGTCGCTTTGGGCGGACCAGATCCGTTACTGGGAAAACCCATAATACTGACATAAAATAAAAAATTCCCGGAGTCTATTGCGCTCCGGGAGTTTTTTGATTCCAAAACCTCAGATCAAACCTAATTGATCGCCCACCATTTTGAAGATCTCCAATACCTGCTCAAGCTGATCATTCGTGTGGGTCGCCATATAACTGGTACGGAGCAATTGCCGGCCGGGGGAAACCGCCGGCGATATCACAGGATTGACAAAAACGCCATTCTCGAACAGCAGCTTCCAGGTCATGAAAGTCAGCTTATCATCACCAATGATGATGGGGATCACAGGCGTCACCGAATCCCCGGTATCAAAACCCAGTTTCTTGAATTCCCTGCGCATCATGTCCGCGATTTCGTTCACCCGTGCAATGCGCTCAGGTTCCTCGCGCATGACCTGGAGCGCCGCCAGGGCAGCGGCCGCATTTGCCGGCGGGATGCTGGCGCTAAAGATCAGGCTGCGGGCGTTATGCTTGATGTAATCAACCACATCAGCCTCGCCGGCGATAAAGCCACCCAGGGAGGCAAAGGACTTGCTGAAGGTGGACATAATCAGGTCGACATCATCCGTCATCTCAAAATGAGCCGCTGTCCCGCGCCCACCGCCCAGGACTCCCATTGCGTGGGCATCATCCACCATCAAGCGGACCCCGTAGGCCTTGCAGAGGGGAACCAGCTCCGGCAGAGGCGCGATATCACCTTCCATACTGAATAGACCGTCAACGACCAGCAGCTTGCCCCGGTCCTTCGGGAGACTCTCCAACACACGTTTTAAATGGTCCAGATCATTGT
Organism: uncultured Candidatus Brevefilum sp.; assembly: GCA_964643275.1. Lineage (GTDB taxonomy): Bacteria > Chloroflexota > Anaerolineae > Anaerolineales > Anaerolineaceae > Brevifilum. The sequence goes on from CAZXRL010000034.1 coordinate 2,804, forward strand.
GCCGGTAGCGTTCAATCTTGCCGCCGCTCAAAAAAGCGCCATCCACAATGCTTGCGTGGTCATCTTTATCGAGAATAATGATTTCTCCTCTGCCGACCAATGCGCTGATCGTCCCCAAATTCACCTGCATTCCGGTCGAAAACACCAGGGAATCTTCCTTGCCCACCCAATCCGCCAGTTCAGCTTCCAGTTTCTCATGCAGGGACATGTTCCCGTTGAGGAACCGTGACCCAGTGCAGCTTGTCCCATAACGCTTGACAGCGTCCAGAGCGGCATCCCGGACTTTGGGATGGGTTGTCAGGCCGAGGTAATTGTTCGAGCCGCACATGATCACCCGGCGGCCCTGATACGTTACCTCCGTACCCTCATTCTCATCCAGGGGAATAAAATAGGGGTAGATTCCTGAAGCTTTGGCATCTTTGACAGCGGAATACTCGTAGCATTTCTTAAAAATATCCATGATTCATCCTTATTATAATTGACCAACATGACTCATTATACATGACTTTGCAGACCCCACAGAAAAACATCTGTCAGGAAACCCACCACTCACCTTAATGATTAACCCGTTTTCTCCCTTTCAGTTGCATAAGAAATGGGATAACCTTATAATATCAACAGAGAACCTCAAATCATATTTATTAAGGAGCAGCGCATGAAAAAATTCAGAGCGATCGCCTTAATCCTGACACTCTCTCTCTTGCTTGCAGGCTGCAATCTGCCAGGACGGACCGGTGAACCGGAAGAAGATCTGGTGGCCACCCAGGTCGCGCTCATGTTGACGGAAAACGCGCTTACCGCCGACGAGACCACAGAACCTCCCGCGACCGAAACCCCCTCAATCCCTGAAGCCACAGAAACACCAACAGCAACAATCACCCCCACCCCCACAACAACCCCGGATCAAAGCGATCCCGCCCAGCAGTTAGGGTCTCCCGCCTGGACAGAGGACTTCAGCGGCAGCACCAGCCCTTGGGATTTTGATTATGCTCAGGCAAAATTTGAGACCGCAAACGGCTATCTGAACCTGATCACCAAAGCGAATGCCAACTGGCATAGCTGGTTTGTCTCCAGCCCCAAGCTAAATAATGCCTACGTTGAAACGACCATCCAGATGGAAAATTGCTCTGGTTTTGACCGCTTCGGTCTCGCTGTCCGCGGCACCTCGGATGGACAGCAGTTCTATTTCATGTCTATCACCTGTGATGGACGGTGGGGTTTCTTCCGCATGTCGCCGGATGTGACCATCAATGAGATCATCGGATATAGAGATGCCGAACCATTGAGTGAGGGCACCAACAAGCCGCATCGGGTGGGGATCTGGATGAAGGGTTCCACCTTCAAGTTATACATCGACGGCATAGAAGTTGGCACAGCTACGGATGCGACCCTCAGCAGCGATGGCTACACCGGCTTCCTGATCGCGTACGCAAACGCCCCCGGCTTCACTGTGCGGGTGGATGAATTGAAATACTGGAACGTCCCATAATGTTTGGGAACGAGGACAATGATTTGATTTTTGTGAGAAGACCAGTGACTTGGTCTTCTTTCTTATAGCACGAATTGCATGAGACAGGCCTTAGAAATTGATCCTCCGCAAAAAGAGAGTGACCATGGATGTTATTCGAGTCAAACCTGATGACCGCCGGAACCGAAAAGCTTTCATCGATTTTCCCTTTAAATTATATGAACACACGCCGCAATGGGTGCCCCCTCTGCGAATGGAAATGCGGAAAATCTTCAGGCCAGATAATGCTTTCTACAATTACGGGCAGGCGGAATTTCTCTTAGCCAGGGATCATAAGAAACAAACCCTCGGCAGGCTTGCCGTTGCGAATAACCACCGCTACAATGATTTTCACGGGACAAAAACCGCCTTCTTTTATTATTTTGAATCCGTCAATGACCATGATGTTGCCAGGGCGCTTTTTAGTCGGGGATTCGAATGGGCAAAAGAACAGGGGCTGAACCATGTCCTCGGCCCAAAGGGACTGAGCGTTCTGGATGGGTTTGGGATGCTGGTGAAAGGGTTCGAATACCAGCCAGCCTTTGGACAAATGTATAACCCGGCCTATTACCCCGAATTTGTTGAGAACCTGGGCTTTACAAAGGTCAAAGACATCTATACCGGATGGATTGACCGCAGTCTGGCCTGGCCGGAAAAGTTTCTCAAAGCCGCCCGCCTGGTTGAAAAGCGCATCGGCTTTCACGCGCCTGAACTGCGTACCAAAGCGGAACTCCGGAAGGTCATTGACGATTTTAAACGCCTATACAATGACTCCCTAGCTGAGCCGGCCGGCAACCCGCCCCTGACCGACGAAGATATGGATTCCATGGTCTCTCAACTGTTATGGATCGCTGATCCCCGCCTGGTGAAATTGATCTACAAGGATGGAGAGCCTGTCGGGTGGCTGCTGGGATACCCGGATATCGGAAAAGCCTTACAACGCAGCAAGGGTCGTCTGTTCCCGTTAGGATGGCTGCAGATCCTGCTGGCGTGCAAACGGACGAACTGGATTGACCTTAACGGCATCGGGATCATCAAGGAGTATCAGCGCCTGGGTGGGACAGCTGTTCTCTATAATGAGATCTATAAAAGTGTGATGAACTTCGACCAATACAATTATGCTGAGTTGATCCAGATGCGCGAAGAAAACATCAACATCCTGTTGGAAGCATCAAATCTGGATATTGAATTCCATAAAACCCACCGACTGTATGAGAAGTATTTGGACTAACCAGCCCGTAAAATAGTACCATTAGCAAGAGGGACTTCTAAAATAACAGGCAGCCTTGTCAAAATTGTTATAACCGATGGCATTGCAGAAAAGAAGGGTCACTTTATGAGAGAAATTCTGATCTATTTATAATTTTCTAATCTTTCTCATGCCCCCACACCATTTTACCAACAGCATTCGTTGGTAAAATGGTGTTATGGACGGACAACAGATTGATCTTTCCGCGCCCAAGGCCTTTATTCTGGCTGCTGATCATCGCTATACGCCCTATCACCCCGAAAATGACCAGGTCTGGGAGCTGGGCCTTAACCAGCGAACCTCTCAACCCATTTATCTTCACACAACCTACAACCTTCGGGCGCGCTCAATGGATCTCTTTCCCTGGTTCTCGATCGACAATGCGCGCTGCTGGAATCTCCAAAGCTTTTTTTCACCCCCAGCCGTGACCGACTATATCCCGGATTACATCAGGATCATGTGTGAACCGCAGCGGGGGATCGAAATCTCATTCGACTGTTTTATCCCCGAACCGGATACCCTGGTCGGTGGAATTGAGACCATCAACAGGGATGACCACGCTCACAATCTCTCCATTGAACTCGGGTCGGTACTGGTTCCGATGGGCAAAGGGCTTCCCACCCGCTCGGATAAATTCGGGATCAACCAGTTTCTATCAGGCAAAACTGACGATCTCCATCCCGTTCTCTATATGTCAGGTGGCCCAACGGCAACCAACAATCCTCACCCGGCATTAAGCCTCTCAACTCGGCTGGGACCGGGAGAATCCCAACGACTGACCTGGACACTGGTCACGAAAGATACCCGGGAGGCTTCCCTTGATGCCGCCCGTCAGATGATGTCCACATCCTGGCGTGAAACGGTCCAGGCGCACCAGATGGCACACGCCAGCCAGACGATCCAGATCCACACTGGCGAGCCTGCCTGGGACACAGCTTTCTATATTTCTCAGGTCCAGACGTCCACCCATTTGATTGCAAATCCAGTGGGCAATGGAGGGACCTTTCTCGAAACACGCCTGCCTGACCTTCCGGTCCATAAAATTGAAGCACTGGATGGCAGGGATAACCTTACCCTCCTGGAAGCTGTCCACCTCTCGCAAGCGCTTGGCCCCGGTCAAATGGACTGGATGAAGGCTGTCCTGAACAACTTTTTCTCCCGAATTGACGATACCGGCCGGTTACCCTCAAGGCGTCATTTTTCCGAATCCGGCCGCCCAATTCAGGAATGCCCGCTGCTGGCGCATTTGTGTTTATCCATCATCGACATCACGGGAGATCTGGAATCCCTGAAAAGTAACTATCCTAAACTGCAAAAATACTGGCAGTCCTGGATGGATCAATCGCAACCAGAGAATGACGATTCCTCGCCGATACTGGAAAGTGCTGCCCAGTTGCAGCTTGACAACGGTCTTTTTAATTTCGATGTGTGGGAAGCAGGTGGCTGCGGATTGGATATCCGATCCGTAGAAAGCCCTGCTCTGAATGCCATGCTCTATCGAGAGGCAGCCTGTCTCAACCGGATTGCTGAGATTCTGGAAGACCGTTCCTCCCGGAAAATATTCAAACAACAGATGGAAACGTTATTGCATCGGGTGCAGGCCTTGTGGAATGAGGAACAGGGGATTTTTTGTTACCGCGACGCCCAATCCCGCCTTCATCCCCCGCAGGAACTCCAAATCTCAGGGAATGTCCGCCCAAACCTGAAAATCAATCAACGCTTTAACCACCCTCAAAGGCTTGTTCTGCATCTTTTTTCCTCTGATGAAAACACCCGGGTCTGTAAATTAAGGTTCAAGGGAAAGAGTCCGGAAGGCAAACCTGTTGAGGAACGTTATCAGCCTTTGGATATTCGCTGGGTCATGGGCCGGGCCCACCTGACCACAAAGAATCTCTATAAACCCATTCAATCCCTCGCTATCGAAGGTTTGAACCCGGAAGACCGGTACAGGCTCGAAACAGCCGACCTGTCCGCAAAGGACCTTTCCTGCCTTCTGCCGGTCTGGTCGGGGGCTGTTTCACCTGGGCAAATGGAAGCTATTCTAACAACACACATCTGCCTTGATGATCCCACTCTTAAATGTGGCCTCCCTGAAATCTGCCCTGACACCCTGGCTCAGCATAAAAATCAACCCACCCGGATGAATGTCCTTTGGAATACCTTGATCCTGCAGGGGTTGACCCGGGCAGGTTATCACAACGAAGCAGCCCAACTCTTCGCAAGAATGATGGGGGCCATCTGGCAGGGAATTCAGGGTTATCAGGGATTCTTTCCTCATTATGACTCTCAAAATGGACGTCCCTCGGGGACCCGTAACAGCCTCGCAGGTCTGGTACCGCTTGGATTGTTCCTTGAAATCGGGGGGATCCGCCTTTATCATCCGAACAAGGTCGCAGTCTGGGGCGAGAATCCCTTCCCCTGGCCATTGGAAGTCCACTGGCAGGGGCTGTCCATCCACAAGGAAGCTGCGAATGTCAGAATTACGTTTGCTGATGGTTCGATGTTCCAGGGTGATGTCAGGAGTCCCCTTTTGCTGACCCCGGCGAAAACGGAGGATTATGAACAAGCACTTGATTAGGACAATGATTAATCTCCTCATACTTTCAACACTCCTCCTTTCCGCATGCAAAGGATCCCCGCAAACGCAACCCGTCCAAACTGAAGACGCAATCGCCGAGCCAGAAACCACAACCCCTGTTTTGGCGCAGACCAAAACGGCCACGCCAACCGCCTCAGCTACCCCATTGCCGACAGCCACACCCACCCACACACCGACTTCCACGCTTGCCTGGGGAAGCCGTGTCTACGCGCAAACGCCTTTGCCGCAAGTGGAATCCACAATCTCAATCGAAAATATCCCCCGCCTTCAGCCCCTTGCCGTCTGGGGCAATGCCAGGGCCAACACCATTGCCCTTTCACCTGATGGGTTGGTTTTTGCAGTCGGGACGGATCTTGGCGGGTTTCTCTATGACAGCCAGACCTTTACCCAACTTGGCATTGCCTATACCTCCCTCCCTGTACATGCCATCGCTTTCTCCAGCGATAATGTCCTGCTGGCGTTTTGCTTGAGCGATGGCACAATGGAAATTTACAACAGGAACGGTCTCAATCTGCTCCACCGGATTGAAGATGGGTTCTCGTTCTTAGCAAACATTGACTACATCACGACCTCATTTTCATCAAATGGGCGGGAAATACTGCGGGTGATTGAAACGCAGGAAAACATCCTGGTGGACCGCTGGCAGGTTGACACATGGCGGCAGCTCAATTCATTCACTATCAATTCCGGCCCCGCAATTTACATCAGCCCTTCCCTTGACCTGGCCGGTGTGATTGTCGAAGAAGACATCAGACTCCAATCCCTGACCTACCCGGATGAAAGCGACCTGCTGGATATCCCCGTCAGAACCATTCCCTATTTTTGGAACCGGTTATTGTCTTCAGGTGGTGAGATAACACCAGCGGTCAGCGGAGAATTCCTGCTGATCAATAATGGCACTGGGCTTGTGCACTGGCAGATATTGGAGGATGACTATACTTATATCCTTGAATGGGAACCTGATGAGGTCCCCAATCCCTGCAACACCGCACCTGACTCCTGCCTGAATCAAGTTGGGGGTCTGTCATGGGATTGTGATGAGGGTTCAGCTGTCCAACCCATCGCATCGGTTACCATGACACCGGATGATATCATGATCCTCATCTCGCTCAACGAAAACCGCACCGAATTTCGCAGAGCATCCGATGGGTTCCTCGTTTGGGATATCGATGGGATTTTCTCTGAGGTGGTCTTTTCGCCTGGGGGTGAGTATTTCATTGGCCTGCGCCCCAATGGATTCATTGAAAAAAGGGATACCCTTGAGGGTAATTTTATCGATTACCTCGAATTGCATCCCGGCCAGCTCAATGATTTTGGGTTCTCTCCCGATGGTGACGTTATGGCAGTCGGTTATTCCAATGATTGGATCAGGGTATTCAGCGCTGAGAATGGGCAGGACCTGGGTGTGTTGAGTGGGGAAGCCCGCTCGCTTCAGTTCTCGCCGGACGGCACCCTGCTGGCAGCCGGCCTGAGTGATGGCACGGTCAGGATATTCGAGTTAAACGAAGGGAGCAGCTTTACACTGTCGCCCGGGCACAGGGCAGCTGTCACAGACCTGGCTTTCTCACAGGATGGGGCACGGCTTCTGACCGGCAGCGAGGACTGCACCGCCAGTCTCTGGGATATCCCAGGCAGGTATCGGGTTTGGACCCTCAAACCCGATCCGGCGGAACCCTTCCGGATCTCAAACGTGGCATTATCCACCGATTCGACAACCTGCTTCTTTTCCGGCAACCGGCAAGGGATCTACACCTATTATCAACGCGAATTAAAATCCATTCTCTTTCCTCTCCAGGGTGGGATAAGTGGTCTCTCTCTGTTTCCCACAGGAGAATATCTCGCTGTTGCAGGAGAGATAAATTGGCTCCAGCCAGACCCGGCCTCCTTCACCCCGCCCAGCCCCCTTCAACTGGATGAAACAACAAGGGCTCAAGGCTATGCCGTGGCTTTCCACCCTGAGAATGACCTTCTGGCGCTTGCCGCAGATCAGAGCATTGAATTTTGGACCCTGGGAAATTCCTCTTTCGTGTGGGATTTGCCGATCCATTCTTTATTCAATGAGACCGTCTCACCGGTCGAATTGACATTCTCCCCGGATGGCAGCCTGCTCGTCCTGGCAACCAGCAACGGGCTGCTCCACGTCTTTGGGATTCCCCTTATCCCGGCAAATTGATTTCCTCTCAACACCGCCATCCAATATAATTAAGCAAGATCAAAAAAATAATGGAAGGAATATCATGGCTGAGAAAGTTATTATTTACCAGGATAAAAGCTTTCGGACCGTTTTCCGAGCAGCCGATCCCAATGCAGAAGAGCAAGAAGATCCTGAAAACATCACCCAGCTTCATGCGCTCACCCCTTATGGGATGCTCCTTGCCAGTTTGGGTTCCTGCACGGCCATTGTTCTCAACTCCTATGCCCGCAACCACAACATTCCACTCAGAGGTGTGACCGTGGAATGCACTTATGATCGGGCATTTGTTGAGGATTGTGATGACTGCGATCCTGAAAATGAATACGAGGAAATCATCCGGGAAAGCCTGAGCTTCGAAGGCGATCTTGACCCGTCCCAGCAGAAACGCCTGCACCAGATCGCCAAAGCCTGTTCGGTCCGGCGTATGCTGGAGGGCGGCATCCGTGTTGAATCGGCATAATCCATCCAGATCAGAAGAAAGAAGACTCATGAAACCTGAAGACCTGAAAACAGCCACCGGCGCATTGCTCACCGATCAATACCAGTTGACCATGGCCCAGTTGTATTACCAGATGGGCATCCACAACACGCAAGCCCAATTCGACCACTTTTTTCGCAGCTATCCCGAATACGGCATCCACAAAGCCGGCTTCTGCATCTATGCCGGGCTTGATCCCCTGTTGGACTGGCTGGATGAAGCAATATTCGGTGAGCAGGAGATCCAATATCTGAGAAGCCAGAAAACGGCCACCGGAAAGCAGCTCTTCCAGGACGATTTCCTGACATGGCTTCAGAAGGATTTTTCAGCCAAAGCAATCAACCTCTATGCCATGCAGGAAGGCAGAGTGGTCCACCCGAATGTTCCCATCCATGTCATTGAAGGTCCGCTTGCCGTTGGGCAGATCGTCGAAACCGGTCTTCTTAATATCGTCAACTACCAGATCCTGATCGCCACCAAAGCGGCCCGGATCAAGCAGAGCACACGCGGCAAGCTCCTGCTTGAATTTGGCCTCAGACGGGCACAGGGGTTAGGCGCGCTTTCCGGGGCGCGCGCAGCCCTGATCGGTGGCGCGGATTTCTCTTCCAATGTCGGCGCATCCCACGTCCTGGGATTCCCGCCCAAAGGGACCCATGCCCACAGCATGGTTCAGGTCTTTATGGGGATGGGTGAAGGCGAACTGGCTGCATTTCAAGCCTACGCTGATGTGTACCCGGATGATTGTTTGCTCCTGGTGGACACCATCGACACCCTTGAATCCGGTGTCCCCAACGCCATCAAGGTCTTTGAAGACCTCAAACGTAAGGGCCACCGCCCGGTCGGCATCCGGCTCGATTCCGGCGACCTGGCCCACTTGAGCATCAAAGCCGCCAGGATGCTGAATGACGCCGGCTTCCCGGATGTTTCCATTGTTTTATCCAATGACCTGGATGAGTTGGTCATCTGGCAGATCATCACGCAGATCCAGGAGGAAGCTGATCGGTATGGCGTTGACCCAGATAGTCTGATCAACCGCCTTGCTTATGGTGTCGGCACAAAATTGATCACCTCAGGCGGTGACTCGGCTCTGGATGGTGTTTATAAACTTGTGGCAATCTGTCCTGATCAGGAATGGATCCCGACATTGAAAATTTCAGAGAACATTGACAAGACCCTGAATCCGGGCAATAAACGAGTCTGGCGGGTCTATGATGAGCGCGGCAAAGCTACAGCCGACCTAATCTCCCTTTATGACGAAGATATCCCCAACCAGCTTCCCCTCGAATTGCGCCATCCTACCCTGGCTACAAAACGCCGCTCACTGGCGCAATCTGATATTCAACACATTGAAAAACTGCTGATCCCCGTCATCCGGGATGGAGAAATTGTAGCGGAACATCCTGGCATCGAAGCCATGCGCGAAACCCGGGATAAAGATATTGAAGCGCTTGATCCCGGCGTCCGCCGGATCATGAATCCCCACACCTACCACGTGTCGCTGACTCAAAAACTTTGGGATCTGAAGCAATCATTAATCAAAAAGAACCGTCCGGATTAAGGGCCGGCTCATGACTTCCAGCATGGGTGATATAAGCGCCTCAGGCGTGACCAGTATCCCTGGCACCGCCCAAATGCGCTGTGAACCAGTAATTCTCTCCGGACTCGACCCCGAGCAGGACCCATTGCACCTCCAGCGCCTGAGCATAGAACCTTGCCCGGGGGAGCAAATCATCGTACATCGGATACTGGGATCTGATCCGCTTTACCAGCGATTCGCCATAATTACAGATCAGGTTGCCCAGGTCCGTGGCAGGGTCTCCCATGCCGGAGATACCAAAATCAAGAATAGCATTCAGTCGTTGTTCCTCGGGGAGGTATAGGATGTGATAAGGAGCTAGATCGCCATGGATCAACGCGGGCTCAAAATCAAAGAAGTCCGGGATGGCCAGCGCTGATTCGAACAAATCTTCGATCCAATGGATTTGATGTGGGAGTAGTAGCGGGTTGACCTTTTCTTCAACGCGTTGGTGGATATCCAGCCAGGTCTCCCGGGTGACCGGGGCAAGGGTGAGCGGAACTTCCCAGTCCAGATTTTCTGTCGTTATTCCATGCAATTCTCTCAGAAACCGCCCTATCTGATCGGCTAACGCTTGCTGGTGCGCTTCGTCCGTTTCCTCCCATGTTTTTTTTAAAAAATCGATTCCCTCCAGCAGACGATAGACCAGCACGCCTTCTTCATGTTTCTCAGGAAAAGGAACTTTGAGGGAAAGCCTGGTTTGCAGGAAGCGCATCAGTTGCACTTCCAGGTCCATTAGCTCTTTGCCCCATCCTGTTTTCGTGAACCGGATGACCCAGGTATCGTTCACCAGCAGAACATCATTCACCAGGCCTTCCTGGTGTTTTTCATAGTGATGGATCTCAAGATATGGCATCACATTATGAATTTTTTCATGCCAGTATGAATCAATGTTGATCATACGCTCTCCTTGTCTCCCCTTCTTTATAATAGATTTGCACATTAAATTGCAAGCGAGATCATGGTTTATTTCAATTAGTTTGATGGATGAGATTATGGTTTGGCTTTCCTCAGGAAAAGAACTTCTGACCTGTGTAATACTCGATAAACGTCCTAACATTGTCATCTCAATCCCCCAGGATTGACAAAACTCAATCAAAATCAAATCACCTTAATGGTGGCCCACATCCCTGAATTTTTCTACCAGGTCCAGAACAAATCCGGATTCTTTGGAAAAAACACGAATGTTCTCGTCTTCCATTTTTTGCTGGCTCTCCTGATCTATCCGACCGGTTATCAGGATATCGGGTGCCTTTTGGATAATGGAGTCGCAAAGCTGATCAGATACATTATCACCAGTGCCCTCGAAATCATTAGCCCATGACTGGAATTGGTTATTGTCTTCAACAATCATCACATGACCACAATCCATAAAATCATCAAGCCATGCGCCTAATCCAACACCTTTTACTGACAATGCGATTTTCATAATTAATCCCAATCGGGCAGGCAGGTCACAGCAGATCCTGTCTGCCCAATGTTCTGGGTCAATTACTCAGCCGTCACCAGTTTTTTAATGGCATCAGCGGCCTGTTCAGTAGTCATGTTACGGATATCAACACCATGCAGGTTTTCTTTATTGAACCCTGCTTTTTCGATCGCATCCCTGAACATTTTGACCTGCATCAGCGGATCGCAGGCTGCCACATAAAGCTCAGCAGTTGAATCGCCCTCGAGTAATGTTTCCAGGAAGACATCCCCATCTTTCGCGCATAATTGTGGATGAACGGCCACATAATCAATAAGGTTTTCCCGCCGGAGGATATTGCCAACTTCAAAAATATTCATCTCCTGAAATGACGGGCAGGTGCCCTGACATACGCACAATAACAAACCTTTTTTCGACATCTTGTTTACTCCTTCACACTCAAATCGCCAAAATAGGAGATTGCCTCTTCAGGACAAATCTTCCCACATCCGCGACAAAATTCGACACAATTATCAGGATTTATCACCGCAGGATGATCCACACCCGATTCAAACACATCATGTTGACAAAAATTTACGCACGTCTCACAGTTGCTGCATAAATCTACATCAATAATGGGATACCAGTTTTTTGCCATATTTTCTCCAATTCAATTCAACATTTTTTCTGCCGGAATTTTTCATCGGCAGCATCATGGCGGCCACTGGTGACATCTGCATAAAATTTTCATCTGAAATTCCTTGATCATCACGCATTCACACAGGTTTCTGACCTAATCCTTTTTCTCAGTCCCAATGGTGATATTAAATTTGGGCAATATCACCCGGTGGACCAGCAGGATCAGACCCGTCACAGCAATGGCGATCCCAAAGATGAGTAAGGTGCCGCCAATATCGTTCATCGTGTGTGGGGCAGCCAGCATCACGACGGCCAGCGTCAACATCAATACGCCGCCGATTAGTTTCAGGACCCTGCCGTGTTTCTCCTCAAGCTTGCTGGAACGGAGCGTGAAAACGGCCACTAGGAAGAATCCGAGGTCATCCAGAAGGTAAACGAGCATATAGACGAGCAACAGCAGGATGAATGTGATCGTGTCAACTTCCTGAGCCGCCAGAATATTGGACCAGATGACCGGGAAACCAGCCGTGCAGGACAGCTCCACCAGCGCGATGCCCGCAGCAAAAACAGCCGTTGCGCCGACCATCCGCCAGGGGGAATCACTTTTTTCAAGCACACCTCGCATCTTCTTGAAAATGCCAGGTTTTTTATCGTCGCTGATTGTGAGGGAGACGCCCTTCTGGAACCAGAAATAATCCTTAATGTTGATCAGGGCAAACCCCAGCGCGATCAGAGCAACGACCACCTGGATCCAGCCCATGAAACTGACAAACCGCAATAAACTGAATACGCCCGCGATGAACAACCCATAAAGGAAGGCTGTCACGAGGAGGAACACCCCGCCGACGATCAAAACATTCTTGCGCGAGCGGGATTGCAGCGTGATAGACAACAGGATTGAGAGCACCCAAAGCGAACAGGGATTGAACCCATCAACGAATGAGATGATGAGTGTGCTGAACAGGAGAGATCGGCCGGACAGATCAATGGTGCCGATCAATGGCAGTGTGATCGACCTGCCCGCCTGGCCTTCTTCAGGGGAAGGCGGATCGGGCATCTCATCTTCGCCAATAACCGGGCTCATTTCTTCAGTGGGTTCTTCAGGTATACTTCCTTCTTGGTCAGAGGGAGAAAGGTAACCGTGGGCAACTAAAATATCCCGGCCCAGATCCGGCAGGTCCGATTCCAGAAATCGCTGAATATAGGCTGGTATTTCTTCCTGGATGGCATCATTCCAACCCACCCAATACCGGTCCCCGATCATTATTATCGGAATATAACTGGGTTGGAAGTCGTAAGCTTCACTAAATTCCATTAAGAGATCCTGGTTATCCTGGTTGTACCAGATCTCAAAATCCAGATACCCTATCCTTGGGTCCGATTCCGCCAATTCCAACAGAATGGGTTTGGCCTTTGCACAAGCCGAACAACCTTCGCCATAGAATAAATAGATGATGACCTCTTCATCGTGAGAAGAGGCTTCTGCAGTTGTCGCGGGCACGAATGCGAGACTCAAAACGATAACTAAAGCGATAAGGATGGTTAAGGGGAGATTTTTCGTTCTCTTTTTTAAATTCATCTGCGGTGGTTATCCTTTGCTCGGTATAGCAGGGGCGAGAATTTTGCGCTGCCGCCCTGCCGTTTTTGTTCCAATAAGATTTCTTCAATGAGGTTGAAACTTTCATTATATGCATTATCTTGCATATATTATCTGCTCTGGTTTGTTTTGTCAATATGAGGAACGTCATAACTGAACCTAAGCACCCGAACCCGTCACCTTCCGAAGGGGAGCCAGACGGGATTTTCAGTTCAGCAATTCCGATGAGCTCGATATCCCTTGACTTATTTCAGTTACCGCCTACAATAGTTCAATGTATATTAAACTATCGAAGGTTGTGAATTATGAAGCAAATTGAAGCCTATCGGGGTTGCCGTCAAAATATAAAAGTCCTTTCTAACCCTAACCGTTTTTTGATTTTTAACCTTTTAATGACGGGAACGCATTGTCATTGTGAGATCGCTGAATCGCTGCATCTTTCACCCAGCCTGCTCACCCACCATTTAACCACACTTTGCGAGAGCGGTCTGGTGGATGCTACGCACGATTCACGCGATGCCCGCTGGATCCATTACACCATTAATACCTCAACCCTGGAAGACTTTCGCAATGAGTTTCTGGCAATGACAGACCCAACCCGCATCCGCAAACGGGAATCACTTTGTGAAATCAAACTTGGCGCCAAAGAGAAAGCCCGTCAGACAGCCCATCGGTAAACCACAAACCTTTAACCTGAAGACAGGAGATTAGGAATGCAACAAGAGAAAAATTTATCGTTTTTTGAAAAATATCTGACCCTCTGGATCCTTTTGTGTATTGGTGCGGGGATCCTTCTGGGCCGGCTTGCGCCCAATCTTGCGTTGACCCTCGATTCGATCTCAATTTATCAGGTATCGATTCCGATTGCGATCTGCATGTTCTTCATGCTGTACCCGATCATGGTCAAAATTGATTTCTCACAGGTCGTGAAGATTACAAAATCACCAAAACCGATTATCCTCTCTCTGGTAATTAACTGGTTAGTCAAACCTTTCACAAAATACCTCCTTGCGATGCTGTTTTTGGGGATTGTTTTTCGCCCGCTGATACCCGGGACTGAAATCCTTGCTTCCGGCCAGGAGGTGGAACTATGGCGCAGCTATCTTTCCGGCGCGATCCTCCTCGGTATCGCCCCCTGTACAGCCATGGTATTAATGTGGAGCTACCTGGCTAAAGCCAATAATGAATTAACCCTGGTCATGGTGGCAGTCAATTCGCTCAGCATGTTGTTCTTATTCGCACCCATGGCGACCTGGATGCTGGGCGGCGTCGGGATGATTATCCCCTGGCAGACGATTATCTTATCCGTGTTGATTTATGTTGCTTTTCCGCTCCTGTGCGGATATCTCTCTCGCCGTTATCTGCTGAAAACAAAAGGCCTGGATTGGTTCAATAATAAATTCGTGAAATTCCTCACCCCAGTCAGCATTGCCGCTCTGCTGGTAACGCTGATCCTGCTCTTTTCGTTCAAAGGGGAGGTCATCCTTCAGAATCCTCTGACTATCCTCTGGATCAGCATTGTGTTGATCGTCCAGATCTTTGTCATATTTGTGTTCAGTTATTTCGGCGTATCCCGCTGGTTCAAACTGAGCTATGAAGATGCTGCACCTGTGGGTCTGATCGCGACCTCAAACCACTTCGAAGTGGCATTTGCAACAGCAGCGTTACTATTTGGATTGGGTTCAGGCGCGGCCCTGGCTGCAGTTGTTGGCGTATTAATTGAAGTGCCGGTGATGCTCCTCCTGGTTGAGATCAGCAAACGCACAAAACATTTATTTCCCAAAAAGCAGCCTGCGCCTTCCAAAGGACTCACTGAATCCATGAGTGATATGACTCTGGAATAACCACCTATAAATTAGACCTTTGGCTCGATTGCATAAGCCTTATAAACAAACCAGATGTCCCTCTCAAGTGAATTAGGGACATCTGTTTTTATTGCAGCGGCTTGGTCTGATCAATCCGGGTAGAGGATATCTTCGATCAATGGGGAAAGGAACTGATGATCATCGTCAGAATAATATAAATGCGGAGAGCGAAACGAAGATATTTTGTCCCCAAGTTCATCCACAGGGATCAGGAGATTGTGTCCGGAGACGACCTGACTCCAGCGCAGTAACACGGCGACCGATCCTGTCAATTCCGAAGCCATTTCATCAAAATTCTGGAAATAGCGAACAGTCGTCCCCTCCGGAAGCAGGTTTTCCACCTCAGAGGCCGCCTCACTTGTGTAAATTGGGACCAGCCGCAGATTCTCATAAAGGATCACCCCCTGTTGGGCGGCAATCAGGGTCAGCCCATCTTCAGCCCGAACGAGACGGACATCATCAGCGATTTCACCCTCCCAGGCTATCCGTCCAATAACCACGGCATGGACGCCGCCTGAACGTAATGCTTCCAGCGCAGCGGATGAATTCGGAAATTCAACGATCCGAACTTCGGGATGACGCTCTGCCAGGTCGTTCATAAAAGCCTGCATTGTGGGGCAATACCCGATCTGGATTTCGAACAGGGCAGACGGATTTTCTGCCTCCAGCGCCGGCTGACAGCCGCTGAGAAAGAAGAGGAGAACACCCATAATCAGAACGATCCTCCCCAGGCCAGGTTTTTTTAGAGTCATGTGCTTACCCTATCCAGGATTCATTTCCCATAATTTAATTTGAATTCTGAACACGCGTAATTCCTTCATCGCCGCATATGGCGGTATTGATCAAGCATCTCGCGTTGCGGCATCAGGATCGCCTGGGGATCGCAGGCGCTCTTACAGAAGCAGCACCCCACGATGCACAAAAAAGGTTCGACAACCTCCACTTTACCATCTTCTTTCTGGTCAAACACATCTTTGGGACAGACCTCCAGACATTTCCCGCATCCATTGCATAAATCTGCTGACACGACGGGGAACCAGGGAATCTGCTCCCGGGGATATCCTTCCCACTGGCCATAATCCCTGGCAACCACAGCGTCCCCACCGGACCGCTCTGCATAATACTTTTTGTATTCCC
>CAZXRL010000035.1:0-16525 GCA_964643275.1 uncultured Candidatus Brevefilum sp.
CCGCCTGTGATTGTCCAGGTGGGAAAACGTAAATTTATAAGAGTTGTCAGGTAAAGGTAATTATAAAAGGACTGGTACAGTCCTTTTTTGATTCCCGGATTAGTTTTCCCCGAGGCGAAAGGCATGTTCCAGCATTGCCAGGCCTGTTTCCGCAGCTTTTTCAGGATTGTCTTCTTCCAGGAGGACGACCACCGTGAGCGGTTGTCCCCACCAGTCGGAAGTGGTACCGGCGATGAACCACGTGATTGCATTGCCATCAGTAAATTCGATCGATGTGCATACTTCCCAGTGCGGAGAATCCGGTTTCTTTAGGTAGGAAATGAGCCAGCTGGCAGCCTCGGAGGGTAACGCCTGGGACCTGTTTCCCAGCTTTGGCAGGGTGATCCATTCACCCTCAGGGGATTGATATCCATTGACAATCCTCGGCGCGGGCAGGATACCCTCATTGGTCAATGCACTGGCTGCCAGCGCCATTTGGAGCGGACTGATATTAACGGATGATTCCCCACGGTAGAACTCTAAATTGTCCGAGATTACAGGCTGTGCAATATCTGCAACCGGCAGATGTATTGCCGGCGGTGTATACAGACCCAGGCTTTCATATAATGCCAGCAACGTCTCCTGCCCGGTCATTTCTGCAAGAGCTGCCTGAGCGTTTACGCACCCATTTGACACCAGAGCTGACCAGGTCAGGTCTCCTTCCACTGGCTGGGAACAATTACCTTCAAGAACGCTATCCGAAAGGAGCGTTTCAGGCTCAGGATTCTGAGAAATCATTTCGTTCTGAGAAGCCAAAATGAAGGGAAAAAGTCCCGCACCGGCGGGATACACCCCTTGGGTTGCCCGGTTGATGAGCGGTGCATCCTCATCGGTGATCAGACTCTGCCAATCTTCTTCCAGAGTCTCCGCATTGAAATAAGGGTGGGATGCCATAGCCAGGATTTCACCCGAATCTGCGTTCATCAGAACGATTGAGCCTGATGAATCGTCCAATAAGGTATCTGCCAGCTGCTGGAAATTCAGGTCAAGGGTCAGGCGAAGATCCAGCCCCTCATGCGGTTGATTATAGATCAGGTCCTGCCAAAAGACAGTCCATTCTGAAACGCCCTCCAGCCCTCGCAGGTAGGGGTACATGGAAGACTCGATTCCCGTTTGCCCGTATGTGGTGTTGGTATAGCCGATGACGGGATAGAGCGGGATATGGTTGCTGACCCGCGCGATTGCGCCAGGCGAGCCGCTGCTTGTGATCAGGATATTTCCATCACGGTCCAAAATGTTTCCGCGGCGAACAAACCGGTCGTTGATGGACCAGCGGAGGTTCTGCGGTCGTGATGTCAGGGATGGCATGAACCAGAAGGATAGCAGGCTGGTCACGAGAATCTCAATGATGAGGACCCCAATCATCAATTGGCTCACCAGAACCATTCTAGTGTGTTTGGAGAAAGTCTTCCCGGGTATGGGTTCAGTTTTATTGCTGATGGTGATCAGAATGAGCAGGGCAAAGAACGACACGAGCAGCGAGGAGCCGCCGTAGGATACAAAGGGAAGGGTAACGCCGGTCAGTGGTAAGAAGCCGATATTTCCGCCGATGATCAAAATGCTTTGGAAGCCAAAATAAAACGCAATCCCCAACGCCAGGTATCGGTGAAATGTGTTCGTTGATGCGATCGCTATTCTTGAACTCCGATAGATAAGGAAAACAAAGAGCAGCACAATCACAAGCGCGCCGACAAAACCGGTTTCTTCAATAATAGCAGCAAAGATAAAGTCCGATACTGAAACGGGTATGAGGCCTGGGCTGCCCAGACCGGGGCCTGCGCCGATCATGCCGCCTTCTGCAATAGCAATCATAGATTGAATGACCTGGTAAGAAGTGCCAAAAGGATCGCCGAATGGATTGAGCCAGGTATCGATGCGTACCCTGACAATATCGATCAAAAAATATCCGGCAATTCCGGCGATCAGCGATGCGACCAATGCCATTCCAACGACGCGTCGGTCCCCATTAATCGAAAAAAGCATTGCCACGTAAATAACCAGAAAGATGCTGGCAGTTCCCAGGTCTTTTTGCGAGACAAGGATAGCTAAAGCCAGCCCGACCAGGATCAGGGTTGGAAGAATGGTTTCAACTGCCCGCCGCTTTGTGGAAAGACGATCTGTGAAATAGCCGGCGAGAAAAGCGATTAGGAGAAGTTTGAGGGGTTCGGAGGGTTGAAAATAGATATCAAACACCTTCAACCACAGTGCAGGGCCTTCGCCGCTCGGGTGAATACCAAAGAGAATGGTCAATGCGGTGAGGATCAAACCCAATATGAGCCAGATATATTTATAACGACGGATAAAGGTGAGAAAAAACGGGAATTGCAAGCCAAACCAAACCAGCAAGCCAGCAACAGCAAGCCAGATTGTCTGGCGCAGACCAAAGGCAGGATATAGCCGCCAGATCGTCATCAAGCCAATGCCCGATAAGAGTGCGATGATGGGTAAAAGGTAGGGATCCCGATGCTCTGTTTTGTGGGTGGTCTGCCAGTGCAGGAAAGCGAACACAATCAGCCAGACGGCAACACCCAACCAGTGATGATATCTGTAACGTTCACTTCCCGCGCCATAACGGACTGCGGGTGCCAGCGTTAGGATTAATCCATGTGTGATCACGAATAACGCCGAGAGGATCATCAGCCGGCTTTGCTGTTGATCGGTCAGGGAGTTTTTATTCTTGACCGGAAAAAGCCTGAGCACGAGAGAATTTACTCCAGATACTTGTTGATCAGGAGGCCCAGACGTTCCTTTTTTACGGGATCGATATGCTCGGGATGGGTGATGAGGGCATTCTTGAGGGCATCCTCACAACCGCACTCGATGGCAGGATCTATGCGGTCCACCATCTTTTTAATGGTGGTTTGGGCTAGGGTGACATTCTTTAAAAGCGTACAGATAACCATTTCAACGGTGACCGGCTCTTCGCTGACATGCCAGACATCATAATCGGTGACATGGGCCATGGTGGTATAACAGATCTCGGCTTCACGGGCAAGGAAGATTTCCGGTGATGCGGTCATCCCAATGATGTCCAGTCCCCACTGGCGGTATACCCTTGATTCACCTTTGGTTGAAAACCGGGGTCCTTCAATCGTAATGTAGGTGCCGCCGCGGTGATAGGTCGCGCCGGCATCCTTAAGTGATTCCTCAAGGATATCCGAGAGGGGTTCACAAAAAGGATCAGCCACACCGACATGCGCGACCAGACCCTCACTGAAAAAGCTTCGCTCACGCTGTTGCGTATAGTCAAAGATCTGATTAGGGATGACGATATGACCGGGGGCATAAGCTTCTCGGAGAGAGCCACAGGCGCTGACACTCACGATCCGCCTTACGCCGATGGATTTGAGTGCGTAGATATTCGCCCGATAGGGCACCTCACTGGGGGAGAGCACGTGACCGATCCCGTGTCTGGCGAGGAACGCAACCGTTTTTCCATTCAGCTTCCCCAGGGTTATGGGTGAACTAGGTTTACCAAAGGGGGTCTCAAGGTCAAGAGTTTGGATTTCCTTCAGGTCTTCAAATTCGTAAAGGCCAGAGCCGCCAATGACGGCCAATATTGGGGTTTCATTCATGGGTCCCTCCGTTGGGATGAACTAGTGGATTTGAATGGTAATGAAGACCTGTCCCAAACGTAATTCATCTCCGTCCGTAAGTACGACAGGGGCGTCGATTTGTGCATTGTTCAAATAGGATCCATTGGTAGAATCCAGATCTTCCACCCACCATTGTTTATGGTGATAGGATACTTTGCAATGTTGCGAGGAGATGGTCTCATTCTGGATAGTGTAATCACACGCTGGGTCACGGCCGATGATAATCACATCCGAGGAATAAATCTGGGTTTGGGCTTCGTCATCAATTTCAGTTTTAAAAGCGATAGGTGGATAAGCGGTGTGGTCGGTCGGGACAACACCTTTCCGGAGGTCGGTGTAGATCGAATATCCGATCCATCCAACAAGGACATAAGACAGGATTAGGAGGAGCAGGCGCAGAAAGAAAGCCAGGAAAGGGTTCATGCGCGGTCCTCACCTATGTCTTTGTCACAGTCTATCGGTACTGCGGTGGTCGGATGAGCGGCAGTGGAGTCCTGAATATAAATCAAATTAACCATCCCAATTCGGATAACGTCACCGGGTTGCAGGGCTGCTTTAGAGATCAGTTTGTTATTTAGGACGACCCCGCCAGTTGAACCAACATCAAATATTACGTAACGTTTATTGATGACTCGCAGCTGGGCGTGATGACGGGAGGTGTACTGGTCATCAATGACCAGGTCGTTGTCCGAGTGCCGGCCAATATTGACCACCGCCTTTTCGAGGGGGAAATTGGTCTTTCCACCGATCACCAGAGAGGCGTTGGCTGGGATGGTTACCTCCGAAGACAGGTCATCCGGCTGGTCCATGGCGGCGGTATCGGGGAGAGATTCTTCTGGTGTTGAAATTTCAGTTGTGATCTTGACTTTATCCAGGAGATGTGCAGGATCAGAGAGAATGACGATCAAAGGGGCAGAAATAAACGAAAACCCCGCTTCTTTCCCCAATTCGCCGATTTTTTCTGCCATCTCATCCAGCGTATCCTGATGTGTTTGCCACTCGATAAGGTCATCAGAGTGGACTGTAAGATAATAGCGGTCAGGGGCAAGGATCATCCCCTCAGCCGTTTCCTGCAGGCCCTGCTGCATGGCTTCCATGAAGTCATCAATGAGATTGGTCGGAGAAAAACCGCCTGAGAAAATCTTCAACAGGCTTTCTTCGAAAAGGTGACGCAAATGCGCTTCGATATGATCAAGATTATTCTTCATAGTTGACAATCCAGTATAATTATACTCAAGTATGTCCCTGAACGGATATGAAGAGCTTGAGCATATCGCAGACCTGGCCCTAAAAGTGTGGGGGGAAGATTTTGAGACCTTATTGAGGCAGGCAGCTTTTGGTTTTTATCACCTGATGGGCGCGGAAATAGGATCCGGTCCGGACACGGAAGAGGTTTTTACCATCCCTCAGGGATCACGAGAGTCTATTCTGGTTGATTTCCTTAACGAATTGTTGTTCATGGTTGAGGATGCTCAAATGATATTCCATGATTTTGTATTTGAACGAAGCGAGAGGGTCTTAACAGTGAGGGCATTTGGGTGCAAATCCGTGGCTCTTGAACGGACTATTAAGGCCGTGACCTTTCATGAACTTGAAATTGAGCAGGTCGGGAACAGGCTCGAGGCGAGGATTACGTTTGATGTTTAGAAAGATTGTGCCATGACAGCGTTAACCCTGGATGTTTTTCAGCAGATTAGTGAATTTGAGTGGGAGATTTCGCCTGATTTTCGGGAGGATATGCGAGTCCCTGTTCGGGTTTTTGCCTCCAAAGCCCTTCTGCTCGAATCTCTGGGAGACAAGTCCATCCTGCAGGCTGTGAATGCGAGCACACTGCCCGGTTTGCTGGAGGCCGTCATGGTCATGCCGGACATGCACCAGGGCTATGGTTTCCCCATCGGCGGTGTGGCAGCAACAGACCCGGAGACAGGCGTGATTTCCCCGGGAGGCATCGGCTATGACATCAACTGCGGTGTGCGATTGCTTTCTACAAGTATCAAGGCGGATGAGGCCAGAGAATGGCTGCCTGACCTGGCTGCGATGATCAACCAGTTCTGCCCGAGCGGTGTCGGGGTGGGCAGTCAGCTCCATCTCAGCAAACAGGAACTGGCAAAGGCTTGTGTGGAAGGCGCGAGATGGGCAAAGGCCGAAGGATATGCGACGGACCATGATCTGAACCATACAGAAGACAATGGCCGACTGGAAGGCGCAGACCCCGAGAAGGTCAGTGATCGGGCGATGAGCCGCGGCCAATCTCAGCTTGGGACGCTCGGCGCGGGGAACCACTTTATCGAAGTGGATGTCATTGCGAAAATTTTTGATGATGAAGCCGCTCGAATCATGGGATTACGTGAGGGAAATCTCGTAGTTCAAATCCACACCGGTTCCCGGGGCTTTGGTCATCAAATCTGCACGGACTATGTACGCAGGCTCCAGGGTGCAATTCAAAAGTATGGGATTGTTCTGCCTGATAAGCAGCTGGTCTGTGCACCGATTAAGTCACCCGAAGGGCAGGACTATCTGGGGGCAATGCGGTGCGGCGCGAACTATGCGTTTCTGAACCGGCAGTTGCTCACCCATAAGCTTCGCCAGGCCTTCGAATCAGCTCTGGCCGGAAAGGTGAAAGACTGGCATCTCACCCAGGTCTATGACATCGCCCATAATATTGGAAAATTTGAAAGACATCTGGTTGATGGAGAGCAAAGGAGGGTCTGCATCCACCGAAAAGGCGCGACGCGGGCCTTCGGTCCGGGGTCTGCCGGCCTGCCTGAAGACTATGCCGATCTCGGCCAGCCGGTTCTGGTGCCTGGATCCACGGGGACGGCCTCCTGGGTGCTCACCGGGACGGAAACCAGCATGCAACGTTCGTTTGGAAGCTCATGCCATGGCGCCGGGCGTGTGATGGGCCGGTCAGAGGCAAAGCGGGGCATTTGGGGTGAAGACCTTTTTAAACGTTTGAAGAAGCAGGGTATTGAAATCAGGGCGGGTTCAATGGCTGGACTGGCCGAAGAAGCTCCGGAAGCGTATAAAGATGTTGATCAGGTCGTCGAAAGCGTCGTTGGCGCAGGGATTGCCAGTAAAGTTGCCCGACTTCATCCGCTGGTGGTCATTAAGGGTTAATCCCAGGCATAGATCGGGTTGCTGAAGATCCAGCCTCGCATTTTATTTTTATAGGGGATCAGAACCTCCACACGGTAGGTGCCTTTTTCTGTAGTGATATGGGTGCATACATCGCGGTTTGTCCATTCCCGGATCAGGACGCCATCCTTGATGAGGCGGCAGGGGGCTTTTTGGGGCAAGCGGATCTGGAAAGTCGCACCGCCTGAAATATTGGCACTTTGCCCCATTGTTGTGGTGCCTTCGTCTGTATTCACAGTGAACCGGAATCCATCGGTAGGCGCAGGCAGATCGTAGGCGACAAAGCAGTTTCCGTTACGAAAAGCGTTTATGACCATATTGCGATCTTCCGCGAAGTTGCCCGTGAGCGGCCTGGGGAGCAAAAGGTGATTGACGACGCTTTTGAAATGATGCAGATATGGGTATAGTCTGATTTTTATTGGGCCGGCACGTTTTATTATCTCGTGTGCATCCACGCCACCGACTGCGACAACCGGTCTTTTCCTTTCGGCAATTAGCTTGTCCCAGAGTTCCAGAGTCCGGTCAAGCGGCCCAACGGACATCCGTTTCGGGAAAAGGGCATTGACGAGTGCTGCTCTGAGCGTTGGAGAGACGCTTTTGAATTCGCTCATCTGGTTCCAGAGCTCAATACCGGTGAAGTTGCGGACTTCCCAGTCCCGCCATGAAAATTCTCCTTCATTAAACCTTTCCAGAGGGTCTTCGATGGGGTGCGCGAGGAAAGAAAGGCCATCAGTCCTGTTGATCTGGTCAATCAGGCGTTGCGGGTTTTCAGCATAAGGGGAAAGCTCACGGCCGGCACCGATCGCCAGCAGGTGATTACCCGGCGGGTCCAATGTCCTGTCGTGGATTTCTTCGCCCACCATGAGCAGGGTCTTTTCAGTGCCCTCACCATAGTAGCCATCAAAACCATCGATCCAGATATTGTGGTCTGTCGTGATGATCCCATCCAGGCCGGCTTTATGGGCAATTTGGATCAGTTCAGAATGGCTGGCATTGCCATCGGAATAATGGGTGTGAATGTGTAGTACAATTTTGATTTCATTCATTGGGTTGACGGTTATTTGAAGTTATGGGTATAATCATCTCTGTTAAAGGAGGCTTGTGTGGCAGATTATTTTAGTATCGCATTAATTATAACGTCTATTGCACTGGTTGCGAGTATTATCATGCAAAGCAAAGGCGTTGGCCTGGGTGGATTGACGGGAGGCGGAATGGATTCCGGAGGCGTTTATAGCAAACGCCGCGGGGTTGAAAAGATTCTATTTTGGATCACCATTGTTTTGAGTGTACTCTTTTTTATCCTGACCCTCCTGACAGTCATAACTTTGGGATAATCCAGGTGTCCTCCGGATATCCCTGGCGATTTTATTATCTCACGTAAAGGAAGCGGGCAACTCGCCATTCTGGGTTGCCCCTTTTATCTTAACACTATGAAAAAATTTCGATGGCAATTACTTATCATACTCGTCACTGGTTTAGTGGTGGGGATTCTACTCATCCTGCAACAATCTCGTTCGGGCGATGAGACTGAAGCGACCCCCTCACCGATCTCAGGTGGGATTTACTCTGAAGCCTTGACCGGTGAATTTATGCGGCTCAATCCCTTCCTTGATATCTACAACCCGCCCGATCATTCGGTTGACCAGTTAATTTTCAATGGCCTGATCCGATTTGATTCAAAAGGAATCCCCCAGGCAGACCTGGCGGAATCCTGGGGTGTTTCCGGCGACGGGACAGTTTACAACTTCAGTCTCCGTACGGATGTTTTCTGGCATGACGGCGAACCTTTTGACAGTTCGGATGTCCTGTTCACGATTGATCTCCTGCAAAGCGGGCATGGGTTGATCCCGGAAGATATGCGCAATTTATGGGCGGAAGTGGAAGTTGTTGTTTTGTCGGAATCGCAGGTCCAGTTCCTGCTTCCTGAGGCTTATGCGCCCTTTATCGATTATTTAAATTTTGGGATCCTGCCTGACCATATCCTGGGCGGCCTTGGGCTGGATGACATCATTGATGATTCCTTCAACCTTGCCCCGATTGGCACCGGGCCTTTTCGCTTCCAGCGGATGCTGGTTGAAAATAATCGGATTGTCGGAGTTGTCCTTGAAGCATTTGAGGGTTATTTTTTGGGGCGTCCCTTTTTGGATGAGTTCATTTTTCGCTATTACCCGGACTCCGAAGCCGCTCTGGCTGCTTACCAGCGAGGAGAAGTTGAGGGTATTGGGGATGTGCACGAATCGATCTTAAGCGCTGTTCTTTCCGAACCAGGATTATCGATTTTTACCGCTCGTAAACCGCTGATGACCATTACCTATTTAAACCTCGATAACCCTGAAGTTGGTTTTCTGGATGATCCTGATTTTCGCAGGGCATTGATGCAGTCGATAAATCGGGACCTCATTATTGAGAAAGTTTATGGCGGCCAGGCTGTCAAAGCTAACGGTCCCATCATGCCTGGGACCTGGGCTTATTACCCGGACCTGGAACAGATCAATTATGACCCGAACGAAGCCCAATCCACCCTCGAATCGCTGGGGGTGACATATGATGAGGACGAGGGTCTTTTCACGACCCAGGATGGCCTGGCACTGGCTTTGACATTGCTTCATCCGGATACTGCGATCCATACAGCCATTGCAGAACGGATTGCGCAGGATTGGGAACGAATTGGGATTGATGTGACACTGGAGGCCAAACCCTATGACCAGGTCCTGGCCGACTTGACCGCGCGGACCTATCAGACCGCCCTGGTCGATATCAATCTGATGCGTTCACCGGATCCGGATCCTTATCCCTTCTGGGGGCAGGCCCAGATCCAAAGCGGTCAGAACTATGCAGAGTGGGACAACCGATCAGCCAGCGAGTTCCTTGAACAGGCCCGGATGTCTGTGGATATTGGAGAACGAGAACGACTGTATCGAAATTTCCAGGTCACGTTTATGCGTGAGATGCCCTCTCTGCCGTTACTATATCCCGTTTACACCTATGCTGTTTCGCAGGATATCAACGGAATAAGTTTTGGGCCGATCTTTGAACCCAGCGACCGTTTTAGGAATGTGCATGAGTGGTTCATCCTTTCTGGACGTGAAACAGGTACTGAGGATGGCATTGACATAACGGAGACAGTTGGGCCTGAAGAATAGGAAGGGATGATGGCGCCTTTTTTTACTGGAAAAGGTGATGCTGGCGATACAGGTTTTTTGGGAGAAGGCCGGATCTCAAAGGCTTCGCAAAAGATTGAAGCAGTGGGCAGCGTTGATGAGGCCTCGGCTGTATTAGGGCTCGCCCGTTCACTATCTGACAGCGAAACAACCCAAACAATAATTCTACATATCCAGAAACAACTTTACTGGTTGATGGCTGAGCTGTCTGCATCGGAAGCAACTGCGGAATTGTTTGATAGACTCAGCAAAGAAGATGTCGCCTGGCTGGAAGAACAGATTATCCAACTTGAAAACGCCCTAACCATGCCCAAGGACTTTATTGTTCCGGGCGAGACGCCTGCCAGCGGGGCCCTATCCCTGGCAAGGGCTATCGTCCGCAGGGCTGAACGCCGGGTGGTTGCTTTATATGAAACGGGGGATCTTCAAAAACAGGGTTTGATCGTTTACCTGAACCGACTCAGCTCCCTGATTTTTATTCTGGAAGTTTATGAATCGTCCCGGTCAGGAGGGGGCGTTCGGTTGGTCAAGGAAGAATAATCCATGCTGGGGACTTTTATCAATGTCGGGACAATCGTTTTGGGTTCTGTTCTCGGTGTACTGATCGGAACCCGGATGCAGGTCAGGCTGCGGGAAACGATAATCGCAGGATTGGGCCTTTTTACCTTTGGATATGGTCTGATTAACTTTATCAACACCGAAAATCCGCTGGTTCCACTGGGCGGTTTACTGATCGGCGCCCTCCTGGGAGAGTGGTGGAAGGTCGAAGATGGACTGGAAAAAGCGGGGATATTTTTACGAGATCGTGTCGCACGGAAGGGCCAGGATACAGATACTCAAAGCCGTTTTGTCGAAGGCTTTGTCACAGCTTCGCTGGTCTTTGTGATCGGACCGATTGCCATCCTTGGCTCGATTCAAGATGGCTTGACCGGCGATTTTGAGATGCTGGCGATCAAGGCCATTCTTGATGGGTTTGCTTCAATAGCCTTTGCTTCTTCTTTGGGAATTGGGGTGGCCTTTTCAGCTTTATCCATCCTGATTTACCAGGGGGCAATTACACTTCTGGCAGGCCTGTTCAGCCAGTTTTTTTCTGCTGCCATGATGAATGAAATGACAGCCGTGGGTGGTTTGGTCCTGATGTCGATTGCCATCAGCAGCCTGTTGGGAATCAAGAAAATCCGCACGGGCAGTTTTTTACCAGCCTTACTGATAACGCCTCTGATCGTCTTCATACTGGAAAAGTTCTTCGGAGGGGTTTAGGGTGCAGAAACCCATTTATTGCTGAGAATGAGATTCGTGACTGGATTGAGACTTAATTATTGAGAAGTGCGTCCACAGTCGGGATCAACTCACTCGTGTAGACCAATTCCTCTCCGTTAATCAGAAATGAAGGGGTCCCTGTTAAACCAACGGATTGTGCGAATTGGAGGTCCTGTGAGATGGCCTCGGCATAATCGTCACGGATCAGACAGGCACGGAAGTCCTCGGTATCCAATCCGGCAGCATCTGAGTAAGAAATGAGGTTTTCTGTTGAAAAAGCGCCTTCATATCCGGCGTAAGTGAACAATTGGACCTTGTATTCATAAAACATATTCTGTTCGGCTGCACAATAGGATGCCGTTGCAGCCGCATATGATTCTTCGTTGTTCGAAGGGATGTTGACGTAGGTGAAATAGACGTCACCAGTTTCAACATAATCCCGGAAAAAGTCCTCTTGCAGTTCCTCCGAAACAATTTTGCAATACCCACAGTTATAACTCGAAAATTCGACGACCGTTATCGGCGCATTGGGGCCTCCAACCGAAAAACCTTGGGTTGCGCCAAATTCTCTGTTTTGAACCAATAACTTCGGCAGTAAAGCGGCGGCCAAAATCAGGGTTACAACTGCAAAAACAATAATGACAAAGATCATTGTTTTCCTGCGTTTTTCCTGTTTTCTTTTTTCTCTTAATAACTCTCGTTTGTTGATCTTTTCACTCATCAACAGGCCTCCATTAACATTGCACAACGGGTCTATTCTCCCATAAGCAGCGTAATTTGTCTAGCAAATTTGTTGATTGCCCTAGATTATTGGGGGATCTGATTTAGAGAAATAATTCGAAGACTTTTATCTCTTCCTTCGTGCGGGAAAATCCAAATTTCTCATAAAGATTAAGCGAAGGAAAGTTATCGGACTGGGTGTTCACGGTGACCCGCCAGAGGCCCCGGGCCTCAAATTTCTGGAGCAAGTCATAAACCAGGGTATACGCAATCCTCTGCCGTTGATAATTCGGGTCAACCGCCAGCCGGGCAAGGTGTCCGCAGATGGTCATTGAGGTGCTGATCTGGTACCCCACTAGTTTGTCGTCAAGGATTGCCACAGTGCTGATCCCGGTTTGTTTGAGGGCTTTGGTTAAGCCTGCCAGAGAATTTTGCCACAGAGAGGGGAAGGCCAGGGCATCAATCCGTTGAACTTCAAGCAGGTCATCACACGTCATAGGTCTGATGGTTATAGCAGGATTGCATAGGGTTTTGGGGGGTAATTGCCCCTGCCATTCCAAAACGTTGATATTCTGGCGGTTTTGGAAACCGGAAAGGACCAGTAATGCTTCAAACCAGGAATGCAGGGCTAAGGCAGCCAAACGCCTCACGCCTTCGTCTCTGAGCTTCTGGATGGCTCTCAGCAGCAACTGCTGCCAGGACTCATCAATTTCTCCGGGCTTGGCGACTGCAAAAACACGGATCCAGGCTGTATCTTTGTTTTCTGGTGTTGTACATAACACCCCCTGAATTGTATCCTCTTCATATTGGATTAAATAAGGCTGGTCGCCGATCCAATCCAGAGAAGAAAACCAGTCCAGGTGCCGGTGGGTCTGGATATTCTGGTTAAGAAACGCGGCTAGTTCCTGGTAATGTTCATGGCTGGCTTCAACGATCAACAGGTCATTTACAGATGAGGCTTCACCTTGAACCATGATCTCCCTTTCAAACTAAATCGTACTGACCGAAACAAAGGGTCCGGTGGTAAAAATAAAAGAACGGGTGGTGAAACCCGTTCAGATGGCTCTCAGTTTCTTCAGGAGGATTTTGGCAATTTGGGCCTGGTCCTCCAGGGGGACTCTTTTGAGGGCAGCCAATAGTTGAGGATAGGTATCCATCAAATCCTCTTTGGAATCGCCCTCGGGGTATTCAGGTTCCCATTCAGCATTATGGGGAGTTATTTCAGCCCGTTCCGAGGGATTGTGGACCTCAGGAAGAAAGGCGTTTATGGGTCTTCCCAGGTGTTCACTGAGAGTTAGAAGATCTTCAAAGGGGATTGAAGTAGTCCCTCTTTCATAACCCGTAAGCCTGTCCTGAGGGATTCCAGTGAGCTCTGAAAGCTCATCGAGCGATAAATGAGCTTCCTGGCGAACGAGTATCAATTTTGAACGGATCATTTTGTCACGGAGTGTCCGGTACTGGTCACGCTTATTATTTTGCAATCTGAATCGATGGATGATTACGCTAATATTGCTCTCAATTATTTCCGAAAGGGATACACCTAAATAGGATGCCAGGATTTCGAGATCTGGCAGGGATAGGGACTGATCGCCCTGCTCAAAACCAAGGTAATGCTCTTTGGATAAATTCAGGATATTGGCGCAATCGTGAATACTCCGTTGGGAGGCTTTGCGCAGAGCTCTGAATTTTTCGTTTATGATATCCAGTGTTTGGGCCATGAGTCGTTAACAAGTTGATGATCTGGCGTGACAGGTACGGGTGGTCTTATCCTAATTATGATTATAGTCGAAAGCCGGATAAATTTCTATTTTTATCACTGAGGATAGACCTGAGCACTGCATGCGAGATCCTGGTTAAGGCTTTAAATCAACGGATAGGGCTGGATCCTGATAGACACATTTTCCCGCAATAAAAGTCGCTTTAGGTTTGATGGATGCCAGTTCCTTGGGATCCAGGGCAAATGGGTCTCTGTCAAGGAGAATGAAGTCTGCATGATAGCCTGGTGCCAGTCGGCCCAGATGGTCACCGCGATTTGATATCCTTGCTGGGGTAATGCTGAATCCCTCAATCGCTTTGGTAAGTGAGAGGCGTTCTTCCGGGTGCCAGCCGTCATCACCGGGTGCGCCGTCGAGGTTCTGACGCGTAACGGCAGCATGAAGCCCCTGGAAGGGATTGACAGGCTCAACAGGTGCATCCGACCCAAAAACGAGCGTTGCTCCAGATGCTTTGAGCGTCCGGTAAGCGTAGGCATATCTGGACCTCAACCCGAGATAACGATCCGCCATTGCCATATCCGAGGGGGCGTGGACGGGCTGGACGGAGGCAATAATGCCGAGTTCGGCCAGCCGGGGGAGGTCTTCCGGGGAGATCACTTGAACATGCTCAATCCGGTGCTGGAAATGGGGGAGGTGGTGTTCTTCTTCATACCGGCGGATTTTCCCAAAGGCATCGAGGACAACCCGGTTTGCCCGGTCACCGATCGCGTGGATGGCTAGCGCGATCCCGTGTTTGATCGCTTGTTGCCCGATGTCAACGATTTCTGATTCGGTCAACAGAAGTGTCCCCAATTCCTCTGAATTTTCATAAGGCGCCAGCATTGCGCCGGTTTTCGGCCCCAATGCGCCGTCAGAGAAAAGTTTGAGGTTTCCGATATTCAGCCAATCATCGCCATGGTCAGTCCGAAAACCTGTTTCAATGAAGGTGTCCAGGTGGTCAAAGGGAATGCTTTTCCGAACACGCAATTTTAAGGCTTTAGCTTGATGAAGCGACTGAAGGACTTCCCAGCAATCCAGGCCATCGAAATCGTGAACCCCAATCAGCCCCATCTGGTGCAGGTCCGGAATTAAGGCCTTGATCATGGCTCCGAGTTCGTTCAGGGTAGGTTTTGTGATTACGGATTTCACCAACGCCATGGCTTCATTCTCAAACAGGATGCCGGTTGGCTGCCCCTGTTCATCTCGCTGAAGGATGCCCCCAGGTGGATCCGGTGTCCGGGCATTGATGCCAGCCAGTTCCAGCGCTTTGGTGTTAGCCCAGGCGGCATGCAGCGATTTGGCGGTCAAATATGCGGGCCGGCCGCCGCAGACCTGATCCAAATGCGCGGCAGACCCAAATCCTTCTTTCCAAAGGTTTTGATTCCAGCCATGTCCGCGAACCCAGGCATTCTCAGGGAGCGTCCTGGCGGCGGATTCCACCCGCCGCAAACATTCGTCCAGAGTTTTAGTTTCGCAATCCACCATGGTGCGGCTTTCTGCAAAATGCTGCAGGTGGACGTGAGCATCGGTGAGCCCAGGCCAGATGGTCCTGCCATCCAGATTGACAATGGAATCTGCTCCGGAAAAGGAATCCAGGATCTCAGCATCTGAGCCGATGGCAAGGATCCGTTCACGGTCAACGGCCAGGGCTTCAGCCGGCTTGATACCAGGCGCGTAGATATTGGCGTTATGATAGATTTCCATATCAACTACTCTGGGAGGATCTTCTCAAGGATGGCGTTCAATTCCTCGTCGGAATAATAGTAAATGACCATACTCCCACCTTTTTTGCCTTCATTCAAGTTGACTTTGGTGCCGAAGAAATTCCTCAGGCGAGATTCAAGCGCACGTGTCTGAGGAGAGGGTTCCTCTTTTGGTCTTTTTGGCGGCCGTTCTCCGCTCATCTTCTTGACAAGCGCTTCCGCCTGGCGGACGTTCAACTCAAGATTTAGGATCGTGTTCAACGCTGACCGCTGTGCCTGGGCGTTTGACAAGCCGAGGATCGCTCGAGCATGGCCTTCTGATATTTTCCCCTCAGCCAGGGCTTTTCGAACATCACCGGGAAGATTGAGCAGGCGGAGTGTGTTGGTGATGCTGGTGCGGCTCTTACCGACTCTTTCAGCGATCTGTTCGTGGGTCAGCGAGAATTGTTCGGCGAGCTGACGATATGCTTCGGCCATCTCCAGCGGCGATAAATCTGCCCGCTGAACGTTTTCAATCAGGGCAAGTTCAAGCTGTCCCTGTTCGGTTACATTCCGTTCAATGACAGGCACCATTGAAAGCCCTGCCATTCTAGCTGCCCGCCAGCGGCGTTCACCGGTGATGAGTAGATAACGGTCAGAGTCCGGGTCTGCTGAGACAACCAGGGGCTGGATGATCCCATGTTCAACGATCGATGCTGCCAGCTCCTGCAGCGCCTGCTCGTCCATGATCGAACGAGGTTGGTGGGGGTTGGGCGCGATCTGGTCAACAGAGACCTGGATGACACCTGGAGAAGACCCGGAAAGCGGTCTTGTTTCTCCCTGTTCCTCGCTTCCTGGGATCAGAGCATCCAGTCCCTTGCCAAGTCCGGGTCTGCGTGCCATCAGTTCGCCTCCTGTACTATGGGTATCGGAACCTGATCGGATTTCAACAATTCTTTTGCCAGCGCAGCGTAAGCCTGAGCGCCGCTGGATTCCGGTGCAAAGACCGAAATGGGCATTCCATAGGATGGCGCTTCTGCCAGCCGGATGGAGCGGGGGATAACGGCCCTGAAGACTTGATTGCCGAAAAACTGCTGGACTTCTTTGACGACATCCAGCGCCAGATTGGTGCGTCCATCGAACATGGTTAGGATGACACCACGGATTTCCAGATCTGT
>CAZXRL010000035.1:16535-18638 GCA_964643275.1 uncultured Candidatus Brevefilum sp.
AGGAGCATATACCGTGATAGGCAGCCCGTAGGATGGCGCTTCTGCTAGGCGTATGCTGCGTGGCACAATGGTCTGGAAGACCTTATCGGGGAAAAATTTTCGCACTTCCTGAACGACATCCATCGCTAATCTTGTTCGTCCATCATACATGGTCAGGATAACGCCGCGTACTTTTAGTTTCTGGAAGAGTGATCGCTGAATGCGCTGCAGTGTATCTGTCAATTGGCCCAATCCTTCAAGAGCAAGGTATTCACATTGAACAGGGATGAGAACGCCATCCCGGGCGGCCACCAGCCCATTGAGTGTCAGCAGACCAAGCGAAGGCGGGCAATCCACCAGAATGTAATCGTAACGGTCTCTGATAGGTTCGAGAACATGGCTCAGGCGGGATTCACGGTGCGAAAGATCGATTAATTCGATTTCCGACCCTGCCAATGCAGGGGATGAGGGTAACAGAGAAATTTTGAAACGGGGATTATGCAAAATTTGGGAAAGGATGGGTTGTGCCCCGATCAGGACATTGTAGGTGCCTCCGTCCACATCGTTCTTATCAATCCCCAGGCAGGATGTCGCGTTGGCCTGGGGGTCAATATCAATGATGAGTACCCTTTGCCCATAGTAACCCAGATAGGCACCGAGGTTGATGGCAGTTGTGGTCTTTCCAACCCCGCCTTTCTGGTTGACGATGGTGTAGATTTTTCCCAATCCCATAAATTAGTCCTCTATTGACCCAGCACTTCCGTTTTTGCCTGTTCAATGGCCTGTTCAGAAGGAATGCTGTCCAATCCTTTGTGTGCAACCGACCAGGAGGCAATCAGAACAGCGAACCGGCCCGCTTCCCATGGATCCTTTGTCTGAAAATAGCGGCAGAAAAAGGCGGCCGAGAATATGTCACCTGCACCGGTATCATCCTCATATTTTACCTTAGGTGCTGAAAAGAAGCGGGCATCATTATGCCAGTAGATCCGGGCGCCTTTATAGTTTTCAGTCACGGCAAAAACAGGGGCTGCCGAAGCCATGCCCGCGATCGTTTCTTCATCATATTGTACATCTTCAAGGCTGACGACCGCAGCATCAACCTGAGCCAGGATTTCTTCACGATTCGCCCAATCCTGAGAATGTACCTGGTTGTCAGAATTAGTTGTTCGTAACCATCCCTGAGGGGTCAGACATTTCATGCTTTGAGGGAAATTTGACAGAATCACAGGATTCACCTCATCAGCAACCGGCCCCAAATGCACAATAGCAGGGGGAGGGTTAATTTCGGGGATATCTTCCGGGTTGATAGGGGCCGCTTTCTCATAAAGGTATTGCCGGCGGTGAACGCCATCCGAGATATTTTTGAAAGTTGTGGTTGTTTTACTGGGTATCGTCTTCACCCATAAGTGCTGTAGGGGAGAAATGTCCAGATCAGGCTGGTGGGAGGTGATGATGCCAGTTCTTATTCCTAAAGCGGCTGCCGTTAACCCTGAAAATGTGACGGTCCCACCTAATTGCGTTCCTGTCTCCGTTAAGTCCGTCGTGACATGCCCGACGACAAGGTATTCCAAGGGGTGGGGTGATGTTTCAAGGTCCTTTGTTTTTGTCATTGATTCCTGACGATGCCCGGTGATTTAATGTGTTATCTATTCTAATCATGCTGCTCAGAAAATTATAGCATGATTGGATTCATTGAGGCATTGGCAGGGTGGATCTGTCTATGCGGCTTTAGTATTTCTTAATTATCGAACGGTTTATTCGCATCCGGGGAGTTGGTAGACGATAAATCCTTCGTTCTGATACACCATGGTCAGGTTATAAGGATGTTCTCTTTCGACAACGAGATAATCCGCTGAGAACCTGCAACCCAATTCCTCGAAATTTATCTCACTATTGGTATAGAATGCCTTTTCAGTGATTTCCAGAGACCTCATGTAGTCTCCATTGAAAGCATCGATGGCGCCGGGAGCAACAGCCTCAAAACGTTCCTGGAACGAAGCGGCAAAAACCGGATTGAAAGGAAGTTCCATGATTTCTGGAATCGTCACAACAGAAGCCCGCTCAGAAAATACCCGCCAATCGGGGGTATAGTGCCAGAAGATATGGGGTGGTGAGATGAATCTC
>CAZXRL010000036.1:0-18570 GCA_964643275.1 uncultured Candidatus Brevefilum sp.
AGGAAGCTTATGAGTCCTATAAACAAAACACACCGGTATTGATTCCCCGTCCGCCCTCCAGAGAACCATAAGGACCGCTTTGTCACAGTGACCCGTGAAAGATTGTTGTTTTTTCACAGGTCAATATGATATTTATTGGCCTTCCAAATCAACTTAACTCATAATAAACAAACACAATGAACTATATTCGAAATTTTTCAGGTTCTGATACAATTATCTTTTATTGTTGATTACCAGTCCCAAATAATAAATGAATGAACGAAGACTGGATTAAGCTATAATGGAAATTGCCATGAGCATCGATATCAGAACTCTCTCCCTGATTATAAGTCTGATTACAACTATTGAAGTGGTTGTGCTGGTCATTCAATACCAGAAAGAGAAAAAATATAAAGGTTTTCTCTGGTGGATCTTTGGAATCGGCCTGATCGGTCTTCATTTCTTATCAGTTTTTATGAATGAATCACTCCAGTTCGGTGTCGCTGCTTTACTGATTGATAACCTGTTTCTCACCGCTGGCTTCTTGGTCCTCCTGCATGCTACCCTGCATTTCTTTAATCTCAAGATCCAAGGTCGCCTCTATTTCCTGTTCGGTGTCTTATACACCTTCCTTATCATTACAGCCTATTCTCTCGGAAACATCGCTCTGCCTATGGGGATCACAGCGCTGTCCGTTGCCCTCTTCTCAGCACTTGTTGCCAGGATCATCTATAAACAAAAATTCTCTTCCTATAAATTACTCGCGTTTTATAACGCCCTGGCTTTCCTGATCAATGCAGTCTTCTTCATAATTTATGCGATCTCCTGGTTCTTTTTCACGAATATTACTCAAACGGAACTACCCACCGCCATCCAGGAAATTTCTTATGTCGTCCTTTCTGCGATAACCACCTTCCTGACGTTCGGTTTCATTTTCCTGATGGACCACCGATTAAACCGGGATACGCTGGAATCCAAAGAAAAATATACGTTGATGTTTGAAACCATCCCAGACGCAGTGTTGATCACCCGACTCAAGGATGGGTTGTTCGTTGAGGTAAATCAGGTCTTTACTGATCTTTCAGGTTATTCAGCAAATGAAATTCGCGGGAAGACAACCCTGGATATTGATATCTGGTTTTACCCTGTTGAACGAAATAAATTTGTCATCTTGCTCACTGAGTCGGGTTTTGTTGACGATATGGAATTCCAGTTCCGGCGAAAGAATGGGCGTCCTCTGATCGGTTTGTTGTCTGCCCGAGCCATCGATATCGATGGCATACCACATATCCTAAGTGTTGTCAGAGATATCACCTCCCGGAAAAAAATGGAGGAAAAATTACGTGAAAACGAGCAGAAGTATCGTTTTCTCGCAGAGAATTCCTGCGATGTGATCTGGCATATCAACAAAAGCCACCGGATTGACTATATCAGCCCGGCAGATGAAGTCATCCGTGGATTCAAAAGAGAAGAAGTGATTGGTACGCTGGTCTGGTCGGTTTTCAAACCCGAAGGCATTCAGCTTGTTCGTGAAAAAATCGAACACCATGCTCAAGTTGAACAGATCGGCAATAACATGAATGTAACCCGGTTTGAGATTGAACAACGCTGCAAGGATGGAAGCTGGATCTGGACGGAGATCACCGCTGCACCTCATTACGACCAGCAGGGCAACCTGGTTGGTTACCATGGCATCAGCCGGGACATCACAGAGCAAAAGCAGTTGATGGATAAGCTTTATGAACAGGCAACCATCGATGAACTCACTCAGATCCCAAATCGCCGTCACTTTATGGACCTCGCAACAATCGAATTACGACGCGCCAAACGCTATCACCACCCTCTTTCGATAGCGGTTATTGACTTCAATACCCTTAAGAAGATCAATGATTCCCATGGACATCTGGCTGGAGACCGCGCTCTATCAGTCTTCACAAAGATCGTACAGCAAATCGTCCGGGATGTTGATGTCATAGGTCGTTTTGGAGGAGACGAATTTCTGCTTCTGCTGCCCGAGACAGATAAAGAGCAGGCGACGCGGGTTTTGGAAAGAATCCAGAATGTCCTTGCTTCCTCTCCAGTATTTTATGGAGATAAGAATTTCACCGTTTCCATCAGTGTGGGTGTTGCCAGCATCGAGAATTGGACGGATACCCTTGAGGACCTTTTCAACCGGGCGGACGCAGCCCTTTATTTGGAAAAAGGCTGCAACGGCAATGGAACAAGACGCCAATCATTCTGAGATTATAGAAGACGTGCGTTGTAACCCCACTAATTTGAGTTTCTTAGATATTTACTGAAACCGGGAATCTCCAGGCGACTCTCTGAGACTCGTGAATTCCGAGCTTCAGGAACATTTTCACGATATCCGGATCAAATTGCTTTTCAGATTCGGATGTGATGATTTCGACAGCGCGGGCCGCGCTCATCGCCTGGCGGTATGGGCGGTCAGAGGTTAATGCATCCCAAACGTCCACGACTGCCACAACCCGGGCAAGGATCGGGATTTCTTCACCCTTCAGGCCATAGGGATACCCACCGCCATCCCACCGCTCATGATGGAACAGAGGAATAACTTTTGCGGGTTGATAATCGCTCTGATTAATGAGCCACTCGTGGGCGTAGACCGGGTGGTTCTTAATCACCTGATATTCATAGGGGGTTAGTTTCCCCGGCTTTTGCATGATCTTTTCAGGGATCCCCAGCTTACCGATATCATGCAATAAGGTTCCATATTGAATATAGATAAGCTCTGTCTGACTGAAACCCAATCCTTCAGCCAGTTTCAAAGAAAGCGCCGTAACCCTGAGAGTATGTTCTGTGATCTCATGGTCATAAAGATCCATGGCCTGGAGCCAACGTTCCACTTTATTATCATAAATCACCAGTAAATCACGCTTCATTTGGTCAAAATCACAGCTAAGGTTCATATGCCCAGAAATCCCCTTCCCCGAGGTCGGATCAATGAAGTCTATGAAGTTCTCATTTACTTTAGAATTTCCAAACATATCAATAAGACCTTTAATCCAACAGTAATGACAGATTCAAGCAACCTACAGGATTAGTATCACTTATAGCGGGCTTCAAAATAGTCTTCAATAAGATTAATTTTTATTAAGAAAAAACTCTGGCAGAGACCCTGTCAAATGATAGGTAAACATCAGTATTTTGAATTTAATCGGGAATCAGGCTGTACAACAGGGGATTAATCGGTCAGGCTCATTGATTTATGAGATTCTCAAAGAGTTCTTGCGTTTTTGAAGATGGTGAAACACTGAACCTATCAAGCATTTCATTGCAGCAATTTTCAAATTGGCGGATAACTTCTGCCTTGTTGCCCATATCCGCATGGATTTGCATTGCCAGCCTGTAGGCCTCTTCGTTTACGGGATCATCTTCAAGTGCCATTTCACAATACTTCAATGCAGATTTATACACACTTTTTTGGTAATACAGAGTCGCCAGTTGAACCAGGGCATTGATATTCAACTGCCTGTATTTTTCCCGGTCCGGGATAGCCCAATAAGCTTCAACTTCGGGCAGGAACTCACCTTTATATTGCTGAATCACATTCGAGAGATGTTTGATTTTCTGATGCGCCTCATCAGTCTCATCAGCCCTTTGCAGAGCTATCAAAAAAATCTCCACATCATAGGCATAATCCAGCATGGGATTAAACCGATAAACACCATCCGAGAGCAAAATAACATGCTTGCCAACGGCACTTCTCAGACGGTAAAGCGTATTTTTGAACCGGATATCCAGTTCATCCATAGAGGCATCCGGCCACATATAAAGACCCACCTGTTCTTTGGTAAGCCCGCCAGGATGCGAAAGAAAGATAAAAAACATCTCGCGGGCGGCATGCACCTGCCAATCGCTTGAGGTGATCAGGGTGTTTTGCGACCAGACCCTTTCAGACCCGAATGCCTGAATCCGTAACCTGTGAGGAGCATCAATGTAATTTTCATTTGAAAGCACCCGAATAAACGATTCAACAACATCCGGATCAAAATGGGAGCCGGACTGTGAAACGATCAAATTCAGCGCCTCTTCCCGGCTCAAAGCCTGGCGGTAAGGTCTGTCAGATGTGAGCGCATCCCAAACATCCACAATGGAAAACATTCGCGCAGCCAGGGGGATTTCTTCCCCGGATAATCCCAGCGGGTATCCTGTACCATCCCATTTTTCATGATGGTAATAGGGAATCTCAAGCGCCGGTTTAAGCAATTCAATTTGGGAGAGCCATTTCTTCGCAAAGACTGGCGAGCGCTTCACAACCTCGTATTCCTCTTTGGTCAGCTTACCCGGTTTGGAAATGATCTCATCCGGGATACTGATCTTCCCGATATCATGCAGCAATGCACCCCGTCTGATATTGACCAGCTCTTTATCGGCGAAACCCATCTCTCTTGCCAAAGCCATGGCGAGATTTGTGACGCGGTCAGTATGACCGTTCGCTTCTTTTTGTTGGGTTTCAAACGCTGCCGCCCAGGCTTCTATCGTTCGATCATATGCGGTCAGCGCCTCTTCTTTCAGCCGCTCGATTTCATACGTCTTTTCATGAATTTCTATGGCATAACTCAGCTTCTCACCCAAACTTTTAAGCAGGAGGTGGTCTGCTTCCCAACCATCATCCTGCCCACTCTCAGGCTTCTCCGACAGGTAATGAAGCTCAAGTTTCCCAATTTCATGATGATTTGACATGATGGAAGAACAATAACTTGAGGCCCCCTTCTTAAACTTTTTCGGTTTAAATTCCTTCTCGTTGACAATTATCCTGACGGTTGTGGTTGCAGGATCGGAAACAATCTCAGGGAGAAACTTAAGGAGTTCTTTAATGACCCCATCTGACAAGGCTTCAACACTGATCCAGCTGATGACATCCCCCCAAAATTCATCCAGCCGGTTCAGTCTATCTTTGAGAGATGGAACAGATTTCATGACGCCTCAAGATGTTTACATAAACTCATTAAGGAATACTTTATAATTTTATCATTAATTCGCCCTTGGCTCACCAAACCAGCCCTTCAGGTGATTTTTATCATCTATGGATTTTAAACCCTTAGGTTTTAGAAAAGATGGCGTTAATGGGTTTCTGATTAAACAAATGAGTAACGTCTGAAACCACTCTCCTTTATAATATCATTGTCAATTAATTAAATCTTGATCATGCAATCCTTTTTTATAGATGATTCATGATTTTATAAGAAGATTCTCATCTAAGATTAAGTAATATTCTGTAAAATTGATCACAAGCCTTGCTGTTCTGATCAATCATAAACCAAAAAAAGGAATGACATTCCATGGCAAAATCAAACACACCTCCGAAATCATTTCTTATGTTGTTGATAATAGTAACTTCTTTGATTCTTGGACTCGTTGTTCCAACCTGCCATGCCGCTGCGCAAAGTACTGATCCTCAGGAAGTTGCTTCAGCAGTCTACACACTGGAAGATTTCCGCTATCTATCAGATATCACATTCGAAGGCGTACGAGTTAATCGCACTTTCAATATCTTCTTTCCATCCAATTGGGCTTTTCAATCTGATGCCATAATAACTGTGCAATTCAGTCACTCTCCAGCCCTTTATCAAGGGTCCAGTATGGCTGTGGCGTGGAATGGCGAAAGAGTTGGCAGCACCCTCCTGACTGAGGAAAGTGCTCAAAACGGCACCCTGGAAATCACCCTCCCTTTGAATAGTATTCAACAGGGCTATAATGCTCTGGTTATCGAATTTTATATGGGGATAACGGATGATTTCTGTGTGGACTACGATAACCCAGCCATCTGGGCGGTTGTTCATAAGACAACGTCAATTGAAGTTGCGTATAAAAATACTGCCCCGACTACCGAGTTGAACTCAGTCATCAACAGCCTGATTGATTCGAGTCTGCTCTCAGAAAATAAGATTACACTGATTCTGCCTTCCGATCCTGAAGTCGCCCATCTCAATGCGCTCGCGGTGATGACTGTCAAACTACAACAGCTTGCTGATTATCGAAACATTGCTCTCGATATCCTGACCAGTGACCAGGCCATAAGGTCTGAACCTTCTGGAAACCTGATTCTGTTTGCCACGACAGGGCAGATTAATGGCTTTGCCTCTGATTTGATGCCAGAGATCAATTCCATCTACGATCGTTATGGTCAGCCTGGGGCAACCCAAAACGCAATATCCCCGGAGGATGGGATCATCTCCCTCCAAATATCGCCGTTCGACCAGCAATATCTTGCACTAATTCTAACGGGGTCAACGCCAGAAAGTGTTGAAAAAAGCGCCCGGGCTGCGGCATTTGACATGCTTTATGAGCAAGCTGTTGGATCATGGTTGGTCGTCAGGGATATCCCAAAGACTCAGTTGGAGGTGGTTGATTCTGATAATATTATTTCGATGAAATCTTTAGGGCTGGATACAATCACAGCTTATGGAACCCGGGAACAGACTATTCAGTTCAACCTGCCATTATCATATCTATGGAATGTTGACAGTGAAGCCTGGCTTGATCTTCATTTTGCCCATTCAGGACTTCTGACTCGTGATACCTCAACTCTAAGTGTCAAGGTCAACTCAATTCCAATTGCAAGTCTGTCTCTGACCGCTGCTAACGCTGAAGAAAAATTTGAACAAATTCGGATTCCCCTTCGTTTTCTAAAGATTGGCTCAAACACCATTACACTTCAAGCAAATATGCATTACACAAACGAAGCCTCAGTATTGAGAAGCTATTGTATCAATGACTCTTTTCCCCAGGCCTGGTTGACGGTTCATTCAGATACAGCTATCCGTTTGCCCGAAATTGCCGGACAGCATCGTCTTAACTTGAGCAGTTTTCCTTATGGATTTGCTGATCCTTTCAGCTTCAATAATTTTAATTTTATAGTGCCAGGTGACATCGATCCTGTAACTCTATCTGCTTTGGCAGATCTCTCTCTCATTCTTGGGAAATCAATGCTTGGCAACCCCGCAAATATCCAAGTCATTCTTGTGGATGACAACGAATTAGTTTTTGAAGCGGGGAATTATTATATCCTGCTGGGGGCAACCCAGGATCTATTGAGCGACTCCCTAAATGATCTCCTGCCTCTCCCATTCAATTTGGAAGAAGGTGTTCTCGAGGAGAATGATTTTGTTCTCCCCCTGGATACAGGAGCAGGTGTGAAGGGTTATCTGCAGGTATTTGAAGGACAGCAAGGTGAAGTTTATCTACTTCTTACTGCGAACGCATCGGAGGGAATCGCGAACACCGTTGATTATTTGACAGATCCCTCGAACCGGGCCGAGCTTGATGGAACAGTTGCTATCATAACAGGACCAGAAACAGCCGCTGCTTACGAGGTCCAGCCTGCCGGAACAGGACAGGAGCAAAAAGCCCGTACTATTCAAATGGTCGCGCCCCTCACACTTCAGGGACAATCTGTCTGGATTATTCGTGCTTCAATTGGAGTATTGTTGATATCGCTTGCCGCTTTATTAATTGGGCTCTTGCGCAAAGATCATACGAATCGAGTTTCTTGAGAAAAAACATGAAAAAATCAAACGACTTACAGACAAAGCAGTTATACCTTTCTGTTATTTTGATGGTCATTTGGAGTATGATCAGCGCTTATTTCTTGATCACCTTCAGCCCTGTGACCGCGCTGCTTGGGATAGGACTTAATATATTGATTCTGAGTTTCTCCCTAACCCAGCTTTTTACATTTTCATCATGGGCAAGCCTGATCATGAGTATTGC
Organism: uncultured Candidatus Brevefilum sp.; assembly: GCA_964643275.1. Lineage (GTDB taxonomy): Bacteria > Chloroflexota > Anaerolineae > Anaerolineales > Anaerolineaceae > Brevifilum. Next base: position 7,717 of record CAZXRL010000036.1, read on the forward strand.
GCTCTTTGCCGGGGCAGGATTCAGCCTGATGGGCTTCAATCAGGACTTTCTGATGTCAATCGGAATTGGGGCGGGAAGCTTCCTGATCACCACCATTCTTTGCGAAATCTACAATCATCGGATTCGTAAGATTTATGAAAATTACAACCGCTTGCAGCAGGTTGCAGATTCGCTGGTCATCTATGACCGTAACACCTCATTAATGCGCTGGAAATTTGCCCGCCAGTCCCTCAGCACAGAGATCCTCAGAGGCAGACGGTATCAGAATGATGTATCTCTGGTCCTGTTTAATTATCGCCAGAGAGATCAATTTTCCACGGAAGAAGTCCGGCGGATCAACAGAATCATCGCGGAAGTCCTCCAGGATGGCATCAGGACAGACATCGATATCGCGTTTACGAATGATTACCTTGGAATCATCCTGCCGGAGACCGACCGCGGTGGCGCTCTGGTGTTGACGAAAAGGCTGATCCAGAGACTCAACCGCCAGGTCGACGCCCGGGTGGTTGCTGGTTTAGCCTGTTTCCCGGAGGATGCCATAACAGATGAGGAAATCCTGGAACGCAGTCAGGCTGCCTTGCAAATCGCATTGACCTCCGACGAATTTGTTGTTGATTATCGCAGCCTGGCAAGCACAAAGGATTCAACCCAGGAAGAAGGTAAAGGACTCTCACAATCACTCAACATAGATGATGAGAATGTCTCCAGAGAGGAATATATCACCATACTTCAAGATATTCACCTGGCTGATGATGAATGGATCGTCTGGGTTGAGGGTTTCAACAAATTGTCAGATCTGGTCCATATTGAACAAAGCCTGAGAGAAATCGACCACATCCAATCGGTAGAATTCCTCTTCCTTCAGACCAACCATCTTGTGATCCGGATTCGCTCGTCTCTGGCAAACCTGATCAATACGGAAGATCCAATACCTGGATGGCAGATCAAGAAAACAGATCTAGAGAGCCGCTACCTTCTAATTTCCCAGGAAAAGGAATTAACTGACCATAATGACTCCTGATGATAAACCTCAATTTGATATTCAGGATATCTGGAAAATCATCATTGTCAATCTGAAAGTCATCCTTGCCCTCATTTTCTTTCTATTAGTCTTTTTCAGTTTGTTCTTTGGTTATTACTCTTTCTTCGTTTTCGCTTTAGCTATCGCATTCCTGATTTATGCTCTCCTGGATAAGCTCCGAAAAAACACTGATGACGTTGACACCGAACGATGAGACTTGAGACCTCTCTGCAAAACAATTCCGTTTTAGGATATTGCCCGCCGGAATACCTCAGGCGAATCGTGCCCGAGACTCTGGCTGATGAATTTCATATTGTCCCTCTGGCAATGCATGGCGAGACTCTGTGGGTTGCATCGGACCATTCCCCCAACAATCAAGACCTTGATATCATCCGTCACGCTGTCCGCCATCCTGTCAAAATCTTCCAGGTCAGTTTTGCCCAAGTCAACCGGCTTCAATCCCGTTTATACCACCAAACCGAACCCAAACCTCCCCAAATCCCGATCCAGCAATTAATCTCTATACTTGGGATTCAGGACGTGAGCTCGCCAAAAGTCGAAATTTCAGACATTGATATTACTCAACTGGATTGCTCAGAGTGGCTTGCTCGTGGACGGATAACGGTCAGCCAATGGAGCCAGTTGATTAGTCTGTGCTATTACCTGCCCAACCGGGCAGCAATTCAACCTTCACCCATCAACACAATCCATGAATTCTTGGACATTGATCCTGCCTTAAGACGCGAGGTTCAAACTTATGTCCCTCTCTGGTGGTCAAATAAAACCCTCTATATTGGGATCAGTGATCTGTCAGATGCAGACCAGATCTCAAAAATCACCGCAGGGTGGCCATGCAAAACATCCTTCATCATCATCCCACTCAGAGTCTTGACCGAAGTAAAAAGATCCCATACTGATAAGAAGCTGTTTGCAAAACCAATACTTGAGGAAAGGATTGCTGAAAAACTCCAACAGGACGGATGGATAACAGAAGCAGAATTGCAAGGTACGCTCACGCTCAGTCGGATCGCTGGCATATCCCTCTTCATGGCCTTGATGGAAGAGCGTCCCGAATTAAAGAACACCTGGTTGGAGATATCTGCTGATTTCATGGGTACCATCGCCATCCATGAAGAAGACCTGCCCCCAAAATTCGATCAACTTCTATTGGCCTTGTTTGACATCATTCCCTTTGAAATATGCAAAATGCTTTCCATTCTGCCTTTAAATTTTGTGGATGGCGTTCTGATCCTTGGATTATCAATAATCCATCCAGGTGTGCTTGATATCATCCAGGATCTCACAGGATATCCCGTTGAACCTCGTTTGATGAACACAGCAGTCTTGCGCAACCACCTGGAAAAGATCGAGCTACAAAACAAAATTCAAGTAAATTTTGAGGTAGGGGTTTCTCAGGCTGAAGAGTTTTTAATCTCCTCCCATCTTGTTCAATCGGAACAGCTACGCCGGCTGGGATCGTTTGCTGATTCCTCTGTTGAGGGCTACCTCACCATGCTGATCTCAGAGGGTCTCATCAACGAAAATGATGCAGCTCAAATCAAATCAATCCTGTACGAAACGCCTCATTTACCTTTGGATAATTTCCAGATTGACGGGGACCTTGTCACGCGTTTCCCGCAACCCATGATGCAGGAACACCAGATCCTCCCCCTGTTTGAACACCAGGACTCTTTGTGGATTGCAGTGACTGATCCCTTACAGGGTAAAGCATTTCGCAAATTGGCGCAGATGAGTGAGAAGCAGCTTTGGCCTGTCATCGTTCCTAAAACAGCGCTGAATTCCACGATCCGCAAATATATCAAATACACGCCAGAGTATAAAGACGAACGATTAATTCGAGAATGCATTGATTATCTCGTCAGCCGTGATGTCATCCAACAGGAGGATATCACCCAGATTATTGATGAAGTCATTAATCAAGACCAGCTTTTTGATCTAGTCATTCGAAGGTATCAAAATGATGAAATTTCCGATGTCTATCAGGTTTTTGCCGACTACAGGAATGTAGCCGCCTTATCACTCAAACCCACTATTGACGAGCAGGACCTGATTGATCCCTTAGGTAACCAGATCAAACAAACCAGACGAACTGATCCGGTAAACTCGACCATTGCTCGTCAGTTGGATTATGATTCTGCCAGACGGCTCGGTGCCCTTCCCCTTTCCAGGGATGAGTCCGGCATCAAGGTTGCATTCGCTGATCCCTTATATGATTTGGCGCTTGTTGAATTACAGGACCGGCTTCAGACAGATATTCATCCTGTTATCGTGCATCGTGAAGAATTAGAAGAAGCCATCGAGCGGATCCTCGGACGAACCAATCTCGGCACATTGCTGGTTATGGCGGGTCAAATTACCCGAGAACAATTGAATGACGCGCTTAATCTTGCTGAAAGTACAAAATCCCGGATTGGACAAGCTTTAGTCCATCGAGGATATGTTACAGAAAAACAATTATATTCTTTTCTGTCACGACAGGTTAATATGCCGCTGTTTGATCTTTCTGAGATGGAACTCAGCAAAGAAGCAGCAGAACTCCTGTCACCAGATGAACAGTGGGAATGGGGCGTCCTGCCCTTGTCTCGAAATGAGAATAAGCTTTACTTAGGCGTCATTGATCCGGTCAATACGGATTCCCATGATTTTGTGAAAGACAAAACCGGCTTGGAAGTTGCTCCAGTCTTGATCACCGAAAACGATTTTGAAAAGGCCCTGGAAAATCTGTTTCAGGAAGATTACACCGCCCAGAGTGTATCCGCTCTTCTGAATCGCGCTCCCGAAAACTCTGCCGCTAAAGTTCTGACAACTCAACAAAAAATCTGGCTGATTATCCTCTGCCTGGTCATGGTCGGCCTTGCCTTCTGGAACCTTCAGAACTTTCTCATTGGTGTCAATGCTATTTTTACGGTCATTTATTTATTAATGGTCGTATACAAATTTGTTCTGGTTGCAAATGCCGTCGGGACAGATCTGGAAGTACCAATAACTCAGGAAGAAATTGACTCCCTCCGTGATGACGAACTGCCCTTATACACCATCCTGGTGCCCGTGTATAAAGAAGCAGCCGTCCTTCCAACTCTGTTGAAAGCTATCAAAAACCTGGATTATCCGAAGATCAAACTTGATGTGAAGGTGCTGCTTGAGCAAGATGATGATGAGACCATCAATGCGTTTCATAAGTTCAACCCACCGGATTTTATTAAAGGCGTCATTGTCCCCACCTCACTGCCAAAAACAAAGCCAAAGGCCTGTAACTATGGGTTGATCCACGCCAAAGGTGAACTTCTCGTTATATTCGATGCAGAAGATAAGCCAGACCCCGATCAACTTAAGAAAATCGTGGTTGCTTTTAATAAAAGCCCTTCCAATGTCATTTGTTTGCAGGCGAAATTAAATTATTTCAACCGTCAGCAGAACCTCCTCACCCAATGGTTCTCCTCAGAGTACTCCATGTGGTTTGACCTTTTTCTTCCTGGATTGGATGCTCAGAATGTGCCAATTCCTCTCGGTGGCACCTCCAATCACTTTAAGAAATTTGCTCTCATTGAAGCAGGTGCCTGGGATCCGCACAATATGACCGAGGATGCAGATCTTGGTATTCGTTTGTATAAGCTTGGGTATCGAACAAAGATCGTAGATTCCACAACCTATGAAGAGGCTAACAGCAACGTCAAAAACTGGATCCGGCAGCGTTCCCGCTGGGTAAAAGGGCATATCCAGACCTGGCTGGTGCATATGCGCCACCCGTTTAAATTGATTCGTGAGATCGGGTTCAAAGCTTTCTTCAGCTTTCAAATGGTTGTCGGCGGCAACATTTTTACAGTTGTTTTTAATCCTGTGTACTGGGTCCTGACAACAGCCTGGCTCTTCTTTAGATTTGACTTCATCTCGTCCTTGTTCCCCGGTCCAATTTACTATATGGGGGCTTTCAGCCTCTTCTTTGGAAATTTCACCTTTACCTACATGAATGTTGCTGGAGCGATGCAGAGGAAGTATTTTGATATGGTCAAAACCGCCCTGCTCAGCCCGCTTTATTGGGGATTGATGAGTATTGGAGGTTGGAAGGGCTTTATCCAGATATTCACCAACCCTCATTACTGGGAAAAGACCGTCCATGGCCTTGACAGCGCCACAGAAGAGGAAGAGGAGTCTGAAACATGAGATTATTCTCCTCCCTCCGAAAAAGAAGTCATGCCGAGAAGAAATTTCTCCCACGCTCAAATCGTCCGATTGCTGCTGGCCCCCTCCCTAAGCCTGCGGAAAATGAATCCTTATCCATATTCGTCATAGCATTTATCGTCAACCTTAGTGTATCCATTCTTTTCAACTTTTTTTGGATCATTGGTGAATCAGAAGCCTTGCTGACCACCTCGATTGGGCAGCTCATCCTTACAGGAGGCACCAGTGATGTTGGATCCATTGCCCTGGTCAAACCTCCACTGACCAGCCTCCTGCAGATCGTCTTCTTGCCCCTCCTGAACTTGTTTGATATTGCCTTTTTCTCAGGTCCGCTTTTATCCTGTATCTTCGGTGCTCTAACACTCTTATTTCTGAACCTGATTCTGCTCCAGTTTAACATCCCAAAGTTATTCCGTTGGGCCCTCCTCGGATTAACCTTGCTGTACCCCGGCTATCTCTACACATCAGTAACCGGGAGTGCTGAGGCCCTTTACTTATTCATTGTGATATTTGTGGTTTGGGGAGCGCTTCAAATCAGCCGAAACAATCTTTCATTCCTGATCTGCGGCTTCGGCCTGGCAGTCGGTTTCTATATCAAGTATGAAGTGATCGCACTGGTTGTGAGTGTTGTTCTGGCTTTGATCATTTGTAAATGGAATATCCACGAAGACTGGCAGACGGAGCTGGAAGGGCAACTTCTCGCATTTATCACGCCTGTCATCTATGCCATGGCTTTATGGATCATCTTCAGCTGGTTTTCAGTAAGTGATCCTTTCCATTTTTTGAGAAGATTGTTTTTGCCTGCGTATGTCCTTGCTGGTGCCCGAAATGCCGGCATTCTTCACCCGTTGACTCTGGGGTGGGGGAATTTATTTGAGGCTTCCTGGATTGGGATTCAATACATCTGGCAGAGCGCGCCATTATTTGTAATTGCCATCATTTTTGGAATTTACATGGCATTCTCCAGCAAACGCAGAGATTACGTCTCCATTCTGCTCATCATGCTCAGCGTTCCAGGCATGAACATCTTGAAGATACTTTTAGGTGTTCAACCTCCCTGGCTGTATCCGTGGACCTTTGGGGTTCTTTTCACAATAATCCTGGCAGGAATGGTCTTCCGGGACATCCGCCCGCCGAAAGGAAATGTACTCCTGGTTGCCGCCATCCTTCTGACCGCAGCTTCCATGATCCTCACTTTCTCAGCAATGGGCAATCATGGCAGGAGCCGTGGCGAACAAAGATTCCACGCGCTCCTGATGGGACATAGCGACCATGAGAAGGCCCTGCGTGATACGGACCCCTATTGGATCTTCAGACACGATATCCCAATCATCACAGAAAAACTGGACACTCTGCCAAAAGATGCCATGATCCTGGTCAATGCATCCTATGCTTACCCTATTAATTTATTCACTGGATATACCGATCGCCTAATGATCGTTGATGAAATCGACAACCAAACCTTAATCAATTTCTCTGGTTCCGGGGCTGGCTATATATTAATCCTCGCTGAACAAGTATCCATCAATGAATCATATGCTCCCCTCGCGGATCCTGTTCTCCCCGATGTTGTGACGGCTGATACGGCTCTGATCTGGTCACCAAACCAGACCATTTTGGACTGGCAAATTTATCAAATCAGCGCTGATTAATAACTGTCAGACTTCTCGAAGATAGAAACGAACCCACCCTTCGGCATATCCGCAGAGTGCCAGCGCCCCCGGACCGGTATTGAACCCCAGTACAGGCCCGGTGATATTGACAATCATCTCGAGACGTTGACAAAGGCAAAATGCATCTATGCCAGCAGAGCCAGCCGGAATAGAACAGCTTTACATTTTAAAATTTTACCGCCTCAGGAAAGCACTCGGTAAAGAACAATTTGAGTGGACTAAAAGCCTTACAAGGAACCTTTATCTCTGAGGGATTTGAGGATCGCTTCAACGTCCGCTTCTGAGACATAGTCATCAAATCCACATCCGGGCAGGAATCTCGCAGCGCCATATACCGTTTCCTGGTATTCAATGGGATAGGGCGACGGCATCTCCAGCACCTTATCAAACCCATCAATGACCTGGTTTGCGAGAGAATCGATCTCTTTTGCGATGATCCCCAGTTCGCCTGAAATAAAGGCGTCCACACTTTCCCCGGAAGCTTTTGTACCAATGACAAGTTTCAGGGCATCTACATAGGCGGAGAGCGAATCAATGTGGATCGTGACCGTTCTGGGGTAATTTTTGACCATTAAGTTGTACGGCTCATCGAAAGAATTATTCTCCAGCCGGCGTGAATCGCTGCGCAGGATCACGGCCGGTTTGCCAAGGAATTTCGCCATCATATATTCCGCAACCGTACCGGCATCCAATTCCAGGCCATCGAACCTCGCCAGCAGGATATCGGTTCGCATCACGTGTAAAAGATCATAATTCCGGATCTGAACGGTCACATCGGGATGGGCATAATCATCAGGTTGTTCCGATTGAGGAAGGACCAGCAAATATTTGCCCTTGCTTTTCCGCCATACGGCATCCTTCAGGAAGACATTCATAGCCAGTTCATCGTGTTTGAACATATTCCCGGCTGTGTAGATGGTGTAATAAGGGCTGTTTATTCTGTCACGTTGAGGTGGGCTGGCTTGCTGGCTGTGCGGCATGAGTGTCTCCTGTGATATGGTGTTTTCTGGAAATCAAATTTGATCAAAATAAGTTGCCCCAATTGTAACTTGTTATCACCGGGAAAGGTAAAGCACCCTGGAAAAAAAGAAATATTTCCCCATATTCAAAGGTATAATCACTTCAGATTAAACACAAAATGGGCGGAACAGGGCTCGAACCTGCGACCTCATCTGTGTAAGAGATGCGCTCTGACCAACTGAGCTATCCGCCCGACGCCACAATTATACCGCAGTTAGATTAATTTGGAATCCACCGACCGATGAAAATTCTCCGCTTTACTGTCCCAGATTTTGAACCCCGCTATGGCTGGCTCTTTGAAGACAAGGTCGGCGAACTTGATGGCGATCCCTTCGGTGCTTACCGCCGTCTTGATCCTGAACTGCCCATCGATATGGTCAAGCTGCTCCCACCTGTCCAGCCGGCCAAGATCGTCTGTGTGGGCAGGAATTATGAAGCCCATGCCAAAGAGCTGAACAATCCGCTCAGCGATGTGCCGGTAATTTTTTTCAAACCATCTTCCAGCCTGATCGGTCTTGGCGATCCTATTGTCCTCCCCTCACAATCCGAGCAGGTCCAGCATGAGGCAGAACTGGCGGTTGTGATCGGGAAGCGCGGCCGGTGGATCCAGCCTGAGGACGCAATGGCCCATGTCTTCGGCTACACCATCGCGAACGACGTCACGGCCCGCGATCTTCAGCAAACCGACACCCAGTGGACCAGGGCCAAGGGGTTCGACACATTTTGTCCCCTCGGCCCCTGGATCGAGACGGATTTTGACCCCTTTGATGCTCTGATCACCTGCCATGTCAGCGATGAACTTCGCCAGATGGCATCCACCCGGGATATGATCTTCACGATCCCCCAGCTCATTACGTATATCTCATCCATTATGACCCTCGAACCCGGTGACCTGATCCTCACCGGAACACCGTCGGGCGTCGGCGACTTGACCGAAGGGGGATCGGTCAGCATCACGGTTGAAGGACTGGGGACCCTGACCAACCCCGTTGTCGCCGAAAGCGATGCCGCTTGACCGCTGCAATTGACATTTCCCACTTGCAAGGTTAAATTAATCCTGTGAGCATCGGTATCCTGACTCTCAATCTCTATCTGCCGGACTGTCACTCGCTTAAGGCAAAGCGGGGGCAGATTAAACCCGTCATCGCCCGGCTTCATAAAGCCTTCAATATTTCCATCGCAGAGGTTGATCATCAGGATGTCTGGCAGAGCTGCGGCCTGCTGATCGCCTGCGCTTCCTCTGACGGCGCACAGGCAGAACAAACACTCAACCAGGTCATTAATTATTTTGAAAGCCACTGGCCAGACCTGCCGCTCACTGATGAAAAAATTGAAATTCTGATCTGATAAAGGAATGCCATGGATCTTGGATTAAAAGGAAAATGTGCACTTTTGACCGGTGCCAGCCTGGGCCTGGGGTTTGCCACCGCAAAAGCCCTCGCCATGGAAGGCGTTAGGATCGCCATCAACGGACGGGATCCGGAACGCTTGTCTGCTGCCGGAGATGAACTTGCCATGCTGGGACCGGAAGTCATCACCCTGCCGGGAGATCTGACGTATCCTGAGGTCCCCGCAAAGCTGGTTGCAGCCACCACAGAAGCCTTTGGCGGGCTGGACCTGCTCTTCACCAATACCGGCGGGCCGCCTCCGCTCTCCTTTGAAGACGTGGACGAAGCAGCCTGGCAGCACAGCATTGATCTGGCTTTCATGAGCCATGTCCGCCTGATCAAAGCGGCCTTGCCCTACCTGAAGAAATCTGACTCACCCGTCGTTCTGACGGTCACCTCCGTCTCGGTCAAGCAGCCCATCCCCAATCTGGTGCTCTCCAACAGCATCCGGGCAGCCACCGTCGGTCTGACAAAGACCCTGGCACTCGAACTCGGACCGGAGGGCATCCGCTTCAACTCCATCCTCCCCTCCTGGACCAGCACAGAACGGGTGGAACAGCTTCTCAAGGATCGGGCTGAAAGGAAGGGCACTACCATCGAAGATGAGCGGAATCTTCAAAACCAATCCGCCGCCCTTGGACGGATGGCCACGCCTGAGGAATTCGCCAACGCTGCCGCCTTCCTGCTCTCACCAGCCGCCTCCTACATTACCGGTGTCATGCTGACCGTTGATGGCGGGAGCTATAAAGGCACTTTCTGACCATGACCCATCCCGAAGACAATGCCCTCTGGCGGCGGGCACAACGCATTCTGCCAACCGTCGTCAAGCCCGGCCGTTATGTCGGCGGCGAACTTAATCAGACCGTCAAACCCTGGGATTCCGTCCGATCCCATGTCGCCCTGGTCTTCCCGGATATCTACGACCTGGGACAATCCAACCTCGGCGTTGCAATCCTGTATGACCTGCTCAACCGGCGGGAGGACATCGCTGCTGAGCGCGCCTTCTCCCCCTGGTCCGACATGGAAGCCGCCCTGCGGGAGAACGACATCCCCCTCTACAGCCTTGAAAACAAACGCCCCCTTTCGGATTTTGATATCCTCGGCATCAGCCTGCCCTATGAGACCCTCTATACCAATTTCCTGAACATCCTCGACCTTGCCCAAATCCCGCTCAGGAGCCAGGGTCGCACCATTGACCATCCCCTGATCGTCGCGGGCGGCCAGTCTGGATTCAACCCTGAACCCATCGCGCCTTTTGTGGATGCCGTTGTGATCGGCGAGGGCGAAGAGGTCGTCCTGGAGATCGTGGATGCGCACCAGACCTGGGCGGACCAGGGTGGGGACTGCGCTGCTCTCTTGACCCGCCTGGCAGCCATCCCCGGCATCTACGTCCCTTCACTTTACCGCGTGACCTATCATGAAAACGGAACAGTTGACACTGTAACCCCGACTCACCACGAAGCCAGCCTGCCGGTGGATAAGCGGATCGCACCCGTCCTTCCACCCCCGCTCACCCAATTCCTGGTTCCCAATGTTGAAATCGTTCAGGAGC
>CAZXRL010000037.1:0-8842 GCA_964643275.1 uncultured Candidatus Brevefilum sp.
CTACATCTTTTACGATACCGGCCAGACGTGGGAGTTTTTCCTGGGAAACAGCGCACCAATCAGCTCTCTGGTTTCCTTGTCCTTGGTCTCCAGGTCTGCATAGATATTTGTTAGTTCCTCTATCGTTCGGTGACCAAACACCAGGTGCAGGAAGGTTAAAGAGGGGAAACTGGCATCACTTTTATCCAGTTCGTCAAATGCCAGTGGTTCAATCGCCTTTATTTTTCCTTTTTCAAAATCCAACAGGACGCCGTTATTATAGAAGCTCAGCTTGAGCTTTCCTGTGTGATTGACAAAGGGGGAGACAGCCAGGTTTTCTTCTATTCTAGATCCGATGACCTTCAGGAACGCCGCCACATCCGGCACCCGGACAAAAAACGCATAAGGCTTGCGTTCACGCGGCAGCAGGGTCGGAATCACGTGATAAACGGGATGGTCCTCCCCCAGCCAAAAGCCAAACATTTTCTGGGCCAGTTCCTGCTCCTTGGCAAGTTCCTCGCCGCGCTGCCAGAGGAAGCGGATCACACTGGGGGTAACGTCGGCCCAGGCCAGCCCCGGTGCAAGTCCATACCAATCCAGTGCGCTCATATTGCCCCATTTTATCGGAGGTGTGGCTATAAACCCAGCCGGATTCCCATCCTGGTTTTCGATGAGGTAAACATCCCGCCGATTGATGTTGTAGGGTCGTTTTCCGGTCAGTTCATATTGCCATTCGGCTTCATCCCGGATCGCGGAAACCAGGCTGCGATGGCAGTCTGCTTCATAGGCTGCCATAATAAACGGGATATCCTTAACCTTTGTCGGGCGGAAGGCGTAGGGTTCGGTCTCACCCTCTTTAAGTTCCGGCACATGGGCCTTATAGCCGGCACGGCCGCCGCTCAACGCCAGCGTCATCTCATAGCCGAACTGGCGGTAGTAATAGGGGATGCCGGTGATCACCTGGACAAGCTCGCCGCGTTCAGCGCTCCATGAGTGGAGCACCTCGAACTGCTGGCGTACCAGCCCCTTGCGGCGGTAGTCCTTCTTTGTCCCGACCAGTTCGGGACGGCCGACTTTGAAGGGGATGCCCTCATAGGACCAGGTCTGTGAAATTGTGCAGCAGGTGGAGACGATCTCGCCTGTGGCTGTATCTTCCACGATAGTGAAGTCACCAGGTTTGAAGGTCGGGCTGTCTCCGCTGATCAGATCCCGGGTCCAATCTTCCAGGCCTTTCTCATCCCACTCGCCCTCGCCGTGGATTTCGCGGTTGAACTTCACTAAGGTTTCTTCGTCAGCCGGGGTGCCATGCCGGAGAATCAGGCCCTCCCCCAGATCGCGGATGATGTCTTTGTTCATGATTTTTACGCTCCCAATTTAATAAGATTGGATTATTGTAATTTATTTTATTCTGAATTACGGGGTTATACTCAACCTGTGAAAATTAAATTTAAAGCATTCTATTTTTTACAATACCTATCATTTGGAATCATTGCCCCCTTTTTTGCGCTCTTTTTGAACCAAAAAGGATTTTCGGGTGTGCAAATCGGGGTCATTTTGGGTACTTTGCCGATCACCTCGATCCTTTTTCAGCCAGTTTGGAGTTATCTGAGCGATGTTCTGAACACCAGAAAGGTGCTGCTGGTAGTTGGCTGTGTGGGCGTCAGCGTTTCTATGGCGGGTATTGGCCTGTCAGGATCGTTTTGGGGCGTGTTCCTTTCCGCAATCGCCTATTCGATATTTATTGCTCCCATTGGTTCTATCAGTACGGCAGCAGTGTTGGACTATCTGGAAGCTGAAAGCATACCGGAAGCATTCAGCTTGATCCGGGTTTGGGGTTCGGTAGCCTTTGGCGTTTCTAGTCTGGTCATGGGCAGCTTATTACTTGAGCATATTTTGGACTATTTCTCATGGATTGTGGCAGGGATCTATCTGCTGCTGGCTGGGCTGAGCCTGACATTTGCAAAAGATGAAAAGGGCATTTCCACGAATGACTTACGGGGATTGGGAGCTCTCAGAACCAACAGGACACTGATCTTGTTTTTGGTGAGTATGGTGTTTATAGGGGCGACATTACAAATCTCCATTAATTACCAAACGCTTTTCTTGCAATCCCTGGATGCCGTAGATTTACTGATTGGAATCGTGGTCTCCATCCAGGCCTTGCTCGAAGTGCCGATGATGTTCGCCGTGCCGATGTTGCTGCGCACGTTTTCAATGCGATCGATCATTCTGGCAGGTGCTGCCATCCTGCCGGTGCGCTGGTTGTTGTACTTCCTGATCCGGGACCCGTTCTGGATGCTCCCGGTCCAGATCCTGAACGGTGTCACCAGCGTTAGTTTTGATGTTGTGGGCGTATCATTCATTGACACCCAGGTTCCAAGAGAGTGGCGGGCGACAGGTCAGGGGTTGTATGGGATCATCTTCCATGGTATCGGACCCAGCCTTGGGCTGTTCATGGCCGGTGGGGTTCTCGACTTGCTGGATGTTCGTTCGATATGGGGTCTGAATATGGTCCTGGGGGTTATTGGATTGGCGTTGGTATTCGTCGCTTTATGGCGTTTTTCTGAAACATGCAAAAGCTCTGCTGGTGAATCGTAACTTTCTCGATGGTCAATGAGTAAAAGCAATAGAAGTAAGGCCCCATTACCCTGGGTCAGTGGATTTCGGATGAGACAGCTTATATAATTTCAGATAAACACTCTGTGGATTGTAAAGCCGTTATACTTATTCTCATACTTAACACAAAGCCTTAGAGGTATTACCAATATTGAGACTGCGATTTAAACTCCACAACTTCTTCCTGTTTTTTCCCCTTGGCATCATCGGCCCGTATTTTGCCCTCTATTTGTATCAAATGGGGTTTACCGGGGTGCAGGTAGGACTTCTGTTAGGCACCCTGCCCATCACCACAATCTTCTTTCAGCCGGTCTGGAGTTATTTAAGTGATGTGCTCAACACCCGGCGGTTGATGCTGGTTCTGGGGTGTCTGGGGGCGGCCGGGTTTGCAGCGGGGTTGGCTTTCGCCGACAGTTTCACCGCGACCTTTTTATGTGGTGTCATGCTTTCGATCATGGCGTCGCATCTCATTCCGGTTTCAACAACGATTGTGCTGGATTAACTGGAGGGGGAAGGAAAAACGGAGTCCTTTGGCCTGATCCGTCTCTGGGGCTCCATTGGCTTCAGCGTGTCGAGCCTTGTGCTGGGAAGTTTGTTCCTCGATCAAATCACGGTTTTTTACCCTTGGTTTCTGGCAGGGACTTATTTGGTGCTGGGGCTTTTGAGCTTTCTGCTTCCTGAAAAGGGAAAGACCTTTGTTTATCCGAACCTGGGGCGTCTTGATATCCTCAAAGATGAGCCTTTGCTGACCCTGTTCCTGCTGAGCATTGTCTTCATCGGCGCGACCTTGAGTATTTCCACCAATTACCAGACGCTCTATCTGCAGATTTATGACGCGGTCCCGCTGCTGGTTGGTGCGACGGTATCCCTTCAGGCGGTCCTGGAAGTCCCGATGATGATGATCACCCCGTGGCTGTTGTCAAAGTTCACGATGACACAAATCATTCTCGCAGGCGCGGTCGGCCTGCCCCTGCGCTGGTTTTTGTATATCTTCATTAAAGACCCGGCCTGGGTGGTGCCAACACAACTGCTCCATGGGGCGGCTATCGTCAGTTTTATGGTGGTCGGGGTTTCCTTCATTGACAAGTATGTCGATAAGAAGTGGCGTGCCACAGGGCAGGGGCTTTATAACACCGCCATCCACGGGGTCGGCTCCAGTTTGGGGCTGTATATGGCAGGGACGGTTTTTGAGTGGATGGACATCACCGCGGTCTGGATTTTGAACACCATCCTGGGCGTGGTTGCGGTCGGGCTGCTTTATTTCTCGCTCAGGAAGTTCAGGGCAAGAGAAATAAAAAATCCCGGGAGCTAGACTTCACTCCCGGGATGTGTTTTTGTTGTGGATCAGGTCAGGTTTTCCAATTTTGTCACCATTTCGTTTATGACATCGTACCCGCCCTGCCAGAACTCGGCGGTTGTGACGTCGATCCCGGCATTGCTCAGCAGCTTAATCGGGGCGATTGACCCTCCAGCGGCCAGGATATCCATGTAGCGGGGTTTGAAGCTCTCGCCTTCCTCTTGATATTGCTTGTAGAGCGAAAGGACCAGCAGTTGGCCGAAGGCATAGGCGTAGACATAGAACGGGACGCCGTAGAAATGCGGCACCATCACCCATTCCCAGCGGAACTCGTCGGAGATGTCAACGGAATCGCCAAACTCATCTTTCAGGTTTTGCAGGTAAGCTTCGGCGATCTCGTTCACCTGGGCGTCCTGGGAGATCATCTCGTGGGCGGTCTGTTCAAACATGGAGAAGTAGTTCTGCCGCAGGATGGTGGCAAAGGCATCATCCATCTGGCGGAAGAGCAGGTCCCGCCGGACGGCTTCGTTGCTCTCCTGCGCCAGGAGCTTGTCCACCAGCATCATCTCGCCAAAGGTCGAGGCGGTTTCAGCCAGGGGCAGGCAGGCATGCTGGGTGAAGGCGGTGTGTTCCCATGCCATCAGGGAATGGATCCCGTGCCCGAGTTCATGCGCCATGGTGGCAACGTCATCGGCGCGGCCCTGATAATTCAGCAGAACCCAGGGGGTCAGGTCAGGCGTGAGAGTGGCACAGAAAGCGCCGCTCATCTTGCCTTTGCGGACCTCGCTGTCAATATGTGACGCATCGAAGATCTCTTTGGCCAGGTCGGCGAATTTCGGATTGAACTCGTGGAAGGATTCCAGCACAATTTCGGCGGCTTCATTGAAAGTATATTTTTTATCAGATTTCTCCACCGGAGCATAGATATCATATCGGCGGAGCTTGTCCATGCCAAGCAGGTTGGCTTTCAGACGGAAGAAGCGATGGAAATGCTTGGCGTTCCTGCGGGTGACATCCAACAGGGTTTCCACGACCTCATCCGGGATATCGTTGACAAGGTTGCGGACCGAGATGGGGGATTTGAACCCGCGCAGGTTGATGTGTTCGTTCCGCCAGTCCCGCGCAACCGCCTGGTAGATTTGTCCCAGGATGGGGGCATCGGTCTCATAGACCCGGAACAACTCCTGATAGGCATTGGCGCGCAGCTCAGGATCAGGATCATGGACCAGCGCCATCAACTCGCCGCGGGTCATCTCTTTTTGCTCGCCTTCGATCTCAAGTGTAAAGGTATAACGGTTGGTAATCGAATCGTAAAGCATATTGAGGGCGTTGACGCCGGTCACATCTTTGATATTGATGACCTTCTCTTCCGGTTCGCTGAGTGTGAAATCCTTGAAATTGCGCATGGCTTCCAGCCAGTAGCGGAAATCTCCAGACGCGTTCAGCAGCCGGACGGCGTTTTCCTCGTCCAGCGCTTTCCACCAGAGGGTGAAGAAAAGGGCCTGGTTGCCGATCTCGGCCTGGAATTGATCGATCTTGGCAACCATGGATTGTGCTTCCTGGTCCTGGGTATCGCCCGCAAATGAAAGCTGGGAATAACCGGAAAGACGGCTCACCAGCCGGTAGAAGTGCTCATAATGCGTGATGATGCTGGTGAAGAGTTCCTCGCTGATATCGGGGGTGAGCTGGTCGCGGTAGGCTTCAAATTCCTGCACACCTGCCTTGATCTCATTGAAGCCCGCTTCGATCCTGGGGTCGTCAAAGCCTGTGAAGAGGTCTTCAAGGCTCCAGGGTGATTGAGTATACGTTTTGGCGGTCATAAATTATTTCCTTTGCATAAAATTCCGGCGAGCGGTATTGGCCTGCTCTGACCGGTTAGATTTCTTTGGATGATTCCTGACGAACGACTTCCCGGAGCGTGTCGATCACTTCCCGCTGGCTGGCAAGATCATCCCAGTAATACCATAATTTCCAGCCATTGGCGGGGCCGCCGCGGATTTCCTTGGCGATCTGGTGGATGGACCCGCGCTGGCCGTTGAATGAGAGGGTACCGTCAGCATGCACTGTCGCCCTGAGGTCTCCCTCGGCACCGAACCAGAGCTGCTGGCCCGGCTCCAGCAGGCCGTTTTCGATCAGGGTGCCAAAAGGCACGCGTTCGCGCCGGCGCGGGTTGGGCGTGACATAGATCGGCGGGTCAAATTCAAGCTGGACGACTTCTCTGACCCGTTCCTGCGCCAGTCGGGCATATTTCTCGTCTATCTCGATCCCAATGTAATGGCGGTGGAGTTTGCGGGCGACCGCGCCGGTGGTACCCGTTCCGAAGAAAGGGTCAAGCACAACATCATCCGGGTTGGAACTGGACATGATCACCCGGTAGAGCAGGGCTTCCGGTTTCTGGGTAGGGTGGGCTTTTTCGCCATCCTCGTCCTTGATCCGTTCGCCGCCGGTGCAGATCGGGAAATACCAGTCGCTGCGCATCTGAAGGTCATCGTTCAGGCCCTTCATCGCGTGGTAATTAAAGGTATACCGGGCGCCTTTTTCCTTTTGGACCCAGAGCAGAGTCTCATGGGCGTTAGTGTAGCGCACGCCCCGGAAATTTGGCATGGGGTTTGCTTTGACCCAGACCACATCGTTTAGCACCCAGAACTGGAGATCCTGCAAGATCTTCCCGACTCGGTAGATATTGTGGTACGAGCCGATCACCCACAAGGTGCCGGTGGGCCTGAGCACCCGGCGGCACGCCGTCAGCCATTCCCGGGTGAACTGGTCATACTGCGTGAAGCTGTCGAACTGGTCCCAGTCGTCATCCACCCCGTCCACCCTGGTCAGGTTGGGGCGCCAGAGCTCCCCCTCAAGCTGGAGGTTATAGGGTGGGTCGGCAAAGATCAGGTCGATGGAGTCCTCCGGCAGACCGGGCAGGATCTCGCGGCAATCACCGGTCAGGACCTGATTCAGCGGGAGGGAGGCGGGTTCATGTGAGGTCATAGGTCTTTCTATTTTAACGGCTTTTTGCGGGTTGGGTGGAGGAATTGCTTGAAAAGTGGAGCCGGCTGCTCGAACCACTTCATGCAGGGGCGTGGACCTGAGTCTCATCGGTTATAATCCAACCATACCTGACAGATCTTTGAAATTGGAAATGGATTTATGGCTGACAATCACCGCCCTCTCCCAAAACGCTGGCGTATCCAACACCCGATCCCAAACGATATCTTCCGTGAGCTGGAGGATTTTTCACCCCTCATGCGGCAGATGCTGTATAACCGGGGGTATACGGATCGGGAAGCTGCCGCTGCATTTATCGCAGGGGAAGTCCCCTTTCCCACCGATCCGTTCCTCCTTAAGGACATGGAAAAAGCTGTTGAGCGGCTCCATGAGGCTGTCGAGAAGCGTGAGAAAGTTGCTATCTATGGCGACTATGACGCCGACGGGGTGACATCCACTGCGCTGCTGGTGGAATTTCTTGCAGCGTTGGGCATGGACGCCCGTGCCTACATCCCTGACCGTTATGACGAGGGGTATGGGTTGAACGACGATGCCATCCGGCTGCTGGCCGGCGAAGGGATGGCTCTGATCATTACGGTTGACTGCGGCGTGCGCGCCATTGGAGAGGTCCGCCTGGCGAACGACCTGGGAATGGATGTGATCGTCACCGACCACCATCATCCGGGAGAGGAAGTCCCGCCCGCCCTGGCCGTGATCGACCCCAAGCAGGAAGGGGATGTCTATCCTGAAAAGTATTTGGCGGGCGTTGGGTTGGCGTATAAACTGGCGCAGGCTTATCTGACGCGATATCCTCGGGAAGGCGTCCAGGAGGAGACCTGGCTGGACCTGGTGGCCATCGGGACTGTGGTGGATCTGGCGCCGCTGAAAGGGGAGAACCGGATGCTCGTCCGGGCGGGGCTGCAGAAATTACGCCGCGAACCGCGGCAGGGGATCTTTTCGCTGGCGCAGGTGGCGGGCATTGACCTTACCAAATGTGACGCTTCAAACCTCGGGTTTGGGCTGGGGCCGAGGTTGAACGCGGCTGGGCGGCTGGAATCGGCTTTGACCTCGTTTGAGCTGCTGACAACGCGCGACCTGCTGAAGGCCGGCCAGCTTGCGCAGCAATTGGATTCCTATAACAGCGAACGGCAGGATATGACAACCGAGATCAGGGAACTGGCAGCCGATCGGGTCCTGATGGAAGACCCAGATGCCATCCTGTTCTTTGCCGCGGATCCAGGTTTCAGCGAAGGCGTGGTGGGGCTGGCCGCATCCCGGCTGGTGGAATCCTTCTATCGCCCGTCCATTGTGGCGCATCAGGGCGAGGAAGTGACTGTCGCATCGTGCCGGTCTATCCCGGAATTCCATATAACCCGCGCACTGGACGCGTGTGCGGATTTACTGGTCCGGCATGGCGGGCATGCTGCTGCGGCGGGCTTTACCGTCCGAAACGAGGATCGGGATGCGCTTGTCGCGCGCCTGCGGGAGATCGCCCAAACAGAGCTGGACGGACTGGAGTTGCTGCCGGAGCTGATCATCGACCGGGAGATCAAACTGGACAAGCTTGCAAGGCATTACATCCCGGGAATTTTGGAAGACCTTCACCAGCTCGAGCCGACCGGTCGGGGCAACCCGGAGCCGGTCTTCGCTTCCTTCGGTGTGGACGTGCGCCATGCCCGGGTGGTGGGGCGGGAGGGGACGCACCTCAAGCTGACGCTGGGTGCCGGCTTGAACACGTTTGACGCGATCGCCTTCCGGCAGGGGTATTGGATGGCGGATCTGCCGGAACGCGTAGATGTCGCTTATCGGTTTGAGGTCAATGAGTTCAACGGCCGCAGCACCCTGCAGTTGAACGTAAAGGACATCAGGGCGGCAGAATGAGTGGAGAATGGGCGGCAAGGTAATAGATGATTAGGTAATCAGGAATTAGGCAATTGGATAACTAGGCTCATTTTGTATGGTGCGCAC
>CAZXRL010000037.1:8942-18422 GCA_964643275.1 uncultured Candidatus Brevefilum sp.
GTGCGCACCATCACATTTTAGTACGTTCAAAACCGGAACGCACCCTAAACTTGCGCACTAATACCTGATGTCTATTCCCCGATCTAAATCCACTTCAGGATGCCGGCAAATACCACCATCATCAGCACGTCCACAACGAACAGCGTACCGATCACCACGCGCTGGGTTTTCGGTTTCCAGTCGTAGCACAGGAACGAGACCACAAAGAAGGGGATGTAGACCGTGATGAAGACTGTCAGCGACCCCCACCAGGGATAGACCCAGTGGAAGGCGGGTGTACGCGCCAGGAAGATCTCGATCACTGAGAACAGGGCTGCGTTGGCCACTGCCATGAAGATCCGGTTATTGATCCCCAGGATCTTGGCTTTCGGGTCTGCGGGCAGGAGCTTGCTGAGCACCAGCCCGGCGATGGCGAACATGAAGCTTAGTTCGATCCCGACGCCGACCAGAAGCAGGAAGCTCGTGCCGGTCGGGACAGTCCAGAGCGCGTGGCCGCTGAAATGCTGGATCAGGGCGTTAGCGATCTCGAAGAACCAGTGCACGAGATAGAGGCTGAGCCCGGCCGCGATCCCTTTGAAGTTGCCTTTGCTGTATTCGTTAGTATAGACATAGATGACCAGCGCCAGCAGGGTGATAACCACCCAGTGGAAATTGTCGCCCGTGCGCAGGATTGCGAGAGCCTGTTGGGTGAGTTCGGGTTGGTTCATGATTTCCTCCGAAATAATAAGAACGGTTGATTGGTTTAGGATACCCCGTAGAAATTGTAATCGGATATGGGAGAAATGGATGGCTGTCAGGTTTGAGATTTTTTGTCATGGGGAGAAGGGCGTCAGGCCGCCGAAGCGATCTGCGGTGATCTCAGATTCTCACGTGGAAACCGATCTCATCAGGTTAGGTACTTTTACATACAATCTCATTTTGAGATTGCTTCTTCGACCTTTGGTCTCATCGCAATGACAAAAATGCATGGAAGCACCTTCCAGAGCCATTCGAAGCGATCAATTACATGACAAAGCGAGGCATCAGCAACGGGATCATGCACAATAAAAGACCATCATCTGGTTAAATTAGCCAGACGTTGTTCAATATCAGTACTCCAACAAGCCACACCACCGACGTAATCATCCTTCGTGGCTGCCGCAATCAAAGGCATCTCTTCCAGATATTCGCGCACTTCCTGATAACGTTCTTTTGGATTGGCATCATGCCAGCAAATAGCCCCTTTCTCAGAAAGCACCGACCGCGCCAACTCGGTATCCTGGATCACCCCTTCCCGACTGTGATCCCCATCAATGAAGATTAAGTCAAAAGGACCAAAATCGGTTAGGAGATCATCCGAAAGGAGCTTGTGGGAATTGCCATAAAGCTGAATAAACCGATTCCGGTTGGAGGCTTTGACAGCACTGCCAACCTCTGAACGTCGTAATTCGCTGTTGTTAAAATTCTGACCAAACAAACGGGGAAACGGACTGACATAGGCTATAGAAACAATCCTTACCTCTGGTAATAGAGATAGAAAAAAGTCTGACGTCACGCCAAGGTAAGTTCCAATTTCAAAGATAGTGGTTGGCTGTCTGGCAAGGGCGACCGACCCAAGCGCCAGATAGTCATTAGAATGAGTCATTCCATCAGCTAAACTGGCCGCAGTTTCAGCCAGTTTCCGCATGAAAGTCACCTGCTCAGGCAGCAGATTAAACCATTCGGGAAAATCATTTATCCTAATTAACAAATCCACTCCTATTATTCATAAACAGATTTTTGCCCTAACTTGAAAGAGCTGTTCCTTGATTTATATTTATTAATATGTTTATTATTAAAACCTCATCAAGTTACCAAGGAAAAAATGGTGGCGGGGGGTTATTAACTTTTTAATAGACGCAGAGAGATGACCCATAAGCAATCTAATTCAACATATGTTCTTCGTCTATCTCAGAATGGCAGAAGTAAATCTACTCTGATTACTGATTTCTCATTTAGGTAGATAAAGGCAATTGGGTTTTTTTCTATTAATGATTATATGCCGCGCCTTTCCGCAAGGCCTCCAGGTTCCCTTCCAGAAACCGCTTATGCCGCTCCGGCAGGTGGCCTTCCAGCCCCTTTTCCAGCGCTTCCAATGGGAGCAGGTCCAGGTTGCCCAGCAGCGCGCCCAGCATCACCATATTAGAGGAACGGCTGCTGCCCAGTTCCTCAGCGATCTCGTTGGCCGGGATGCTGACAACGGTGATATCGTCACGTTCCACCGCCCGATCCACCATCGACGAGTTGACCACCAGCACGCCGCCCGGCGCGACCAGCTTCTCGAACTTGTCCAGCGAAGGCAGGTTCATGGCAATCACAGCGGTGGGATTCTTCACGAAAGGCGAACCGATCTCTTCATCGGAGATCACCACGGTGCAGTTGGCCGTGCCGCCGCGCATCTCAGGTCCATAGGACGGGATCCATGTCACGGCTTTGCCCTCGTCCATGGCGGTATAAGCCAGTAACTGGCCGGAAAACAACACACCCTGGCCGCCAAAACCGGCAATAATCACTTCTTGTTGCATTGGCTCTCTCCCTAAATCTCTAGATCCGCGACTGCAGATGAGACTTTGAAATCGCCCAGTGGATATACAGGCAGCATACGCTCCTCAATCCAGTCCCGGGCTTCCACCGGCGTCATCTTCCAGTTGGTCGGGCAGGTGGACAGCAGCTCCACAATTGAGAATCCCACGTTGTGCCGCTGCACCTCGAAAGCGGTGCGGATCGCCTGTTTGGCCCGGCGGACCTCGCGTGAATTATGCAGGCTGCGCCGCACAACATAGGCGGACCCTTGCAGCGTGGCCAGCAATTCGGCGGTCTGAATGGGATAACCCTGACGTTCCACATCGCGCCCGGTCGGTGAAGAGGTCGTCTTCTGCCCGGGGAGTGTGGTGGGTGCCATCTGGCCGCCTGTCATGCCGTAATTGGCGTTGTTCAGGAAGATCACCGTGATCTTCTCACCACGGGAGGCCGCGCCGACAATCTCGCCCATGCCGATGGAGGCCAGGTCGCCGTCACCCTGATAGGTGAAGACGGTCTTCTCCGGGTAGACCCGTTTGATCCCTGTTGCCATGGCCGGGGCGCGCCCGTGGGCGGCTTCCACAAAATCAATATTGAAATAGTTATATGCAAAAACTGAACAGCCCACCGAGGCCACGCCGATCGTGTTTTCAACCTCGCCCATCTCTTCCAGCACTTCCGCCACCAGCCTGTGAGCCACGCCATGGGTGCAGCCGGGGCAGTAGTGGGTCACGCGGGGGTCGAGGACCTCGGGACGTTCGTAGATTAGTTTGGTGGGGACGTCTGTTAGTGCCATGTCTCTCTCCTTATCCTAACGTCTCTGCCAGTTGGGCCAGCCAGCGATCACGCGGGTGGCCTTCGGTTGTGAGGGGGCCTTCCACAAGCCTGTGGATCTCGGTCAGGACTTCATCCGGGAAGGGCACCACGCCGCCCATGCGCCCGAAAAACTCCACCGGTTTCCGGCCGCGCACAACCAGGCGGACATCTTCCAGCATCTGACCGGAATTCATTTCCACAACTAAAAAGGCTTTCACCTGATCGGTCAGCTTTTCCAAAATATCTTTGGGGAAAGGTGCCACAGTAATTGGCCGCAGGAGCCCGACCTTGATACCCTTCTCGCGGGCTGCCCGGACGGCCGAAAGGGCAATGCGCCCGGCAGTCCCGAAGCCAACGATCACATATTCAGCGTCCTCAATAAAATATTCCTTATAGCGGACCTCATTGGCTTCAATCTCCTGCCAGCGGGTCATCAACCGCAGGTTCATGACCTCCTGAGCAGGCGGGTCAAGGTTGATGGAGGTCAGCACCCGCTTCTCACCGCCCACCGCGCCGCGCACAGCCCAATCCGGTATTTCTGTTTTAAGGGGCTGCATCGGGGGCAGTTCGGCCGGCTCCATCATCTGGCCAATGCTGCCATCCAGCATGATACAGGCGATTGTACGGTATTTCTCCGCCAGGTCAAAAGCCAGGGCGGTCAGGTCTACCGCCTCCTGCACACTGGCAGGGGCGAGGACGATCATGCGGTAGTCGCCGTGGCCGCCGCCGTGGACAATCTGGTTGTAGTCGCCCTGGGCCGGGGCAATATTACCCAGGCCGGGGCCGCCCCGCACCACGTCCACCAGCACCACTGGAACTTCCGTGCCGGCGATATAGGAAAGCCCCTCCATCATCAGACTGACGCCCGGGCTGGAGGAGGAGGTCATCACGCGTTGGCCTGTGCAGGCTGCGCCGTAGACCATGTTGATCGCGCCCAGCTCAGATTCAGCCTGGACAAAGGCCCGGCCAAGTTCAGGCATACGGGCAGAGAGATGCTCAAGCAGTTCAGTCTGGGGCGTGATAGGATAACCAAAATAAGCTTGCAGGCCGGCTCGGATGGCGGCTTCGGCGACAGCGGTATTGCCTTTGATGAGTTGTTTCGCCATCTCAGGCCTCCGTTTTCTGCCGGTCATAACGATAAACTGTGATGGCGACATCGGGGCAGACAACGGCACAGATGCCACATCCGGTGCAGGCTTCGGGGTTGACCATGTGCGCCGGGTGGTAGCCCCTGGGCGTCAGCCGGTCCATATCCAGCGCCAGCACATTATGCGGACAATCCGTCACACAGAGCTCACAAGCCTTGCAATATAACTCGTTGACTTCAATATATCCCTTCGCGGGCATTCACGATCCTCCTTATACGGTTAACGAATTGGAAGGTCCTGTTCGGTGGCTCCGTGAGGTTCACAGGACTTGCGCTCTTAGTATACTCGATTTGAAATGAGGGTGAATGGAGAATGGGGAATGGCATGGGAGGTATTAGGGATTAGGCATGAGGGGTATTTTGTGAGGTAACCAATGCAGTTAAATAACCCCGGCCATCATTGCCGTAAATAAGGCTGGCAGATCAGTCTGTAATTTCGAATCCTGCCCTACCAAAAGATCGATATAAGCCGATCCACCCACATAAAAAGTGACCCGGTTATAGGGCGGTACTGTGCCGAAATCAAGACGCGGCATATTCATATACTGTCGCAACCGGTTCTCGTTCCAGCGAGCAAATCCTTCCACCCATTCTTCCCATACCATATATTCATAATCCCTAAAAGATAATGATTTTTTAAGATCTTGGCGAAAACGGGCCACAATTTCAGAGTTGCTTTGCTCCAAAGCCTGCAAAAAGCCGGTGTAGGTAGCAACAAAGGCCTCATCCGTATAGGGAAATGCATGGTCGATCTCCCATGTGATATGTCCGAGTTTTTCTTCTTCCTGGCAAATTATCAATTGTTTACGTAAATCCTGATAACCCATTTTACTTTGATAACAATGTACAAATTCATGCAGGAGCATCACCAACCCGTCAGGCAAGTCAAAGATAGTTGGCGTAACCACCGCAGCCGTTTGGCCACCATATGCTTTGATTGGAAAAGCAGCTATCACCCCCTCCGGGATCGGCATAGGGACAGGCGCTGTTTTCACCAATTCGTAATCCCCAGTTCCATCCGGACGGTCATAGATAAGGAATTGATTATCTTCAACAATTGCCACTGGATAAGAGCTCTCAAAGGCGGGATGTAAAGCTGCCACCTCAGTTTGAAAATGAACCAAACTTTGAAATTCTGTGTGAAATTTTTCTGTCATTCACACCCCTTTCACAATCGTTTACTTTTACCCCATGTCCTCATCAAGTATACGAAGGTGAAAAAAACCTAATTTGATGACGTCATTATAGCTTGATCTGGACGGGCCAAAGGTAAAAACTCATCTGATTTCACCTTTTACCTTAATCCGGCCTGACATGGTTCTCACCATGGATGACCCATTTATAAGTCGTCAGCGCTTCCAGCGCCATCGGCCCGCGGGCGTGCAGCCGCTGGGTCGAGATGGCCACTTCCGCGCCCAGGCCAAGCTGCGCACCGTCGGTGAACCGCGTGCTGGCGTTGACATAAACCGCAGCGGAATCCACCTCACGGACGAACTGCTCAGCCTGATCCGGGTCACGGGTCAAAATCCCATCGGAGTGGCCGGTGCTGTGGGTTTGAATATGTCTAATCGCTTCATCAAGCCCGGCAATTACCCGCACACCCAGCACAAGCGACAGCCACTCGGTATCAAAATCCTCCGGTCCGGCGGGGGACACAACTTCCTCTGGAAATCCAGTCGTCCCCAGGGCGGCCCACGCCTGGGGGTCAAGCTTAAAGCTGACGCCGTCTTCCTGCAAGCGAACGATCATTTCCGGGAGGAACGCCGCTGCAATCCCCTCATGAAGCAGGACTGTATCCAGTGCATTGCAAACGCTGGGCCGCTGGACTTTGGCGTTTTGCACGATCCTGAGGGCCGCTTCCTGATCGGCGCTTTCATCCACATAAAGGTGGCAAACTCCGATCCCCCCAGTGATCACCGGGATGCGGCTGTTCTCCCGGCAGAACTTGTGCAGGCCGGCCCCGCCCCGCGGGATTAGCATATCCACCTGCTCATACATTCCCAAAAGCTCCATGACCAGCGCCCGGTCTGGGGAATCAATGAACTGCACAGCTTCCATGGGAAGGCCCGTTTCGAGCAATGCCTCCTGGACGACCGAAACCAGGGCGCGGTTGGAGTTCAGGGTCTCGCTGCCCCCCCGCAGGATCACGGCGTTGCCGGATTTGAGCGCCAGGCTGGCAACATCCACCGTGACATTCGGCCGCGACTCATAGATCACAGCCAGCACGCCGAGCGGGACACGCTGTTTATGCACCTGCAAGCCATTGGGAAGGGTTTTCCGGTCAAAGATCTGCCCGACCGGGTCTTCCAGGCGCGCGACTGTCCGCAGGTCACCGGCAATGCCCTCCAGCCGCCCGCTATCCAGCCTCAGCCGGTCGATCAGGGCGGGTGTCAGCCCGGCCTCCTCCGCCAGAGCCAGGTCCTTCTCATTTGCCCGGATCAATAACTCTTTTTGGGCAATGATCAATTCAGCCAGGGCAAGGATTGCCCGGTCCTTTTCCTTGCGGGAAGCCCCGCGCAGGCGGTCCGCGCCTCTGCGGGCTTCTGAGGCCATTCTCATCAAATCCAGCATATTTCCTCCTCCAGCCGCCTACAGCAAGACCAGATTGTCATGGTGGATTACCTCTGCACCGTAAGCATAGCCCAGAATTCCCTCAATCCGGTCGGATTGTTTCCCGGCAATCCGCCGTACATCTTCCGCGCTATAATTACACAATCCCACGGCAACTTGACGGTTTTCAGGATCAACCACGGTCACGCTCTGACCGCGGGAAAAATCTCCCACCAGCTTAACCACACCCACAGGGAGCAAACTGCCCCCTTGCCTGAGCGCTCCCACTGCCCCCCTGTCGATCCGTACCTGCCCGCTGGCTTCCGCGCTCCCGGCCAGCAGAAAACGCTTGCGGCTCTCCAGATGCGTTGCCAGCGGGCTGAAATACGTCCCCAGCTCCTCGTTTTCCAGCACAATCCTGAGAATCGCGCGGTCAGCGCTTCCGTTTGCGATCACGACCGCAGCGCCGCTGTGGCGCGCCAGTTCCGCGGCACTCAGTTTGCTGGCCATCCCGCCCGAGCCCAGGCCGTTGCGGGTATCCCCCGCTCCTGCCAGCAGTTCAGGAGGGATCGGTCCCTGATCAAGCCGCCTGACCTGTTCAGCGTCCGGGTTCGTCCTGGGGTCCTGCCAGAACACCCCGTCCTGATCCGTCAACAGCAGGAGCAGGTCCGCCTCAAGGACATTGGCGATCAGAGCGGAGAGGTTGTCATTGTCGCCGAACCGGATCTCCTCGGTGGCAATCGTATCATTTTCATTGATAATCGGGATCACCCCATATTCCAGCAGGGCTTCAAGGGTATTACGGGCATTCAGATAACGCCGCCGGTCTGCCAAATCATCACGGGTCAGGAGCACCTGGGCAATCTGCTGCTGGTAAAGGGCAAAAAGCTGGGTATAGATCGCCATCAACCGCGGCTGCCCGACAGCGGCTAGCATTTGTTTGGCAGGCAGGAAATGGGGTAACTCGGGATAGGCCATCATCTCCCGCCCCGCGGCAATCCCGCCGGAACTCACCAGTACGACTGAGATTCCCGTCTCGTGGATGGCCGTCATCTGCCGGACGAGGTCCACCATCCGCGCCAGGCATAATTGCTTTCCGCCCTCTGTCAGGGTGGAGGTGCCGACCTTGATCACGACCCGCTGATAGTGTCCGTTCCCGCTCATAACTGCCGCCTGTCCAATAGGGTTACCAAATCCGATCATCGGTTTGAGGGTCAATTATATGACAATTCCCGAGGGGCCTGTCCCAATTTTCTGAAGTTTGTCACATAGGTTCGGCCGCTGTGTAGCCTCTCACCATGCATGACCGACGAAACTGCTCCCTGAGATCACCCCATCCCGCCCTGTGGGCACCTGTCCACTTGAAACGAAGCAGATTGCCCGCAAGGTGTGGGCTATCGCCATTATTCTTTTTGCCTTCTCCTGGAGGGGAAGTCTAAACACCTACAAGGTGCAGAACAAAGCACCTTGGGAAGCCCAAACAAGAACTCCTTTTTAAGGTATTTCTGGATCCTCAGAGATAATTCTGATATACCAACTCCTCAAAATACTCAGGTGGCGCATCCACAGGATGCAAAGGAAGAGCTAATAAGTCACAATTATCATCAGCAGTGTTATTCATTCCACTTTGCGATTGCCCTGAGGTGGGACGAGTAACCCCAAAGGGGTCCAAAAGAAACTATCCCGATCTGAGGATAACGTAGCTCAGTGGTAAAATCGAACTTAATCCACGGATCAGAGGAGCGAGCCCCATGCCAGAAGCAGTGATTATTGACGCTATTCGGACCCCCATTGGCAATCTGGGCGGTGCGCTGGCAG
This sequence comes from uncultured Candidatus Brevefilum sp., assembly GCA_964643275.1. Taxonomy (GTDB): domain Bacteria; phylum Chloroflexota; class Anaerolineae; order Anaerolineales; family Anaerolineaceae; genus Brevifilum. Next base: position 17,812 of record CAZXRL010000037.1, read on the forward strand.
CCGTCCGGCCAGATGATTTGGCGGCATTGGTGATCAAAACCCTCGTCAAACGCAATCAGCTTGATCCGAATCTGATCGAAGAAGTTTATCTTGGCTGCGCCAACCAGGCGGGCGAGGATAACCGCAATGTTGCGCGGATGGCTTCCTTGCTCGCAGGGCTGCCGGTTGAGATCCCGGCTGTGACCTTTAACCGGTTGTGCGCTTCCGGCCTGACCGCGATCAATACGGCCGCCCGTTCCATCCGCGCTGGGGACGGTGAGGTCTTCATCGCAGGCGGGGTTGAGAGCATGAGCCGCGCCCCGTTCGTCCTGCCCCGGCCTGGCCGCCCGGTGGGTGATCTGACCGCCCACGACACCACCCTGGGCTGGCGGATGGTCAACCCCCGGATGGAGGACCTTTACGGTGCAAACCCCCTGGGATTAACGGCAGAAAACATCGCCGAACTAAAGGACATCCCCCGGGAAGCGCAGGATGAATTTGCCCTGGCCAGCCACCAGCGGGCGATTGCCGCCATTGATTCAGGGAAAGCGGCTGAGGAGATCCTGCCGGTCTCCATTCCCCAACGCAAGGGCGATCCCAAGATTTTCAAGGTGGACGAGCATCCCAAGGCC
>CAZXRL010000038.1:0-4954 GCA_964643275.1 uncultured Candidatus Brevefilum sp.
TGATATGAATATCGCCCGCTATCTGGTGCAGGGAGTTGATGTGTGGCTGAACACGCCGCGGCGTCCCCGGGAAGCTTCCGGTACGTCCGGGATGAAAGCAGCCCTGAACGGTGTGTTGAATTTCTCAGTTCTGGACGGCTGGTGGCGGGAGGGTTATAACGGCCACAACGGCTGGGCAATCGGCGAGGATTCCCCAGAGCCCGTTGACGCCGATGTCCAGGATGAGAGGGACGCGCTGGCTCTGTATGCAACGCTGGAAAATGAGATCATCCCGCTGTACTACGAACAGCGTTCCGCAGATAACCTGCCAGCCGAATGGATTGCCCGGATCAAGGAAAATATCCGTACGCTGGGCGGTCAATTCAGTACTCGCCGGATGTTGAAGGAGTATGTGGATCAGTTGTATGTGCCCGCGATCCAGAACGGCATCCATGAGCGGAACGGCAAACTCGAGGAGTAGTTTTTATGGATATCCTGCTTTCACCCGCCGCCTGGCTGACGGCATTTGGGATCTTCTTTGCCCGGATGATCAATATTGCCTTGGACACTCTGCGTTTCATGTTTACGTTACGCGGGAAAAAGGCAGCCTCTTGGATCCTGGGCTTTGTGGAATCCGTAATTTTCGTGATGGTGATCGGTTCCGTTCTGACGAATCTGGAAAACCCGCTGAATATCATTGGCTATGCAGCAGGGTTCGCAACCGGGACAGTGATCGGGATGGCAATTGAAAAACGCCTGGCGATCGGCTTTACGCATTTCAACATTATCAGTAAAGAGCATAGCACCGAAATTGCTGACGCGTTGCGTGATCATGGCTATGGCGTGACCGAAATCCCGGCCCGGGGGAGGGTGAGCAGTTTCATGATGATCGATTGCAGCGTCCGCCGAAAGGATGCGGAGAATGTGGAAGCCCTGGCGCTGGAACTGGACCCGGAGGCCTTTATCACCGCCGAAGAAGTGATCCCCCGGCGGAGTGGGATCTGGCGTTCGTGAACTTTCCTTGTTTGAACAATCAAGACTGCGGACGTTTGCCGCAGTCTTTTTTAGTCCGCGGGGGCTTCATGGAGGTTTTTACAGATTGCTTTTCTCTGTAACCGGGATTTAGAGATAACTTTCCAGAGTCTTCTTTTAAGGCTTGATAACCTACGCCATCGCCCAGCTCTTTGAAGTCTATTGCCTTTTTGGATGTTGTATACTATTACTATCCAAAAGACCACAGGAGGTATGATGTCCGGAAAATCCGACAAGTTCTATCTTGGCAAGACCTATGACCTCAAAGCCGGCAAGATGGGCGAGGACCGTGTAATTTACGATCCGGATGACCTGACCACCCATGGGGTGATCACCGGCATGACCGGTTCCGGGAAGACGGGCCTGGGCGTGATCATGCTGGAAGAAGCGGCCCTGGAAGGCATCCCGGCAATTGCGGTGGATCCAAAAGGTGACCTGACCAACCTGCTGCTCCATTTTCCAGACCTCCTGCCTGAGGATTTCCATCCCTGGGTGGACCAGGATGCCGCCCGAAGGGACGGAATCACAGTGGAAGCTGCGGCGGAGAAAGCAGCATCGCTCTGGAAAAACGGTCTCGACTCTTATGGGCTGGGAAAGCCAGACCTTGAAGCGCTCAGGGATTCCGTTGATTTTGCGGTCTATACCCCCGGCTCCGATGCCGGACTGCCCGTCAGCATCCTGGCTTCACTCTCCGCGCCGGATATTCCCTGGGAAGGGAATAAAGAGATCCTGAGGGAGGAGATCTCCAGCACGGTCACGGCGATCCTGGGTCTGGTCGGCATGAAGGACATTGACCCCGTCCAGGCAAGAGAACATATCCTCCTTTCGAATATTTTCGAATACGCCTGGCAGGCCAAAAAAGACCTGGATATGGCAACCCTCATTGCCCATGTCCAATCGCCGCCTTTTGACAAGCTGGGTGTGTTTTCGCTGGACCAGTTCTATCCTGAAAAGGACCGTTTCGGGTTGGCGATGCTGCTTAATAATTTCCTTGCCGCGCCCGGATTTCAGACCTGGCTGGAAGGGCAGCCTTTGGAAGTGGGCAGCATCCTGTTCACGCCTGAGGGAAAACCCCGCCACAGCGTGTTCTATCTGGCGCATTTGAACGACGAAGAGCGGATGTTCTTTATTACCTTGCTTTATACGGCTATCGAAAGCTGGATGCGGACACAAAAGGGCGCCAGCAGCCTAAGGACCTTGGTGTATTTTGATGAGGTCGCGGGCTATCTGCCACCGGTGGCGAACCCACCCAGCAAGGGCATTATTTTACGGATGCTCAAGCAGGCCCGCGCCTTTGGTGTGGGCCTGATCCTGGCGACTCAGAACCCGGTTGATATCGACTATAAAGCTTTATCCAATGCCGGCACATGGATGATCGGCAAGTTGCAGACCGAACAGGATAAAGCCCGCCTGCTGGATGGGCTAGAAGGCGCTGCGCCCGGCGTGAACCGGCGGTCCTTCGACCGGATGATCTCCTTACTGGATAAGCGGGTATTTCTGCTTCATAACGTCCACGATGCCGAGCCGCAGGTCTTCCACACCCGCTGGGCGTTAAATTACCTCCCCGGCCCTCTGACCCGTTCCCAAATTCCGGCGTTAAATGCCCTGGCGGACGCACAGTCGCATGCCGGCAGAAATTATCCCCAGATAAGAAAGCTCAGGATGCGGGTTTTGCTCTGGGGCAGAACGTCCGGCCAGCTGTCTCCGGATCGATCCCGGTTTTTTATATGCCCCTTGAGAAAGGCCCGGCGGCGGCTTTGCAGGAATCGGGAAAATCTCTGGTAGGGGACGGACCAATGCCGCGCACGCTCTATCGCCCTGCCCTTGTCGGCCAGGCGCGGGTTGTCTATTTGGAGCGGAAGTATAACATCAGCCATGAAGAAGTATTCACCGTTCAGGTTGAGGGGTTGAAGCACAAGGGTCTGGTGCGGTGGGAGAATTTTATGGCAAAGCCCCTGGATCTTGACCATCTTGAAGCTTCAGCGGAACAGGACGCAAGTTATGAGCCGCTGGACAACCTGGCAATTGGTGACAGCAAATATGTGAGCAGCTTGAAAACAGATTTTGAGGACTGGATCTATCGCACCCGGACATTGAACCTGAGGATGAACGAAGCTGTTGGCGTGGTTGCTGCGCCGGAAATGTCTGAAGAGGCGTTCCGAGATCAGTGCAAGGCAGCGGCCGAGGAAAAGAAGAATGAGGAAATGCAGGCCGTTGAAGCCAGGTATGAAAAGCTGCTGGATAAGCTGGAAGACCGCCTCCAGAAAGAGACCAGTGAATTTGAGCGCGATAAAGCGGAACTCGGTCATCGGCGGCTGGAAGAGGTTGGCAAGGGGATTGAGAATGTTGTTGGTATGTTCGTGGGAAGGCGCAGGAGTATTTCCACCTCTTTGACCAAGCGCCGGATGACGAGCAAGGCCAGGACAGCTCTGGAATCCAGCGAGAAGGATATTAAAAAAGTTGAAGAAGAAATGAAGAAAATGGAGACCGACCTGTTGGCAGAGCTGCAGAAGGTCTCCGACCGGTGGGACGGTGTTGTTGACGAAGTTGTTGAGCTGCCTGTTTCGCCGTTTAAAAAAGATATCTTCACGGAATTGTTCGGGTTGCTCTGGCTGCCGTATTATGCCTTTGAAATGACTGAGGGATGGCTGACGATCCCGGCCTTTGACTGGGGGGAGGATTGAACCGCCTGTTTACGTCCGAAACGATTTTAGGAATTCCTGACCCGGCTTGATTATAACCCTCCAATAAATCGGACTATAATAGTCTAATATCATTCTTATGAAAAGGCGGTATCCTTATAAAAAAGCTTGGAAATTAACATAAAAATAAGGAGAATAAAATGATCAAAAGAACAGCGGAAGCCGTCTGGCAGGGTGACCTGAAGGACGGGAAGGGAAATCTCGAACTGGGCAGCGGCGCTTTCAAAGGGCAGTACTCATTTTCCTCACGGTTTGAGGAGGGAAAGGGCACCAACCCGGAAGAATTGATCGCTGCGGCGCACGCGGGTTGTTTCTCGATGGCCCTCAGCGCTGATCTGAGCAAAGCGGGGTATACCGTTGAGGAGATCCGCACGGAAGCCAGTGTTTCGATGGAAAAAGGCGATGGAGGGTTTGCCATCGCCGGGGTCAAGCTGGTGAGCAAAGCCAGGGTGAAGGATATCACCATGGATGAGTTTTCGAATTTTGCTTCAGGCGCGAAAAAGAATTGCCCGGTCTCCAAAGCCCTGGCCGCTGTGGATATCCGGCTGGAAGCCCATCTGCTCAAGTAAGAGGTTGACGATCTGGTAACGAAAAAGAGACGCGCAATCATGTTGCGTGTCTCTTATGAGTTAAGGAGCCTGCCTATTCATTTTCAACCGGCATGAGTTTATAGACGATGCCGGTGTTCCCGCTGGGGCCGGATGAACTGGAGGTGAGCACATAGACTTCACCCGCAGAATCCTGCCCCAGCGCCAGAAGGAACTCGCCCAGCTCGCCGCCTTCGCGTTCCGCAATCCGGACCTGTTCAAAACGCCATAATCCGTCCTCACCACTGGCCGGCTGGGTTGCCGCGAAGAGGCTGCCCTGCGGCGGCTGGAAATTCACGCTCCATTGCCCAAAGATGTATTTCCCATCCCAGGCGGGCAGCGCGGTCCCGCGATAGACCACACCGCCGACGACCGTGGACCCCAGGCCACCAGCGGGGTGTTTGGTGTTGGGGAATTCGATAATGGGATTGATCAAGGGATTGCCCTCAGGATCCTCGGTTGGACAATCGGCGATGGCGTTCGGGTTGCCGGGGTTCGCAGTGCTGAAACAATGGATGCCCTCACGCACATTCCAGCCGTAATTCCCACCCGCGATCACAATGGAGACTTCCTCCCAGAGTTCCTGGCCGGCGTCGCCCAGGAAGAGATCGTTTTCACCGCCGGGATCGAAAGCCATCCGGTAGGGGTTGCGGA